>DASWTW010000019.1:0-1724 GCA_036401895.1 Herpetosiphonaceae bacterium | reverse complement strand
GATCGGCTTGCCGCCCTCGGAAAGCGACGCGCCCCGGATAAAGTCCATCTGCCCACCGACGCCGGAGTACTGGCGCGTGCCGATCGAATCGGCGCAGACCTGGCCCGTCAGGTCGATCTCGATCGCGCTGTTGATCGCGGTGACCTGCGGGTTGCGCCGGATCACAGCGGTATCGTTGACGTAGGCGACGTCGAGCAGCGCCACCTGCGGATTGTCGTCCACGAAATCGTAGAGCCGCCGCGAGCCCATGACAAAGGTTGCCACGATCTTGCCGGGATGAATCCGCTTTCGCTCGCCGGTGATCACGCCCTGCGCGACCAGATCGATCACGCCGTCGGAGAACATCTCGCTGTGGATGCCCAGCCGGCGATGCGTGGTCAGCGCAGCCAGCACCGCATCCGGGATCGCGCCAATGCCCAGCTGCAACGTCGCGCCATCGTCGATCAGCGCAGCGCAGTGCCGCCCAATCGCCTGCTCGACATCCGTCAGCTGATGCGGCGGCGTTTCGGGCAGCGGCACATCCACCGCGACGGCGGCGTCGATCTCGCGCACATGGATCAGGCCGTCGCCGTGGGTGCGCGGCATCTGCGGGTTGACCTGCGCGATCACCTGGCGGGCGCTCTGCACCGCAGCCCGCGAGATGTCCACCGACACGCCGAGCGAGCAAAAGCCGTGCTGGTCCGGCGGCGAGACCTGAATCAGCGCGACGTCCAGCGGCAGAATCCCCGTGCGAAACAGCGCCGGTGCCTCGCTCAGAAACACCGGAATATAGTCCGGCTCGTTGGGTGCGGCAGCCGTGCGAACATTCGCGCCGACAAAGAGCGCGTTGGTATGAAAGCTCGCGGCGTACTCGGGCGCGGCGTAGGGTGCCGGGCCTTCGGTGTGAATATGAAAGAGCTCGACGCCGCGCAGCTCGTCGGATCGCCGCATCAGCGCAGCGATCAGCTCCTGTGGTGCGGCCGCGATGCTGTGAATAAAGATGTGATCACCTGAGCTAATCGCCGAGACGGCTTCTTCAGCTGATACCCAGTTCATACAAGTGTTCCTTCTCGTGTAAAGCGCTTCCTCGATCGACAACTGCCTGGAAGTAGCTACTCCCAGGCAGTTGCAGGTCATCAGAGAATCTGGTGTTGTTAGGCAGGCTGCGGGGCGTGGAAGAAGCGCTCGCGCGTGCGCCGGGCCAGGAGCTGCTCGATCGGGCGGGCGACGGAGTCGAGGCCGTAGTAGCCGGCGTTCGTGCCAACCAGCGTGATCACCAGGCCGATCGTCAGCAGCTGCGGCAACGTGCTGACCGCGCCGGCCAGGAAGAGCGCCAGCGCCATCACGACACCCATGAAGGCCGAGAAGCGCGTGAAGAGGCCGACGATCAGCGCGATGCCGACCAGCAGCTCGCCAAAGGCGATCAGGTAGCTGAAGAGCGCGGCGTTGGGCAGAAACACGTCACGGGCGAGGATCGCGTACCACTCCTGGACGGCGGGATGGGGCGTTTTGATCGGGTCGAAGCCCTCGGCCAGCGCCGACTTGGCGATCGCGCCGTTGAGGAAGCCGGCCACAGAGGCGCCGGCCTGGTCGCCGATCCATCGCTCGCTGCCGGGACCAACGACCTTCTCGAAACCGCCCATAAACCATTCATAGCCGAGATACAAGCGAACCACGAGCCAGGCGATGCCGGTGATCTTGGGGGTGCGGAGCGCGTTCATGATCTATCTCCATTCGTTGCGGTT
>DASWTW010000018.1:0-7917 GCA_036401895.1 Herpetosiphonaceae bacterium | reverse complement strand
CGCCACAAGACGAGTCACCTCGCTGCAATAGGCAGGTAAGCGCGCGGCAAGATGAGCCGTGAGGACAGGTGCGCCGTGGACGCCCGGCGACGGGTGGAGCGGACGCGCGCTGAAGCGCGAGGGCTTGCCTGGTGATCCGGTATCTTCGACACTTATCTTGATTCGGTTATTCTAAAGTTTGTCGGCACGAGTGTCTGATTTGTTTATGTGTGAACATTAACAGTTTGGGTGTGCGAGGAGCGCCACGGACCCACCCCGTCCCATCTCGAACCGGGCCGTGAAACGTGGCAGCGCCGCGGGTACTGGGGCCTCAGCCCTGGGAGACAAGGTCCGTGCACCCTGACCATAAATGTGCAAACGCCGAGCAATTTGCTCGGCGTTTGTGTTTAACCTTGGTCGCTATACCAAAAAGCTTAGCATGTACTGATTTACCAGATCTGGCCGATCTTGCTGAACCCAGTGGCTGGCGTCCGGAATAAAGTGCTTGGTCAGATTCGGCACGTAGCGCTCAAGCTCCCGGTTTAGCTCTTTGCCCAGTGCTGTGTCTTGTTCTCCCCAGATCAGCATCACTGGCATCTTCGCAACCGGATCAATATCCAGCCAGAAGCTGCCTGAAGCTGATCTTGTTAAAGCTCGGTAGTAGTTAATCGCACTGGTTAGAGCTCCTGGTTTGTCTAGCGCTCGCTTATATTCCGCGATAACCTCATCCGAGAATACCTCTTTATGCACCGCCATTCCTCGAAATGATTCCTCGATCGCTTGGTAGTTGTTGGCGCGCAGCACCATCTCTGGTAGCCGGGGAACCTGAAAAGCCAGGATATACCAGCTTCTTAGCCGCTGGCGCGGGTTGGTGAGAAGATGCTGAGTGAATAGACGCGGGTGCGGTATATTGAGCACGATCAGCTTTTCGACTACATCGGGTCGTGCTAAGGCCGTGGACCACGCAATTGCGCCACCCCAGTCGTGACCGGCTACAATTGCGCGCTCGTAGCCGAACGAGTGGATCAGTTGTACAACATCTTCTACCAGGATCGACGTTGTATAGTCGCTGATGCGCGGAGGCTTATCGCTATCGTTGTAGCCGCGCAGATCCGGCGCTACGACCGTGAAGTGCTCGGCCAGGACTGGAATCTGGTGTCGCCAGGAATACCAGAACTCGGGGAAGCCGTGGAGCAGTAGCAGCAGCGGCCCGTTCCCGGCGACGGCACAGTGCAGCCGGACGCCGTTGACCGTATGCCATTGATGATCGATATGCACATTCAAATCCTTGTGAGCGTCGAGTCAGGGCGATTCTGGCTGGATTGAGGGTAGAGCTAGCTGGCCTAGCTGGCCATAGAGCCAGGCAACATGCTTGATATTAACCCAGTAGCAGGTCGCGGGGCCGTCTTGCTCAGAGATAAGGACATTAGCGCGCCGGAGAGTGGCGAGATGCTGCGAGACGGTCGCCTGTGCGCGATCGAAGCGGACGACCAGATCGTTGCAGATGCAGCCGGGATTATTGGCTATGTAGCGAGTGATGGCTAAGCGCATGGGATTACCGAGAGCGTGCAGCATGGTCGCAAGCTGCTCTTCTTCTGGTGTTGGAACGATACTTTCCATGTGCCCATCCTAGCCGCATGAAAGCAAACATCCCACGTCGCTCAGGTAAGCCTGATGCAGCGTGGGATGTTCGCAATCGCCGTACAGATCAACCTGTATAGCTATTGTACGACTTATCGTCGTGGTTTGGCAATGCTGGGTGAGATCTTGCGGCCACGGATCGTCGTTCGCTTGAGCGCGCGCATGACCCGCTCAGTGTGGTTGTTGGGCACCTCGACGAACGAGAAGCGCTCGAACAGCTCGATCGCGCCGATCGCGCGGCCAGGAATGCCGGCCTCATTGGCGATCGCGCCCACAATATCGGCGGGACGCACACCATCATCGCGGCCAACGTCGATATACAGCCGGGCCATACCGCGCTCTGGGCCGAAGCTGCGATCGCGGCGCTGGCGGCGGCGTCCGTCGCGCTCGTCCTCGATCTCCTCGATCTCCTCCTGCGCCAGCTTATCCTCGTCGGGATTTTGTGGCGCGCCCATCAGAAGCTTGAAAGCGGCGGCGGCCAGATCCGTGGGGCTATACTCTTCGCCCAGGTCTTCGGCCATGATTGTGTACTGCTCCAGCCCGCCCGCAGCGATCGTCTCGCGCAGCGTCTCCTTGAAGGACTCGCGGCGGCGCGCTACGACATCGGCGATGGTTGGCAGCCGCATCCGCTGGATCTGCGAGTTTATGGTGCGCTCGATGATCTTGAGCAGCCGGCGCTCACGGGGCGTAACCAGCGTGATCGCTGTGCCCGTGCGTCCGGCGCGACCCGTGCGTCCGATACGATGGACATAGATCTCGGGATCGAGCGGAATATCGTAGTTGATAACATGGGAGACATGCTCCACATCCAGACCACGGGCCGCCACGTCGGTCGCGACCAATAGCTCGACCTGGCTGCTGCGGAAGCGGCCCATCACGCGATCGCGCTGAACCTGGCTCAGATCGCCGTGCAGCGTCTCGGCCGGAAACGCCCGCGCGATCAGCCGCTCGCCGAGTGAATCGACTTCGCTCTTGGTGCGGCAGAAAATGATCGCCGAGGTTGGCGTCTCGAAATCAAGGATGCGCGCCAGAATCTCGAACTTGTCGCGGCCGCCGACCTCATAGTAGACCTGGCGGATCTGCGGAACGGTCATCTGCTCGGCCTGGACGGTGATCCGCTGCGGATCACGCATATAGCGTCGCGCCAGCTCGGCGATCGGGCCGGGCATGGTAGCCGAGAAGAGCGCGGTCTGGCGAGTCTGGGGCGTTTCCTGCAAGATAGCCTCGATGTCCTCGATAAAGCCCATATCAAGCATCTCGTCGGCCTCGTCGAGCACCACAGTGCCGACGCCATCCAGCTTGAGTGTGCCGCGCCGAATATGATCGAGCAGGCGTCCGGGCGTGCCGACGACGATCTGCACGCCGCGATCCAGGGCGCGCAGCTGGCGCTCGATCGGCTGGCCGCCGTAGACCGGCAGGATCGAGATGCGCTGGTACTTGCCGTAGGAGTGAAACGCTTCAGCGACCTGGACCGCCAGCTCACGGGTTGGCGTCAGGACCAACGCCTGCGGCGTGCGGACGCCGGCGTCCAGCTTCTCGATGATCGGCAGCGCAAAGGCTGCGGTCTTGCCGGTGCCGGTCTGCGCCTGGGCGATCACGTCCACGCCCTCGGTCATGCGATTAATCGTGCGGGCCTGGATTGGCGTGGGCTCTTCGTAGCCTAGCTCAGCGATGGCTTTTAGTGTTGGTTCACTGAGACCTAGATCTTCAAACGTAATAGTATCGTTCATGTGTGTACACCTTTGCGGCCTGGTGCCGCTCGTTCAGGGTATCCTTTGGCTTATGATGGGTATGCTATACTACCCCCGGCTTTCGATGCCCACACACGCATGAACGCGTGTGCGCAGTACATAAACTAGGATGTTCCCGTATGTCTGTTGTTGCCGTTATTGGCGGGCAATGGGGCGATGAAGGCAAAGGCCGAATCGTCGATCTGCTCGCGCAACAATCTCACATGGTTATCCGCTACAGCGGCGGAAATAACGCTGGTCATACCGTTATCAATGACCGGGGCACCTTCAAACTGCATCTTGTGCCCGCAGGCATTTTCAATTCAGAAACCGTCAATATCATCGGTACCGGCGTTGTCGTCGATCCTGCCGCGTTGCTGGAAGAGATGGAGACGCTCGCATCTGCCGGCGTTACCTTCGATAATCTGTTTATCAGCGATCGCGCACATGTCATTATGCCGTACCACCTGGAGCAAGATCGCATCCAAGAGTCGCAGCGTGGCGATGGCCGGCTCGGGACGACAGGTCGCGGCGTTGGGCCGGCATACAGCGACAAAATGGAGCGCATCGGTATCCGCATGGGCGATCTGCTCCATGAGGATCTGCTGCTGCAACGTTTGCGCCGGGCGCTGGATGTTAAGAACAAACTGCTTGAGCAGTACGGCGGTCAGCCTCAATCGCTTGAGCCGACCTTCGCTAAGCTCCGCGAATATGGCAGCGCGCTGAAAGATCGCATCGCCACAACGCATCCGCGTGTTCAGCAAGCTATAGGCCGTGGCGATCGAATTTTGCTCGAAGGCGCGCAAGCCTCGCTGCTCGACGTCGACTGGGGCACCTACCCCTACGTGACCTCATCCGCGCCGGGTGCCGCAGGCGCGTGCCAGGGCGCCGGCATCGGGCCGCGCCAGGTAAGCAGCGTGCTCGGCGTGTTCAAAGCCTACTCTACCCGCGTGGGCGGTGGGCCTTTCCCGACCGAGCTGCTGGACGAGACCGGAACCGAGCTGCGCGAGCGCGGCCACGAGTACGGCACGACGACCGGCAGGCCGCGTCGCTGCGGCTGGTTCGATGCGGTGGCCGCGCGCTATGTCGTCGAGCTGAACGGCGTCGACCATCTGGCGATCACCAAGCTCGATGTGCTCGACACACTGCCGACGCTGCGCATCTGCACCGGCTACCAGATCGGCGAGCAAACGATCGACTACATGCCAAGCAGCGACGTCGAGCTCAGCCAGGCCAGGCCGATCTACGAGGAGCTGCCGGGCTGGCAGACCGGCACCGACGCGGCTCGCTCGTTCGACGAGCTGCCGCCCAACGCCCAGCGCTACCTTTTGCGTCTGGAAGAGTTGACCGGCGCTCCTGCTACGCTGATCTCGGTTGGCCCCGCGCGCGACGCCAGCATTGAGCGCGTCCCAACGTATTCTTTTTTCGCCTGAGCAGCGCTAGAACGCATAGAAACGGCTGTGGTTTGCGCACCACAGCCGTTTCGCTTGCTCATTGGAGGCGACGACGGGATTCGAACCCGTGATGGAGGTTTTGCAGACCTCTGCCTTACCACTTGGCTACGTCGCCAGACGTTACGTTCGCGCAAATACGTGGCTATTGTACCACAATCCCCTGCGTGAAGCAAAGCCGGAATAGCTGTTCCTGAGCGGTTTTTTGGTATGCTTTATACCAATCTTTTACAAATTCTGATATGGTATGATTGCAGCCGTATCGCATTTCATCGCTTGAGCAGTGACTGGTGTTCTTCCTCGTCAGCGCCGATTCGCCTGGCTCTTACTATCCGCTCCCAAGGAGGTTTCATGCTCGGTCAGAATGCCCCGATTCCTTTAATGATCACGATACTCCTGCTGCTTTCTTTGATTATTGCCGGCTGTAGCTCGGCGGCTCCCTCGGCTGAAACACCGCAGCCATCGGAACAGCCGGATGCGACGACGGTCGCGGAGCAGCCGACCGCGCAAGCTTCACCAACCGCGCAAGCTTCGCCGACCGCGTCCAGCACTCCTAGCGCCGTGCCCACAGCCGATACCTGGAGCTACGAGGCGAACCTGAAGCTTTTCGATTACGATCAGAGTGCGCCGCTGGACTTGCAATCGGTTGTCAAGGAAGAGAAGCAAGAGATCACGATCCATGATATTTCGTACGCCAGCCCCAAAGGCGGCCGGGTTACGGGCTACTTGATCGTGCCGGAGGGACCGGGACCGTTTGCGGGCGTGATCATGCAGCATGGCTCACCGGGCAGCCGCGACTCGCTGCGGGGCTATGCCGAGGAACTGGTGAAGACCGGCGCCGTCGCGCTGCTGATCGACGCGCCGTTTACGCGCCGTGATGGGCGATTTATGGCTTTCGGGCAGCGCGACTATGACGAGCAGATCCAGTTCATGGTCGATCTACGACGCGGCGTGGATCTGCTGCAATCGCGGCCGGATGTCGATCCCGAGCGCATCGGCTACATCGGCTATAGCTACGGCGCGGCGCTGGGCGGTCTGCTGGCCGGCATCGAGAAGCGCATCAAGGCGTTTGTGTTTGCCGCCGGCGATGGCGGGCTGGTCGAGCACTACAGCTATCCCACGCCCGCCAACGACGTTTCGGCGCTGGTGCCGTCTGAGATGTTCGAAAGCTGGAAAGTGCTGATGGACCCGATCGAGCCGATCCGCTTTGTGGCTCACGCGGCTCCTTCGGCGCTGCTGTATCAGAACGCGCGCAACGACTCGCTGGTCAACTCCGAGTCGGCGAAGCGCTACCAGGAGGCCGGCAGCCAGCCCAAAGAGATCATCTGGTATAACACCGACCACGGCCTGAGCAGCCAGGCTTTCCGGGATCAGATCAACTGGCTGAGCCAGTATATCGGCATCGATCCGCAGAAATACAAGTGGTAAGCATCGATCCCGGCAGCAGAGCGTTCGCGAGATTCCAGACGAGTCCGCGAACGCTTTGTTTTTGGGAGGCGGCTTAGCACAAGGAGCACATACGACTATGGACCCCAGAGAAGTATGGCGCAAGCGCAATGTGTATCAGGTGCCGGGCATGGAGCAGATCCAGCCAGAGCGGGATCTGGTGTACAAGCAGGTCGACGGCCTCGATCTGCGGCTGGATGTGTATCTGCCGAGCGAGGAGCCGGCCGAGCTGCGGCCTACGGTGCTGCTGGTACACGGCGATCTTCCGCCCGAGCTGATCATCGGCACCAAGGACAAAGGGCCGTTCGTGTCGCTGGGACAGCTTGTTGCCGCGTCGGGTCTGGCCGCTGTCACCTTCGATCATCGCTCGACCGAGCAGTTCACCAGGATGCCCGACGTCGGCAGCGACATCGCGGATCTGATCGAGTTTGTGCGCCGCTCAGGGCCGAGCCTGGGCATTGACCCTGAGCGGCTGTGCGTGTGGGCGTTTTCGGCGGGCGTGCCCTACGGCGTGCAGGTTGGGCTGCGTCAGGAAGGCGTGCGCTGCGTCGTGGCGTACTACGGGCCGCTGGATTTGCAGCTCTTACACGGCCATCTTCCGCCGTCGGTAACTGAGGAATCGCTGCGAGCAGCCTCGCCGCTGGCGCAGATCGAAGACATGACGGCGATCGTGCCGCTGCTGGTGGTGCGCGCCGGCCAGGATCAGCCGTGGATCAACGTCGGGATCGATCGCTTTGTGCAGCAGGCGCTGGCCCGCAATCTGGCGATCGACCTGATGACGCATCCTGAAGGACAGCACGCCTTCGATATTCTGGACGACAGCAAGCGCTCGCGTGAGATTGTGCGCCGGACGCTCGATTTTATCAAGGATCAGCTGAGCTAGGCGCTGCCCATGATCGTAAAGTCGTGATCGACCTCGCTGGCGGGAGCGTGGAGCAGCCAGCTTTGGAACGGCTGGTGCGGATCGTCGGCCTCGAAGCGCACGCGCAGACCACGCTCAGCGGCGAACGAGAGCGAGCGCCGGATCAGCGCGCCAGTCAGCGTATCGGCATCGGCAGGCGGCAGATCGAGCACGCCGAGATTGACCAGATACGCTTCGCCGCTCTCGGGCTCGAACGGATGCACGATCAGATTGGCCGCGCCGACCAGCTGTTGGTCACGATACACGCAGAGCTGCGATCCGAGCAGAACATTCGGGCCGCAGTAGTGGGCCAGCGCGCCGTCCACGCTCTCCTCGATCGGCGGATTCCACTCGTGCGCCCGGCGATAGATCGCAGCGTGAACCAGCGCGACTTCTTCCCACGTTGCCGGCGCGTCCTCGAAATTGATGATCCCGTAGCCCGGCACTGCTTGCGGCAGGCTGGCGATCCAGGCTTGCACGGCTGGCGCTGCGGGATCGAGCAGTCCCGTTAGCGTGCTGACCAGCGGTTTGAAGCCGCGCTTGTGGAGAAAGCTCATACCCGGCTGATCCTCGCGCGTCATCTTGGTGATCCACGGCCGCTCATCGCCCAGCGCTTCAAGCGCAGCCCAGATTTGCGATCCGATGCCTCGCCGCTGCCAGCCGGGCGCGACGTTGAGCGTGACAAACAACATGCGCGGATGGATCGTGCTCTCGAAGAGCGTCCCCACACCGACCAGCGTACCGTCCACCGTGGCGACAAGTGTGTGGC
>DASWTW010000017.1:0-7585 GCA_036401895.1 Herpetosiphonaceae bacterium | reverse complement strand
CCGGGGTGAATGGCAGCGCTTCTGGTGAGAGTTCCAAGGAGAACAAGGAATGCAGCGGAAATCGTTCGTTATTATGGCGGCGTTGGTGCTCGGTCTTGCGCTCGGCGTTGCCTTCCGGCCGGCGCTGCTGGGCGTGAGCGCGAGCGCTCAGACGCAGCCGCCCACCCAGACTCAGACGCCGGCGCAGGCGCAGCCGAACGCGACGGGCACGAGTCTACGTGAGCTGTTCCTGAACCAGTTGGCCTCCACGCTCGGTATTCAGCGCTCGGCGCTCGACAGCGCGATCACGACGGCCGGCAACAACACGGCCGATGCAGCCGTCCAGCAGGGCACCCTGACCCAGGAGCAGGCTGATGCGCTCAAGCAGCGCGTTCAGGCCGGCGATGTCGGCTCGCTCTTCGGCGGTCGTGGTGGCCGGGGTGGCATGCGTGGCGCTCCCGAGGTTGCCGGCGTTCGCCAGGCGATGCTCGACGCCGCCGCCAAAACGCTCAACCTGACGACCGACGAGCTGAAGACTCAGCTGCGCAGCGGTCAGACGCTGGCCCAGCTGGCTCAGGCAAACAACACGACCGAGCAGGCGGTGACGGATGCGGCGCTGGCTGCGGCGAAGACCCAGCTGGATCAGGCTGTCGCTAACGGCACGCTGACTCAGGCGCAGGCCGACGCGGCCTATGCTGAGCTTCAGCAGCGCGGCCTGCGGCTCAAGGGTCCTGGCGGACATGGCCGTGGTGAGCGCGGTGCGCCGGCCGATCCGGCCGCGCCGAGCACTCCGGCGTCGCCTCAGCCGTCGAGCACAAACCTGTAAGCAACCAACATCGACCGGCGGCGGACGAGATTCGTCCGCCGTTTTTGATTCCGGCCGGCCAGCATCTATGCTGGCGATGATTCGGTCGCGTCTTTCCTCATGACACCGAGCCAGGAGTCAGCGCGCGATCTGCCGGACATGCGAGTAGAAGTGCCGGACTGGAAAGCGGTACACGTCTTCCAGGTTCATGTAGCTATGGAATAGCGGCTCCCACTGCGTTGGATAAAACATCCCGCGCTGCCACTCCTCAGGTGGAATATGTTGTGCCATGCGCAGGCTGAGCGCATACACTGCATCAAAGGTTCTGCTCAACGCCGCGCGTGTGAATACGCGTCCACCGCCATACGCACCCAGCGCGTTTACGACATTGAACGGTCGTGTCAAGCTGTTGAGCAGGCGCGCGAAGGCTTTGGAAAAGACGGGCGGCAATCGTCCGAACAGCAGCGCCAGCAAACATAGACTCGGGAGCAGAAAAAAGCCCAAAGCCATATGAAAGATGATTTGTTTGTTGGTCCAGGCCGGATTGTGACTTTTGCGCGCCAGATCCTCATCCGAGAGCGAAGCGAGCAGGAGATGAAAGGACAGCCGCGCGGCGACAAGCTCCTTGTGTAATGATGGATTCATCATGCCACCTCCTTGACTCGGTCGGCCACGCACATCAGTAAACCTTACGTGGAGCGTGCCGGCAGCAGCGCGGCCAGCGCATCCAGCACCTGCTGATGGAGATGGCCGTTGGTGGCGATCACGCCAATATTGTTTTGCAGCCGCCGTCCCCGCGTCCAGTCCAGCGGCGCGCCGTACACATCGGTGACTGTGCCGCCCGCCTCCTCGACGATCAGCCAGCCCGCCGCGTGATCCCAGATGCACTCGCGATAGTCCGGCGTCCTGGCGTTGGGCGCGCGCAGGTAGATGTCAGCCTGGCCCCAGGCGACCGCCGCGTATTTTGCCTGGCTATCCATGCGCACCGGCTCGCTGGTGATGCCGAGCGCCTCCTGCATCTGCGCCGAGATCCCACGATTGGTATGGCCGGACTCGACGCTTTCTGCCAGCCGCGCCAGCTGCGGATCGCGCGCATCTCGCACCCGCACAGGCCGAAAATCGTTGCCGTCGAGCCTACACCACTCGGCTCCAGCGCCGCGCTCGGCCACAAAGATCGCGCCGGTACCACCGTCGTGGGGCAGTGCGGGACAGGCCAGAAAGCCACGTGTTACCTGTCCATTCTCGATCAAGGCCAGCGCGATCGCATACTGATCCTGGCGCAGAAAGCCTTTGGTGCCGTCGATCGGATCGAGCACCCAGAAGCGCGCGCCGGGCTCACCTTTGCCGCGATCGATCCAGTTCAGAATCGACGTTTCATCGCCCGCGCCGATCTCAGCCTGGACAAAGCGCTGCACGGCCGCGAGCTGTGCGGCATTGGCGGCGTCACGCAGCAGCGCGCTATCTTCCTCGGCCACAAATGTATCGTCAGGAAACGACTCGCTGATGATCCGGCTGACGATCGCCTGTGCGCCAAAGTCCGCGATCGTGACAGGGCTGCGATCGTGTTTGTCGAGCTTATCGGTACCGGCGCCGGCGACCATCTCGGAGCGAACCGCTGCGCAGAGACGAGCTGCTGCGCGAACGGCGTTAAGGCCGGCTTCGCGTTCGGTTGGCATGGAGTATTCCCCTTTAATTCAGCTATGCTGATAAAACGTTGTGCTAGAATTGGCGCGTCGGCGGATCGAACGCAGCGCTTGCTTCCCCAATATAACGGTTTTGGCGCTTTTTGGGTAGTGCCGCGGCTGCCTCACGCTGCGCAGAATCTGCTAAGGAGAACCTGTTGTGCCTCAATCCCGGCTCGACGTGGAGGCGATCGTCTCCGAGATTATGCAATCCCCGAAATATAAAGACAGGCCGATTGCGCGCGAAACAGTCAAAGATTTGGTTTTGATGGAGCTGGGCCATTACAAGAAAGAAAAAGATCTGGTCAAAGCCGTGCGCAAGAAGCTGCACCGCATTGTCGCGGCCTATCTCGGCGATCCTGACTATGCCACCGCGACCCTGGAGCTGAGCCAGGCCGCCGACAGTGGCAGCGCCGATCAGCTCCGCGAGGTGTGCGCGCGTCTGCTGGAGGTGCATCTGTCCACACGTGAGCGCCTGCCGATCTACGATCAGTTTTACGCCGGCATCTTCGAGGTCACCGGCCGGCCGTCGTCGCTGATGGATGTCGCCTGCGGTCTGAATCCGCTCTCGTTTCCCTGGATGTGTCTGCCGACGACCACGCGCTACTACGCCTACGACATCAACCAGGAGCGCGTCGATCTGCTCAACCACGCCTTTGTTTTGCAGGGACTGGCTCCGCTGGCACGTGTGCAGGACGTGCTGGTCGAGCCGCCGCGTGAGCAGGCCGACGTTGCGTTTTTGTTCAAAGAAGTCCATCGTTTGGAGGCCCGCCAGCGTGGATCGAGCCTGCGGCTGCTGGAAGCGCTGCCCGCGCGCTGGGTCGCGGTCTCGCTGCCGGCGCAAAGCTCAGGTGGCCACCACGATCTGCGCGATCGTCACCGACAGCTAATGGCTGGTATTATCGCAGGCCAGCCCTGGGCCAGCACCGAGCTTGAGTTCGAGTCCGAGCTGGTTTTTTGCCTCCATAAGCTGAGCGATAGTGTGCCGACTGCATAGATCCGGGGTTGTGGCCGGTGAAGTGCTGATATAATGATCAGGCGCTGATCGAGAGCATATCGAAGGGTTGAAAAGGGAGATCATGTTATATCTTGTTGCAACGCCAATCGGGAATCTGCGTGATATATCGCTGCGGGCGCTGGATATATTAGGTGAAGTTGACATAATAGCAAGCGAGGATACACGAAAAACCGGTGTTTTGCTCAAGCACTTTGGGATCAAAAAGCCGCAGCTATCGTTTCACCAGCACAACGAGCAGCAAGTCGCCGGGCGAGTGATCGGCCTGCTGAAGCAGGGCAAATCGGTTGCGGTGGTCACCGACGCCGGCACGCCCGGCATTGCCGATCCCGGCTACACGCTGGTTCGTCGCGCGATCGAGGAGGATCTGGAAGTCACCATGCTGCCCGGTCCCACCGGCGCGATCATGGCGCTCGTGCTTTCAGGCCTGCCCGCGCACAGCTTTACCTTTCGCGGTTTTCCTCCGCGCAAGCCAGGGCCGCGCAAGCGCTTCATGCAGGTCGATCTGTTGTCGCCGCACACGCTGATCTTCTATGAAAGCCCATATCGTCTGGCGGCATTTCTCGACGATGCGCTGGAAGTTTTCGGCGATCGCGAGGCCGTCATCGCTAACGATCTGACCAAGCTCTACGAGACAGTCATACGCGGGACGCTCTCCGAGCTACGCGACGAGTTCGCCGAGACCAAGCCTCGTGGCGAGTATATCGTCGTGATCGCGGGCAACGACCGAGCGGCCAAGCTGGAATGGCAGCCGGGCGCGGCTCCTGAGGCCGACGTGGAAGATCTGGATGACGAGGCCGACGCAGGAGCAGAGTGGGAGTCCGACGCGGAGCCCGAGGAAGACGAGGATGATTAGTACGCTCAAGCTTGCTCACGGCGATCTTGTCCTGCCAACTTATTTGCCGGACGCTACTCGCGGCGTGGTGCGCTCCGTCGATTCTGACGATCTGCGCACGGCCGGCGTGCAAGCAGTGGTGATGAACGTTTTCCACCTGATGCAGCGTCCCGGCTCGTCGACGATTCAGGCGCTGGGCGGACTGCACAAGATGGCTGACTGGAATCGTCCGATCATTACCGACTCGGGCGGCTTTCAGGCCTACTCGCTGATCCGGCAGAATCCGCGTCTGGGAAGCATTACTGATCAAGGCATTCGCTTTCAGCCGGAGGGCGCGGATCGCAAGTTCCAGCTGACGCCCGAAAAAAGTGTGCAGCTTCAGCTCGCCTACGGCGCCGACGTGGTGATCTGCCTCGACGATTGCACGCATGTCGACGAAGACTACGCCGAGCAGTCGGCCTCGGTTGCCCGCACGATCAAGTGGGCCCGGCGCTGCAAGGAAGAGTTTACGCGCCAGGTACGCCAGCGCCGCGATATGGCGACGAGGCCGCTGCTGTTCGGCGTGGTGCAGGGGGGCGGCTACGAAGATCTACGCCGTCAGTGCGCCGATGCACTGCTGGAGATCGGCTTTGACGGCTTTGGCTACGGCGGCTGGCCGCTCGACAGTAACAACCAGCTGCTGCATGAGATGCTGGCCTTCACGCGCTCGGTGATCCCGCGCGAGTTTCCGGTCCACGCGCTGGGCATCGGCCATCCCGCCAACGTGGTCGCCTGTACGCGGTTGGGCTACGAGATCTTCGACAGCGCCTTGCCCACACGCGATGCGCGCGGCGGACGGCTTTACATCTACACGGCTGATCCGGCGAGCGAGCGCTTTCAATTCACGGGCGACTGGTACTTCAACCTGTACATCGAAGACAAGAAGCATATCAAGACCGACGCGCCCTTATCGGCCTATTGCGACTGCTACACCTGCGCGAAGTACTCGATCGGCTATCTGCACCATCTCTACAAGATCAACGATGGCTTATTTTATCGCCTGGCGACGATTCACAACCTCCGATTTATGATGCAGCTGATGGAGGCGTTGAGGAAAGAGATACATGGACACTCGCGATCAAGTACAGCTGGAGAAGCTGATCCAGGCGGTTCTTGAAAGCTCCAAGTATCGCGCGATCTCGCTGGATCTGATTCAGAATATCGGGCGGCGCGAGCTGGGCGTGCGGCGCAACCTGAAAGAAGCGATCAAAGCTACCAAAAACAAGCTGCATCAGGTTTCAGGCGCCTATCTCGACGCCAAGCCGCAGTATGAGCGCTGGGCCGAGCTGCTGGCTGCAAGCGCGCAGAGCGGCGATCCGCAGGCGTTGCGCCAGGGCTGCCTCGCGATCATGCAGCATCACGCCTCTACCCGTGAGCGGATCGAGCTGCTGGATCGCTTCTACACGACGATCTTCGCGGAACTGCCGCCGATTCGCTCGGTGCTCGACGTAGCCTGTGGTCTCAATCCGTTGTCGATTCCGTGGATGCCCTTCGACGGCGCTATGACCTACTACGCCTGTGATATTTTTGCGGATCAGGTGGCTTTTCTGAATACCTGCCTGCCGCTCCTGGGCGTCGGTGGGCAAGCCTTCACCTGTGACCTGGTGAGCGCTCCACCACAGGAGCAGGTCGATGTGGCGCTGGCGCTAAAGGTGCTGCCGCCGCTGGAGCAGATCGATAAACATAGCAGCTTGCGTCTGCTGCGCACGCTCAACGCCAGGATCATCATCGTTTCGTTTCCGGCTCGTAGTCTTGGCGGCCGTAATAAAGGTATGGCGGAGAACTACGAGAGTCGCTTCCTGCCGATGGCTCAGGCCGAGCAGTGGCAGATCGAGCGCTTCGATTTTCCAACCGAGCTTGTCTTTCGTTTGACCAAACCTTGATTGGATCAACATGTTTTTTACCGAGATTGGATCAACATGTTTTTTACCGATAATCCGGAATATCAAAAAACCTTGGACCACTAGACGACGGTACAGTAAAAAATCATAAAAGTAAATTCCAGGTTGACGTACATCTGACAGCCGCTTATAATTTTGCCGTGTACTCAACGAGCGGCGATCCTAAACCGGGCTCGGACTCCTGTGTTTGATCCAGCCTACAGGCAACAAGCCATGAGGAGACGCCTCCCTGGTGCCTCGATCGCTCCAACATCGATAGAATCCCTCTCATGTGTCGGCGCAACACGATCCCGATCAGCCTGGTGGAGCTGGCGCTGCGCGCCGGAGAACGGCGTGCGATCGAGCAGCCATGCCATTCGGTCAGTTATGCCACACCATCGATTGATTACCAGCGCGACCTGAGCGAGGTAGACTGAGCTGGTCGGCCAGGCTGCCCCAGCAGAGCAAGCATCTGCTACCCGATGCGCGACACTACGCACTGCACCAGAAGCACGCCCACGAGGAACGGTGATACGCATGGATTCGCAGAACCTACCGGCAGCCGGCGGACTTTCGGCCGAGGAGCTGGAGCTCCTGGCCTTGCTGATGGAAGAAGAAGGCCTGGATGCGACCACCCCGCAAACGATTCTCCCGCGCACACAGCAGGCCGAGCTGCCACTGTCGTTTGCGCAGCAGCGGCTGTGGTTCCTCGATCAGTGGGAGCCTGGGAATGCAGCCTACAATATTGCGTTTGCGCTCCAGCTGACCGGCCAGCTGAACATTCCGGCGCTCCAGCAGGCGCTGAACACGATTATAGCGCGGCATGAGGCGCTGCGCACGACATTTGCGACAGTCGACGAGCAGCCGATCCAGGTGATCGCGCCGGCCGCTCCGGTGCCGCTGCCGCTCACCGACCTGTCCCAGCTTCCTGAGCCTGAGCGGGAGGCCGAGGCCCGCGCACGGCGGCGGGCTTCGTCGCAGACCGCGTTCGATCTGACACGCGGACCATTGTTTGTGGCTGAGCTGCTGCGGCTGCGTCCCGACGAGCATATCGTGCTGTTCGCGATGCACCATATCATCTCGGACGGCTGGTCGTCAGGCGTCTTCCAGCGTGAGATGATCGCGCTCTACACCGCGTTCAGCCAGGGCCGGCCGTCGCCGCTGGCACCGCTGCCGATCCAGTACGCCGACTTCGCCATCTGGCAGCGCGCGTGGCTCCAGGGCGAGGTCCTGGAGCAGCAGCTCGGCTACTGGCAGCGCCGCCTGGCTGGATTACCCGTGCTGGATCTGCCGACCGATCGGCCGCGCCCGCCCGTGCAATCCCATCGTGGCGCCTACGAGCCGCTCAGT
>DASWTW010000016.1:0-17806 GCA_036401895.1 Herpetosiphonaceae bacterium | reverse complement strand
TCCTCTTTGGCCTGCTGCGCTCGCTGTATATCCAGGTGCCGGAAGGCGCGAACGCGCTGCTGTCTCGTGGCGGTAAGCATATCGGCGTTGTCGGCGCAGGCTTGCACTTTATCGCGCCGTGGGTGGTCGTCTCGCATTTGGTCTCGCGGCGCGAGATTCCGTACGACGCGCCGGTCAAAGAAGCACCGACCCGTGACAATGTCCGGGCCGCCGTCGATACGTCGATCACCTTCATGGTGACTGACCCGTATCGTTTTGTGTATGGCATCTCGGCCAGCGGCTTCGATCAGGTGTTTCAGGCGGCCTGTCAGGACGCGATCCGCTCGATGGTACGCCTGGTGACCTCGGATCAAGTTAACGATCTGGCCCGCCAGGAAACCGCCGGCCTGCGCGATTCGCTGAACGTCGATGTCGAGCAGTACGGCGTGACGATCGCCAAGATCAACATCACCGATGCGCGACCGCCGGCGGAGTTCTTGCAGTCGCAGGAGGCGCGACAGCTGGCAGTGCTCCAGCGCGCTGAGCAGTCCGAGAAGCAGGCGCTGGCCCAGCGTCGCCAGGCCGACCAGGAAGCGCTGGCTCGTCAGCAGGTGGTGGCGCGTGTCGAGCGTGAGCGTGAGGAGCTTCAGGTTCAGGTGCAGCAGGCTGAGGCCCGGCGCCGGATTGCCGAGCTTGAGGCTGAGGCCGAGATGATGCGGTTGTCGCGGCTGGAGGAAACGCTGCGCAACAATCCTCACGCGGCGCAGCGTGAGCTGGCGATGGCGCAGCTTGATGTTGCTCGCTCCCTGGCCGGCAACAGCCGTGCCGTGTTGCAGGTCAACAGCGCCGACGATCTGGTGCGCGCGTTCGTGATGCGCGACGTGCTCCACAATATTAGTGGACAATCAGGCGAAGCCGTAGCCGACGGTCACAGTCAAAACGATCGTCCGGCTGCCTAAGCTCGCAGCCAATCCAGGTAAACGCAAAGGACACGTCATACGTGACGTGTCCTTTGCTATGGGTTTTACTGCTGCTGCTCAGGCCGTCTAACAATCGTATAGCCGGTGATCACGCTACGTCCATCGTTGTAGTGCGTCCACTGCCATTGCACGTCTTCATCTTCGGCAAGCTCGACGCTGATCACCGCAGGAGCCTGCTGTGCATCGTTAGGCTGTGGCGCGTACACCGTGCGCTTCTGCGGCTCCTGTTGCTCGCTTTGATCCATGCTGCCTCTCCTTGCTGGCTGCGATCACAACAATCCTTATGCGTCGCTCGTCGGCGGGACGAGCTACATGTTAAACAATCCAGCCTGTTCGCTCTTCATCAGCGCGTTATGCGATGGGAATGTATAGGCCAATGTTGTATAGTGAGCGTTTTGCTACAGGAAAACCTGCTGCGATCGGTATTGAAAGCCTATACGCATCCATGATCTGATATGTTGTTGATCATACAACAGCAGGTTTATACTATGAGCATACTTTTTCCAGCCGCGCGTGCATACAACAAAGTGAGGTACTGTGCTTGAAAATCACATCAACCGCTTAACCCAGCTTGGGCTCAACGTGTATGAGGCGAAGGCGTACACGGCGCTGCTTGGCAAAGAAAGTTTTTCGGCCACGCAGGTCGCCGATATTTCAGGCGTGCCGCGCCAGCGCATCTATGATATTCTGGCGAGTCTCGTCGAGCGTGGCCTGGCCATCAGCCGTCCTGGCAGGCACGGCACCAAGTATGCGGCTGTCTCTCCGAAGACCGCCCTGAGCGCACTGCTGGAGCGTGAGCAACAGCGGCTGAGCCGGCTGGAAACGATGACCAATGAGCTGGTCGACGAGCTGAGCGATCAGTATCAGGAAGGCAAAGAAGAAAGCAGTCCGCTTGAATATATCGAGGTGCTGCGTGGCCGAACCGCGATCAATCAGCGCTTTGCCGAGATTCAGGCCAACTGCCAGCGCGAGATCTTGATCTTCACCAAGCCGCCCTATGCCCGCCCGCCGCAGGAAAATTTGGAAGGTCTGGAAACGCTCAAGCGCAATATACGCGCCTGTTCGATCTACGAGTACAGCGTCTTGCAGAACGAAGAAACGCGCCAGGCCGTCGATTTTTTCATCAGCCACGGCGAAGAAGCCCGCTTCATCGAGCATCTGCCGCTCAAGCTGGTGATCGTCGACGAGGAGATCGTGATGTTCGCGATGGAAGATCCGATCGCCGGCCGTACCGATCTCACGATTCTGGTGATCGAGCATAAGCAGCTGGCGCAGTTGGTGAAGATCGCGTTCGAAACGCTGTGGGGGCGTGGTGAGTCCTTCGCGGCGGCCTGCGCACGTCTTGAGCAGTCGGTTGGCAGCTAGAGATGACCCGCTGCCGATAATCTTTGTTCTATAAATCCGACGACAAGTAGCGCAAGCCGCCAACCCGAACGGCTCGGCGGCACGTGCGATCTCCGACGTATGCGCGCTGCCGGATGTGGCGCTTAGCCGGCTCCGGCAAACCTCAGCAGATCGGCGATCCCAAATTCTCCGCTGCGCTGGCCGAGAACCGGACGCCACTGCGGGTTCTGTGCTAGATACGATCGCGGATCTGCCTGAAGCAGGCCAATAATCACCTCGGCGACAATCCGCCCGCCGAGCGGCCCCAGATGCTGGCCTTGCGCACGTCGCGCCGCCTCGCGCAAAACATAGAACCAGAGCGGCGTGCTTTGCGCCAGGCCGAACGGCTCCAGATCGGCAAGCTCGGATCGATCGAGCGGCTCGATGTTCATGGCGCGGGCGACCGACTGACCGGATGGTACGCCAAATGTCAGGTGCCGCAGCAGCGTGCGCCGCGCAAGCGACGATGGATTGTCGGGACGATCGGGGCCTGTGAACGGCAGCCGCAGCAGCGAGGTCGGCAGCAGCGTATCGATCAGCATACTGTTGAACGGAAATCCCGGCGGATTCGAGCCCAACCTAAAGAAGATCTGCCAGTTGATGATCATGCGCGGATCGCGCTTGCCGCCGGTCAGATCGACCGGATGGGGATTGTCCGGCGTGGGCGTGACAAAGAGCGGGCTGGCGAACGTGCCGTTGAGCAGATAGTTCGGGCGCAGCTGGCTGTGGCCGAAGCGGAAGGCCGCCTCGGCGAACTCGACCGGCATAAACGGCTCGTCGTGCCACTTGTAAAATCTGCGTCCGTCCGGGCGGCTAAGAATATCGTCTACCAGCTCCTGCGTCACGATATGCGGCAGATACTCATGGACGATCAGCCACTGGTAGTGCCAGCGCACAAGCCGCTGCGCCTCGGCGAAGAGATCGGCCGGTGGGGCGGCGCGGCCGCTGAGCTCGTCGACGACCGCGTTGTGGAAGCGGAGAAAGACCTGAAACAGCTGCGCGGCGATCACGGTCTGGTCTCCGCGCGGATCGCTGATCAGTGCCACGCCCTGGCTGTTACGCGGCAGATCCCAGAGCGCGCCGGCGTCGACCAGGAACTTGGTTTTGTCGCTGCTTTTATCGTACAGATGGGCGCTGGCGACCGGACCCGCGCCATAGATGCTATCGAGATCGAGCAGCGGCGTGCGGAAATTCGTCGTCGCGGCCGGCTCGTGGCGCTGCGTAAAATTCGAGTGCGCATCAAAGGTCAGATCGTGCGCGATGAACTGGCCGAAAAAGGTAAAGCCGGCTGAGATTCGGGGATTTTCTCCGGGCGGAACAGGAACCGTCACGTCGTTGGTCTGCGCTGGCGGCGGGCTGGCCGGCGGCGCTGGCGGCAAGGTCGGCGGCGGCAGCACTTTGCCGTCCATCGGCCCATCGATCGCGCCGAGCGAAAACAGTGCCGCGCGCATCTCGGGCGTATCCTGGGCGAACGGCGGGAGCTGCGGAAACATACGCCCGAAGCTGCTCGCGTGATAGTGCTTATTCTCGCCCGCCGGCGGCAGATCTGTGGGCTGGCCCTCGTCCGACGTTTGAGCGTTTGCGGGCTCCAGCGCTGCGCCGGCGCCCACGGCTGCTAACAACATGCTGGACCGGACCAGAAAGTTGCGGCGGCTTTGGGTGGATGGCTGGCGCTGCCGGGCATGTGCTGACGGGTCGTGTTGGTCCTGGCTCAGCGGTTTCGGCTCCTCAGCGGTTGACATTGCGGGGACTCCTTGGCAAACTAAGCAGACTCGCTCGATCCTGGATGTTGTACACTCACACGCTCCGTATCCTGGTCTGCCAGCGCAGGGCGCTGCCGGCCGCTGTCGCAAAAACAGCAGCATACGACGCTCTCGACGACACAGAATGCCTGTGTGTGGAGGCGTCCTTGCTCCTACGACGTTGAGCCGGCAGGCTTGTGCCAGGTGTTTAGGCTTATGAGGGGATGGCCCCTGATAGGCGTAGCGTACAGATTCTGGAAAAGCTGGTGTGCTGCTAGTACATCATGTTTGGTGCTGCACAGGGTATCGGTTTTCGATAAAAAAGCGATATAATTTTCAGTCAACCCCCCACATCTATGCGTCAAGGTAGATTGCTTATCATTCACGCCGCAGCCTGGGCGTCATGTCCGGGCCGTTCGTCGATGTCGTGAGCGCACACTCCCGACGCGATGGCTGCGTGACGGTAGCGATCCACGAATCATCACCTAACCATCTCCTACAGCCGGATTTGAATCTTGAGAGCCTGTAGCCCTAGAGGAATACGATGTCAGACACCGCTGAGCAGTTTTTTTCGCTGGGGCCATGGATCCGCCGCCGCCGGAAAGCCCTTGATCTCACCCAGGTTGCCCTAGCTCACCGGGTTGGCTGCGCCGAGGTGACCATCCGCAAGATCGAAGCCGATCTATTGCGTCCCTCGCGCGCGATCGCGGAGCGGCTGGCGCGCTGCCTGGAGATTCCCCAGGCTGATCGAGAAGGTTTTTTTCAGGTTGTCAGCGGTGAGCGCCATGTGACGCGCCTTGCGCCGCCGATCACAGGTGTTGATCGACCGGCGCCGCCTGGTGCTGTGGACGAGCCGCCGGTAGCATGCCTGCCCATCGACGTCATCCCCGATCCTGGGCCGCTGCCGCCCGGCTCGTATATGCCACTGCGCCGCAACCCGCTCTTCGTCGGCCGGGAGCACGATCTGCGGCAGCTAGCCCGTGTTCTCAACAGCGGCACTGCGGCGATCAGTCAGCTGGAGGTCGCGGCGGTGACGGGCCTGGGCGGTGTCGGCAAGACGCAGCTGGCCTGTGAGTTTGTTCATCGCTACGGACAGTTTTTCCGGGGCGGCGTGTTCTGGCTGAGCTTTGCCGATCCTGCGGCGATCCGTGTGGAAGTAGCGGCCTGTGGTGGCGTGGATGGCATGCAGCTCAGCGCTGAGTTTGGATCACTGCCGCTGGATGAGCAGGTACGCCAGGTGCGGCGCGCCTGGAAACGGCCGATTCCTCGGCTGCTGGTTTTTGATAACTGCGAGGACGCGGCACTGCTCGATCAGTGGCAGCCACAGCACGGCGGCTGTCGCGTCTTGATCACGAGCCGCCGCCATCACTGGGACCCGGCGCTCGGCGTGCATTCTGTGCCGCTGGATGTGCTGCCGCGCCGTGAAAGTATCGCCCTGCTACGCACATTTCGCGCGGACCTGCCATCAGCCGATGCCGATCTCGAAGCGATCGCCGATACGCTGGGCGATCTGCCGCTGGCGCTGTACCTGGCCGGCAGCTTTCTGGCCAGGTATCGTCACGCGCTGACGCCGGCTCACTATCTCCAGCGCCTGCGCACGCCGACGATCCTCGACGATCATTCCCTGCGCGAGGCCGGGCTTTCGCCGACCAGGCATGTCCAGCATGTGGCGCGCACGTTTGAGCAAAGCTATGTCCGCCTCGATCCCACAGATGCAACCGATGCCTTAGCCCGCACGCTGCTCGTTCGCGCGGCGTGCTTCGCGCCTGGCGAGCCGATCCCGCGCTGGCTGCTGCTGCACACGCTCAGCCCAAGCGACGATCCCGATGCCGCGCTGCGTGCCGAGGATGCTGTGAATCGCTTGATCGATCTGGGCCTGCTTGAGACCAATCACGCCGACGCGCTACGCCTGCACCGGCTGCTGGTAGCGTTCGTCCGCACTGTCGCGGTAGACGCAGAGGCACAGCCGGCTGTGGAATCTACGATGCTTCAGATCGCCGATTGTCTCAACCGCGCGGGCGATCCCTGGTCATTGATGGCGCTTCAGCAGCATCTCCGCTTTATCACCGATAGCACGCAGCACCAGAATGCCCAGGCAGCCGGGCTTTATAGCGCGCTGGGTATGCATATCCGGCTGCTCGGCAACTATGCGGAAGCGCGGCGCTACGTGGAGCAGGCGCTGGCGATCCAGCAACAGCTGTGCGGCACCGATCATCCCGACACCGCACGCGGTCTAAGCAATTTGGGCGTGGTGCTCTGGCGGCAAGGCGAGTATGCGGAGGCGCAGCGTCGTCTTGAGCAGGCGCTGGCGATCCAGGAGCGCGTGCTGGGCCTTGAGCATCCCGATACGGCGCAGAGCGTGTACACGCTGGGCGGCGTGCTCTGGTTCCAGGGAAGGTATGCGGAGGCGCGGCGCTACGCCGAGCAAGCGGTCGCGATCCAGCGGCTGGTGCTCGGCGCGGAGCATCCGGCCACAGCGCGCAGCCTGTCTAGCCTCGGCGTCGTGATGGAGTCGCTGGGCGAGTATGCGGAGGCGCAGCGCTATCTTGAGCAGGCGCTGGCGATCCAGGAGCAGATCCTGGGCGCAGAGCATCCCGACACGGCGCAGAC
Source organism: Herpetosiphonaceae bacterium (assembly GCA_036401895.1). Classification (GTDB taxonomy): domain Bacteria; phylum Chloroflexota; class Chloroflexia; order Chloroflexales; family Kallotenuaceae; genus LB3-1. Next base: position 11,112 of record DASWTW010000016.1, on the reverse strand, counting down.
GATGGTCAGCCTAGGCGTTGTGTTGTGTGCGCAGCAGGAATACGCGTCGGCGTCACGCTTCTTGCAGCAAGCGCTGGCGATTCATGAGCGCGTGCTCGGCGCAGAGCATCCGGGCACGGCTCTGAGCCTGATGAGCCTGGGCAGCTTGCTGTACGCACAGGGACGCTACGCCGAAGCACGCAGCTACCACGAGCAGGCGCTGGCGATGCGAGAGCGCGTGCTTGGCTCGGAGCATCCCGATACAGCGACAACCTTGTATTGGCTGGGACTAGCGCTGCAACAACAAGTTGATGTGCCGGCAGCACGGGATTGCCTTGTGCGCTCCCTGGCCATCTTCGCGCGGCGGCTTGGCGCGAACCATCCGGCGACGAAAGCTGCGCAGGCGGCGCTGGATGATTTGGAACAAACGAACAGGTAAACAAGGGAACAAAATAGATCTGAAACGCCTAGTGGACAACTGGTTCTTGGTCCTCGGTTGCAGCAGGCGAGGGAGATGGATGGTCCTTCTTTGTTCCTTTGTTCTTTTGTTCCCTTGTTCCTTTCTTTCCCCGGTTCTCGGTCCAATTTTTGCTCTATCACATCTATTGACACCACTTTTCAGGGTGCCTATAATTCAGCAACCTAATGCTATGCAAGGAACTTGTATGCTCCGCATATCCCGACTGCTCAGCCTCTTTCTGGTCGGACTTCTCACCCTGGCATTCACTATAACGCCGCGTCAAAGCCGAGCTGCCACGCTGATCATCGATCCGGCGTTGACGCAGCAGCTCCAAACAGCAGTGCCGGGCCTGCCGCTCCCCGTGATCGTGACCTTTGACGCGCAGCCGACGCTCACACAGCTGACGGGCTTGCTCAATCTCGGCGCGTCGATCGCTCCGCTGCGGCGGCTGCCGATGGTTGGCGTGCTGGCGACGCCCGCGCAGATCGAGCTGATCAAGCAGCTGAGCGGCGTTCGCTCGGTGTATGCGAATCAGCGGCTGCAATATTTCTTGCGCGAGAGCGTCAACACGATCGGCGCGGCCAGCGTGTGGGCCGACTACGGCTATCAGGGCGAGGGCGTCGGCGTCGCGGTGGTCGACACCGGCATCGACGGGCTGAATCCCGATCTCCAGTACGGCTCGAAGACCGTGCAAAATACCAAGGTGATCGGGCTACAGTATGCCGCCGGTGTGGATCTCGATATGCTGAATCTGCCGGTCTGGTACCTGGAGAATCTGCCCAATACCGATACCAGCGGCGGCCACGGCACGCATGTAGCCGGCATCATCGGCGCGTCCGGGGCGGCCAGCAGCCAGTACTACCGCGGTGTAGCGCCGCGCTCGAATCTGATCGGCCTTGGCGCGGGCGAGGCGATCGAGATCTTTACGGCGCTGGCCAGCTTCGACTGGATCATCGCGCATAAACAGCAGTACAATATTCGGGTTGTCAACTGTAGCTGGGGCAACATCATTCCCGGCTTCGATCCCAACAATCCGGTCAATGTCGCGACCAAAGCGCTCCACGACGCAGGCATTGCGGTGGTCTTCGCCTCGGGCAACTCCGGCTCCAACACCGATACGCTGAACACCTACAGCGTTGCGCCGTGGGTGATTGGCGTGGCGGCGGGCGATAAAGACGGCCGGAACGTTTCGTTCTTCTCGTCGCGCGGCATTCCCGGCAGCGATTTCTACCATCCGACTCTGACCGCGCCGGGCTATCTGATCGCCTCGGATCGCGCGCTGACCGGCGTGGCAACCAACGTGCCCAACCTTGCCACTGATCCGCTGTATCTCCAGCCGCAATATCTACCCTACTACACGGTTGCCAATGGCACTAGCATGGCCGCGCCGCACGTCTCGGGCGCGATCGCGCTGATGGTGCAGGCTAATCCGAATCTCACACCGGATGTGATCAAACGCGTGCTGATCAATACCGCCACGCCGCTGCCGGATTATCAGGAGTACGCGGCGGGCGCCGGCTATCTCAACGCTCGCAAAGCCGTCGAGACCGCCAGGCAGATCAAGAATGTGCGCAAATATCGCGATCCACGGACCGGCGAAGAATATCAGGTCTACGATCAGACCAGCACCTGGACCGGCAACGTCGGCGTGAGTCTGCCCGGCCTGGCTGCCAGCGATACGCGCACGGTTACGGTTGCGCCCGGCACACTCTCGCTGGATGTCGCCGTCGATTGGAGCACGATCGCCAGCGATCTCAACCTGTACCTGTACAATCCGCAGGGCGCGCTTGTCGCCAAATCCGAGGTGATCCAATCGGTCTACAACTACGCCAACGAGACCGTCCATGTCAATAATCCTGTGGCCGGAACCTGGACCGTCAAGGTCAGCGGGTTTCTCAATATCCCGCAGGACTATCGCGCGACCAGTAACGGCGTGGTGCTGGTCAATCCGTAGCGCTCCGCAGTTTCCACTTATAAGACAGCGAGCGGCGGCACTCAATCGATCCTGAGTGCTGCCGCTGCGTCATGTATAGCCTGATCATTCCGGGTGGAACGTTCAGTTTAGCTTTTCTGCGAATTGCTGCTTAACCGTCTGATTGATGTACGTATTCAAGCCCCGGCCGGCGTGCGCCAGCTCCTTCATGCGCTCAATCGCCTCACGACCCGCACTTTCATAATCGTAGCGATAAACGCCTCCCCTGCTAAACTCCACGGTTATCGAGTCATCACCTATTTCATACGCGACAACGCCTGAGTCACCGCTAAGGTTCTGATACTGTTCCATATTGCCCCTTTCAAGCTGAAATCCTGAAACCAGCGTGGTTTCGCTTAACAAAAGACAAAGGTGGTGTGCGTGGAACGAGGGTGCGAACACAGCAGTGATTGTATCACAGTGCCAAGGCTGTGGAGGCGGAGCGCTCCTCATTTCTATGTTCATACGCCCGTCCGATTCAGGAGCTGCCTTACCAGACGCTAGAGCCGCCTGAGCCGTGCTAAAAGTTTAGTGATTTTTATAAAGTGATTGACACCACCGCATGTGGTTGCTATACTATTATTAACACATCAAAAGAAGTTAGGCTTGTTTTAACTGTCTCCTTTCCTAACGCTTCTCTTGATGTCGGGCATTACCGGCGACAATGTTATTGAGTCTTAGAAGATTTCGAAAGGAGCGTTAGAACCATGGTAAAAGGTTCACGATGGCTCGGCCTTTTTCTGGCGCTTAGCTTGATCATCGGCTTTGCCGCGCCGCTCGGCCGGCCCGCGACAGCCTCAGGCGTCAAAATCGACGCGCTGCTCAACCAGAAGCTGTCTGCCCTGCCGCTCGGCGGCTCGCTGGATGCGATCCTGACCTATGACCACAAGCCTACGGCGGCAGATGTCGCGGCGGCGCGTGGCAAAGGCGTGCTCGTGCATGAGTTCGACGTTCTGCCGATGCTGGCGATACGCGGCACATCCAGCCAGATCCGCTCGGCGCTCAGCTTGAACGGCCTGACCTCGGCCTTCTTCAACAAGCCGCTCAAGTATCTCATGCATGAGAGCGTGCGCACCATCGGCGCGGACCGTGTGTGGAATGAGCTGGGTGTGACCGGTAAGAACGTCGGCGTTGCGATCATCGACAGCGGTGTAGACGGCACGCACGCGGATCTGTCGCCGGCAATGGCGCATAACGTCAAGATCCTCACGCCGAACCTGTTTACCTCGGGCAGCTCCTCGATCTCGCTGCCGCTGCCGAATACCGACACCACCAGCGGCCACGGCACGCATGTCGCCGGCACGATCGGCGGACGCGGCACCGTCAGCGGCGGCTACTATCGCGGCGTTGCTCCCGATAGCCGGCTGATCGGCATCGGCGCCGGCGACGCGATCTCGATCCTGTTCGCGCTCGAAGGCTTCGACTATGTGCTGGCCAACCGCGCGCAGTACAACATTCGCGTCGTTTCCAACAGCTGGGGCACCACCGGCGCGTTCGATGCGGCCGATCCGATCAACGTAGCCAGCAAGGCCGCTCACGATGCGGGCATCACGGTTGTGTTCGCCTCGGGCAACGAAGGCCCTGGACAGAACACGCTCAACCCGTACTCGGTTGCTCCCTGGGTGATCGGCGTGGCAGCCGGCAACAAAGATGGTCGCACGCTGGCCGACTTCAGCTCGCGCGGCGTTCCCGGCGACTCGGTGTATCACCCGACGATCACGGCGCCCGGCGTGGCGATCGTCTCGACCCGCGCGCCGCTCTCGATCCTGCCGGTGCTGGCCATCACCGACGACATCAACATCCAGCCGACCTGGATTCCGTTCTACACCACGATGAGCGGCACCAGCATGGCGACGCCGCATATCTCGGGTGTGGTCGCGCTGCTGCTTGAGGCTAACCCGAACCTGACGCCGGATCAGATCAAGAGCCTGCTGATCGAGACGGCGACGCCGATGGCCGGCTATCAGGAGTTCGAGGTCGGCGCGGGCTATGTCAATGCCTACGCTGCGGTGGCCAACGCGAACTAACAATCATTCCGACAGTTGCTCCCGGCTAAGCTCCTATCGATCGCGATCGATAGGAGCTTGCCGTTTTAAGTTCGCTAGCGGAATGCAATAAGATACTCCTTGACAGTGATCGAGCGCGCTCTATACTGGCACTAACAGCATTGGAGTGCGAGAGCACGCCGCCCATATTCGCCTGCGATCCACGTCTCTAGCTCGCTACATCCACTGTGGCCCCGTAACCTTCCTGTTTAGGCTTAGCAGCACCGTTCGGGTACTCGTCGCCCGGTTCGATCTGACGAGCCTGCTTGTCGATCGTGGCAGCACTGCTGAGCCCACGACGATTCGAGGTTGTATGAGACATACGCAGCGCAACCTGTTCATCTCAGTGCTGGTCATGGTGGCGATCACTGTGACGTTTGCACTGAATCCGAGTGCTTCGGCAACACATGTGCTACCGGAGCTTATTTTGGGCACCGGCAATCAAACCTGTCCCGACTTCGCGCCGGCGGGCGAAAGCTGGATCGAGCTCAAGGTCGATCCGCCGCAAAATGGAATCTTTACCGACGGCACGCTCACCGTTACGATCACGAATTTTACGGGCAAGACCTTTGACTTCAGCGCAAACATCGGCGTTAGCGCGGTCTTTGTCAAGGCGGGTAGCCAGGGCTCGTATCTTTATCGCTATAATCCGGAAGAGCTGTCGGACACGGGTCTAACCTCGCCCGGCGACGGCAATACCAACGCGATTAGCCATATTTCCTTCTGCTACGACATCGATCCGCCGACCAATACGCCGACAAGTACGCCGACGAATACACCCACCAACACGCCCACCGATACGGCGACACCAACGCCGACCAACACGCCGACGCCGACGCCGACAGACACGCCGACACCAACCCCAACCAACACACCAACCGATACGGCGACGCCGACGCCGACCAAAACGCCGACGCCGACGCCCACCGATACGGCGACACCAACGCCGACCAACACGCCCACGAACACGCCAACCGATACCGCCACGCCGACGCCGACCAATACGCCGACCAATACACCCACGAATACGCCCACGAATACACCGACCAATACACCGACAGTGACCAACACGCCGACCAACACACCCACCAACACGCCGACGCGAACTGCAACACCAACGCGGACTGCAACGCCGACGCGAACGCCCACTAACACCGCAACGCCAACGCCGGCATTCCAGGGCTGCACGCCCGGCTACTGGAAGCAGCGCCAGCATCTCGACTCGTGGGTAGCGACGGGCTATTCGCCGAACCAGACGCTGGAGAGCGTGTTCGATGTGCCCGACAGCTACGGCCTCGACTCGGCGACGCTGTTGCAGGCGCTGGACTTCAAGGGCGGCTCGTCGAACAAAGATGCCGCGCGGATTCTCCTGCGCTCAGCGGTTGCGGCGCTGCTCAACGCCTCGCATCCGAACGTAGATTATCCGCTCACCACGGCTGAGGTGATTAGCCAGGTTAATGCGGCGCTGACCAGCGGCAACCGCAACACGATTCTGAACCTGGCCGACAAGCTCGATCGCTATAACAACCGTGGCTGTCCGCTGAACTAGAGCCGGGTAGTCAGCACTGGGTAGCGTAAAAGAGCCTGCACAATCCCATGTGTAGGCTCTTTGTTATGTATCGAAATTAGTCCAAGGTCGTGCTTGTTTTTGCCTGGCTCTGATCTATAGTAGATTTGCCCGCTCGCCGACGATCCCGCTCCATTCAACCTCTCCATCTATTACTTGCTAGAGGCACTTGCTACAGGCCAGATGCACTGTTTGCCGATCTCTTCGCGATTCGGGAGCTGGGCGCTTGTTGTTATCGATCTCAAGGAGGCGGTGTATGTTCGAGTCGATGCGTGGCAAAGTCGCGATCGTGACCGGCGGTACGGCTGGTCTTGGACGCAGCACGGCGCTGGCCTTTGCGCAGCACGGTGTGAAAGTGGTGATTGCGGGACGGAGCGCCGACAAAGGGGCAGCGGTGGTGCAGGAGATTCGGCAGCGCGGCGGCGAGGCTAGCTTTGTGCAAACTGACGTGTCGCGGGCGGCGGATGTCGAGCGGATGGTCGCTCACACGCTGACGACCTATGATCGGCTGGACTACGCGTTCAACAACGCGGGCGTGATCACGCTGGGGTTGATCCCCGAGACTTCAGAAGATGACTGGGATCTTGTAATCAACACCGGCCTGAAAGGTATCTGGCTGTGCCTCAAGTACGAAATCCCGGCGATGGCTCAGTCCGGCGGCGGCGCAATTGTGAATATGGCTTCGACGTCGGGCGTCACCGGGCACGCGACGATCAGCGCGTATAGCGCCAGCAAAGGCGGCATCATTGCGTTGACGCGGGTGGCGGCCGTCGAGTGCGCGAAATCCGGGATTCGCGTCAACGCGGTCAGCCCATCGATGATCGAGACGGATATGAGTTTGTCGATCCCGAATGGACTTGAGATTTTAACCGCCGTCGGCCTGACGTATCCAATTGGTCGCCATGGCCAGCCCGAGGAAGTCGCAAACCCGGTCTTGTTTTTATGCTCGGACGGCGCATCGTTTATCACCGGTCATAATCTCCTGATCGACGGCGGCGAGACGATCATGTAACAGCGTTCTTCTCGCCCAACCTACAGCCCCTCATCACGAAGATCGGCGCTCAATCGGTGTCGATCTTCCTCTTTTAATACTCATTTGCTAATTGACACCATTCTAAGTGGTGTGGTAGAATCTGCACACCACAGATAGTGGTGTAACTATCTAGAAGACTCCCGATCTGGCCTCTGTTACCCCGCTTTCCAGTGGTACAAGTGTCCTTAATCAAGCTAGCGTATCCTATCGAGTAGAGGGAGCGTGCATATGTACAGTCGGTTCCGCCGTTCGTCGGCTGTCGTCGCGATGATGCTGATCATCGCCTTGCTTCTCGGCGCGTTGCCCATGGCAACGTTCGCGTCCACCCCCACTGCTGGTAGCCTCAACCCTCCGGCAGGTAACGGCTCGTCGACGGTAACGTGGAGCGGCGGCCCCTACACGATCGCCACGCCCGACCCGGCGCTGTGCCTCGACGCCAGCCTCAACTGCGACACCTTCGATCTGACGCTCAACATTCCCGGCAACTACTGGGATACGCACGAGGGCAACGTCAGCGTCGAGATCGCCTGGGGCGCCAGCAGCGACGACTTCGATCTGTACATCGAAGACAGCGCCGGCAACCAGGTTGGCAGCAGCGCCAGCGGCGGCACCACCAGCGAAAAAACCGATCTCGGCAAGCTCGCGCCCGGCACCTACACCGTGCGCGTGGTAGCGTATCTCGCGGCGGCGGCCAGCTACACCGGCAAGGCAACCCTGACCAGCACCGAGCTGTCGGGCGATATGGCTTTCCCGGAGAGCAAAGCCACGATCCAGAATCTGCTGACCGTCGATTATCCGCTCAACGTGATCTTTGTCGGCTACAAGCCCACGGCGGCGGAAGTGGCCGAGCTGAAGAGCTGGATTCCCGACACCTACCAGCCGACGATCGCGACCAAGTCTCCGGGCGGCGATGAGCTTCAGAACACCGGCGCGGCGCTACTGAACTGGAACAAAAACCACCTCACGACCAGCGAGCCGTACTTCCTGGGCATTCGCTACAACTACAAGCTGCGGATCATCCAGGCCAGCGATGACTACGCCAAAGCGCTCTTCCAGGTAGCCAGGGACAACACGGCGCAGGCGCAGAGCTTCCATGTCGCGTCGCGGGGCCAGGATTTGCTGCGCTACGACACGCTCTACGGCCACTACCGGCTGCTCGCCAAGAACGGCGATCTGTCCTACAAGGTGCTGGACGCGCAAAAGACCGATCTGATCGACGCCTACGCCGTCGAAGACTGGATCTTCAACTCGCGCTACGATACGAAGTGGAGCTGCGCCTTCAAGAATGCCGAGACCAACGAGTGCTTCGATCCGTCGATCATTCAGCCCGATCCCAACGCCTACCACGATCCCTACTACGACAAGAACGGCCTGAACCTGGATCGCATGCCGCAGGGCTTGAATAAAGGCTCGTCGTTCTTCTTCCTGGATACGTTCACGCCCGACTACGCCCGAAACTATTTCCGCACCAACGCCTATCATACCTGGGGCACCGACAAAGTGATCAACGGCGGCATCGTGGCCAAGCCGATTGAGGAAGGCGGCTCGTGGCGCATCACCGATCCCGACACCAGGGACTGGGACGGCGTCGACTTTGCGCGCACCTGGGGTGGTCGCTATCGCTTCCACTTCATCGACCTCGGCGCCGCGCCCAATAACTACGAGTCGGCCTCGTGGCTCAGAGCCGAGCGCACGCTGTCGTCCGACTACCCGTTTGGCGATCCGCCGATCTGGCAGTACAAGGCCGATCCGCTGTGGCAGCAGACCGCCGACGCGTGTCTGGCCGATCCGCAGGTGCTGGACTACACCGGCGGCACGCCCTGCCGCATGATGCCGCGCCTGGGCCGTGATGTCGCCTATGGCCTCTTCTTCCGATCGACCTCCGGCTATCTTTACCGCCCGATCCCACGCGGCGATGTCTACTGGCTGGCGGTCTCGAACTGGACCGATTTTTACTCGCGCCCGCAGTGGATCAACGGCCAGCTGACCAACGCACCCTGGTACGGCCTGTGGTGGACGAACATGGAGAAGCTGTACAAGATCAACCAGGTGGGGGATAACAGCGACGACACCATGCGCTGGCTGTCGTCGGCGCTGCCCTACGCGCGCTGGGTCGGCCGCAAAGGCGAGGTGATCCCGCTCTACGATCCGACCAACAACCAGCCGACCGGTGAGATGCTCGACACGTCGCCCAAGTACGAGGACTTGCCCGCGCCGAAATACCATGTTCACCAGAGCGCGACGGGCCTCGATCTCGTGCCGGAGCCGCTGTATCCCGGCGACGACAAGCATGTCCACGTACACTACGGCGACAGCACCGTGGATCTGACCGAGGTCTCGAACGCGCTCGAAAAAGCCAAGGCTCAGGGCCTGCTCGGCACCTATGACGACTCGGTCAATCACGAGGCGTTCCGCGACTTCATCGACGCCAATCGCGAGGGCATCGCCGACCAGGTGCCGGGCGTCAACACCATTCCGTCGATCAATATGGTCTTCGAGAAGGCCTACACCTGGGCGCTGCCTGCGATCGTCGGCGGCATTGCGGTGGGCACGGCTGACGGCGAGGCCTGGGGCGTGATGAACAACGTCAACGATCGCGTCAAGTGGTCGCAGTCGCACTATCCGGCTGCGCAGCCCGGCGACGCGCCCGGATCGAAGCGCTCGGTGCTCGCCGCCTCACTGCCGACGCAGGACACCGGCGGCGGCTTCAGCTACACGATCGAGCACGAGGCCGCGCACAATCTCGGCCTGTCGCATCCGCACGACGGCTCGTACGGCGTGGACAAATGCAAGACCGGGCCGAACGCCGGCAAGTGGGCCTGCTACTGGAGCGGCCTGGGCTGGATGTACGATATCGCGGCGGCGCCCACAACCTACGCCATGAGCTACAGGCCATACGAGGTCGAGGATCAGGATAATCTTCAGCGCGGTCATATCGCCGAGTATCTGCTGGGCGCGCAGGATGCGCTGCGCACGCGGCTGGTCGAAGAGGCGCGCGCAGGCCGTACCACGCCTTCGACGCAGTGGAGCGGCGACTTCAATCGCATGAAGCAGTGGCGCGCGCAGGCCGCCGATCTTTTCAAGCAGGGCGACTATCTCCACGCCGAGTACGCGGCCCGTAACGCGGCGCTGGCAGCGCGCGGCATTCCGCAGACCGCCGCCAACACTTCCGATCCCAAGCTGCTGGAGGCCGGACAGATCTTCTACTTCAACGTCAAGCCGCAGGCGCAGCCGGCCGCCAAGGCCGACCTGACGATCACCAATCTCGTCGCGTCGCAGGCCAAGCCCAAGGAGACCGTGCTCACCGCCACGATCGCCAACACCGGCGCCGCTGATGCCAAGAACGTCGTGGTGCGCTTCAAGGACGGCGCCACGCTGCTCGGCGATAGCGCGACGATCGCGACGCTGGCCAAGGGCACGACGCAGCAGGTGACGTTTACCTGGAACACGAAGAATGTCAGCGGCGACCACGTGATCGGCGCGCAGGCCGATCCGGCCAATCTGGTGGACGAGTCCAACGAGAGCAACAACGCGGCCCAGCGCACGATCACCATTCGCGGCAACCGCGTGACCAACGGCTCGTTCGAGCAGTCGACGAGCGGCACCGCGCCCGACGGCTGGAGCGGCTCGCAAGGCACCGCCTACGACACCAGCGGCACGAACGCCAGCGACGGCACCGACGCCATCAGCCTGACCGGCAGCGGCGGAGCGGCGGCGCTGCTCAATCCCGTGTGGACCTCAGCGCCGATCGCGGTTACGCCGGGCCAGACCTATAACCTGGCCATGACGATCAAAACCCAGTCGCTGTCGTCGGCGCCGAGCTTGCAGATCACCTATCTGGATGCGGCGGGAACCGTGCTCAACAAAGTCTCGGGCATCACGACGGCGATCACGGGCAGCAGCGCCGCGCAGCAGGTGCTGGGCCAGATCGCGGTTCCGGCGGGCGTATCCCAGGTGCGCGTGACGCTGATCGGCTTCAGCCCGCTCGACACCGCAACCCGTGGGACGGTCTGGATCGACGACGTGTGGCTCTGGTAGTTTCCACGTTTCAGATCT
>DASWTW010000015.1:0-9024 GCA_036401895.1 Herpetosiphonaceae bacterium | reverse complement strand
TGTAGGTCGGCCTGCGAGCATCAGGCTCATCAGTATCGCGATCGTCGTCGCGATGATAATCATTGCCATTGCTGGCTCCTTCCTCGATACGAATCGTTACGTTGCCGACCGCGTCGATGCCCTCGGTGATCGCCTGGATCGAAAACTCGGTCAAGATGTTGGCCTGGCCCACAACCCGGTTGATCGCCCGGTAGACCGCGTCGATCGGCCCGGTGCCCTGGCCCGAGTCGGTGCGGGTCTTGCCGTCGGGTCCGCGCAGACGCACGGTCGCGGTGGGGATCGCCGAGGTGCCGCACGAGACCTGGACCTGCTCCAGCTCCCAGATCGGCGCCGGCTGGTGCAGCTGGTCGTCAAGCAGCGCCACGATGTCGCGATCGTCGACGACTTTCTTTTTGTCGGCCAGGTCTTTGAAGCGCGCAAAGGCCAGCTGCAATTCTTGATCGTTCAGGGTGTAGCCCAGCCGCTCAAGATGTTTGCGGAAGGCGTGCCGCCCCGAGTGCTTGCCCAGCACCAGCGTCGAGTCGCGTCCGATCGTCTCGGGCCGCATGATCTCGTAGGTCAGGTGATTTTTGAGCATGCCGTCCTGGTGGATGCCGGCCTCGTGCGCGAAGGCGTTGGCGCCGATGATCGCTTTGTTGGGCTGGATCGTCAGGCCTGTGACGGCGCTGACCATGCGGCTGGTGCGAGCGATCTGCGTGGTGTCGATGCGCGTGCCGACGCCGTAGAACTGTCGCCGGGTGTGCAGCGCCATGACGATCTCTTCTAGCGCCGCGTTGCCCGCTCGCTCGCCGATGCCGTTGATCGTACACTCGACCTGCCGCGCGCCGCTGCGTACGCCCGCCAGGCTGTTGGCGACGGCAAAGCCCAGATCGTCGTGGCAGTGCGTCGAGAGCGTGATCGTGTCCGCGCCCGGCACGTTCTGACGAATGCCGGCGATCAGCGCGCCGTACTCTTCGGGCGTGAGGTAGCCCACGGTGTCGGGGATGTTGAGCGTGGTCGCTCCCGCGCGGATCGCCGCCGCCAGCACGGTGTACAGAAACTCGGGATCGCTGCGGCCCGCGTCCTCGGGCGAGAACTCGACGTCGGCGCACAGCGAGCGCGCGTAGCCGACCATCTCGCTGACGGTCTGGACGACTTGCTCGCGGCTCATGCGCAGCTTGTACTCAAGGTGAATGTCGGATGTGGCGAGGAAGGTGTGGATGCGGGGCCTGGCGGCGGCTTTGACGGCGTTCCAGCACCGCTCGATGTCCTTGCGGTTGGCGCGGGCCAGTCCGGCGATGACGGGGCCGTCCGTGGTGCCGATCGTTCTGGCGATGGTGTTGACGGCCTCCCAGTCGCCGGTCGAGGCGGCGGGAAAGCCGGCCTCGATGATGTCGACGCCCAGCCTGGCGAGCTGTTTTGCGATCTCCAGCTTCTCGGCGGCGGTCATCGTCGCGCCTGGAGATTGCTCGCCGTCGCGTAAGGTGGTGTCGAAGATTTTTACATGGTCTTCCATAGAAACTCCTTAGTAGAACAAAGAACAACGGAACAAAGAACAAAAGGATAGTCATTGATCCGTGTGGTAGTCGGAATCTGTAAAAGGAAACAGCGGCTGATCGTGTGCCTCGTGAACTTTATACTCGGAAAGATCCTCGCGAATATGTGGATCTGTATCATGCTTCATCCGATCGAGATCTAGCATTTTGCTGGTCAAGATCGCCATGATCTCCAGGCATTCAGCATGAAGTACAGCCTCTTCTTCGAAAGTGATCCATCCAGCACGATGCAACAGATCAAGCCAGCTATCCGTTTCAGCGGTTGAGCCACGAGCGATTGATAGATGATTTCGATGAGCGCCTGGCATGTAACGTCCGTGGCCTTCGGCGATATTCGCGCCGATCGATGTAGCAGCGCTGATGATTTGCCGCACGATCACAGCATTTGCCCAGCTTTGTGGAACTTGCTGAACAAGTCCCATGATCTGAAGCGCTAATTGTTGCGCTCGCTGCCACACGATCAGATTGCGATAGGTGTAGTTCTTTGCCACGAACTTGCCTCATATGCTTAGGCTGCAATTGTCTGGTTTATTCTTGGTTCTTTGTTCCACGTGGCCCACAGACTCACTCATGCGCTTGGTGCCCTTGCGCTGCTCTCTCTTTTGTTCTTGGTTCTTTGTTCTTTGTTCTCCTTTACGCCCCTCCCGCCCCTGGCGTAACTTCCTTCGGATTCACAAACGGCATCATCCGGCGCAGCTCGCGGCCAACCTGCTCGATCGGATGCTCGCCGTCGGCAGCCCGCATGCGCTGGAAGTTGGGACGGCCCTGATAGTTTTCCTCGATCCACTCCTCGGCAAACGCGCCGCTCTGAATATCGGCCAGCAGCGCGCGCATAGCCTCCTTGGTCTGCTCCGTGACGATGCGCGGCCCGGCGTGGTAGTCGCCGTACTCTGCGGTATCGCTGACCGAGTAGCGCATATAGTTGAGGCCGCCCTGATAGAACAGATCCACGATCAGCTTCAGCTCGTGCATACACTCGAAGTAGGCGACCTCGGGCTGATAGCCGGCCTCGACCAGTGTTTCGAAGCCCGCCTTGACCAGCGCGGAGACGCCGCCGCAGAGCACCGCCTGCTCGCCGAAGAGATCCGTCTCGGTCTCCTCAGTAAACGTCGTCTCGATCACGCCGGCCCGCGTGCAGCCCAGGCCCTTGGCGTAGGCCAGCGCTTTCTCCAGCGCCTTGCCGGAGGCGTTCTGCTGCACCGCAACCAGCGCGGGCGTGCCGCCGCCATGCTCGAACACCTCGCGCACGCGGTGGCCCGGCGCTTTCGGCGCGACCATCGTCACGTCCACATCGGCGGGCGGCTCGATCTGGCCGTAGCGAATCGCAAAGCCGTGGGCGAACATCAGCATCTTGCCCCTGGTCAGCTGCGGCGCGATCGAGTCGCGGTAGATCTGCGCCTGGCCAATATCGGGCGTCAGAATCATAATGATCTCGGCCTCGGCGGTCGCCTGCTCGACTGTGGTGACGCGCAGGCCGGCGGCCTCGGCCTTGGCCCAGCTCTTGGAGCCGTTATACAAACCGACCCGCACGTTACAACCGTTGTCGCGGAGGTTGAGCGCGTGGGCATGGCCCTGGCTGCCGAACCCGATGATCGCGATCGGCGTGCTCTTGATCAGGCCGAGATCGGCGTCGTTGTCATAATACATTTTTGCCATGAGAGCGCTCCTTATTTCCAGGTCTCGGCGAACTCGCGCCACCAGTCATTGGAGAACTGATCGTCGTCGCGGCGCGACTCGTTGGTGCTGGTCGTCTGGGTCGATTTATTCTCGCTGGCGTTCGTGGTCTTGGTATTCATAGCAGAAACTCCTGTTGCATTATTCAAGCTAGCATCGCGTCAGAGCGATCTTCGTGGATTACTTCCAGGTCTCGGCGAACTCGCGCCACCAGTCATTGGAGAACTGATCGTCGTCGCGGCGCGACTCGTTGGTGCTGGTCGTCGGCTGCTTGGTCTGTTTGGTCTCGTTGGCCTTCTGTGTATTCGTGTTCATGGTGGTTTATTCCTTTGTGTTTGTAAGGACCAGGATCGTTTGGATGTAACATCCCGCCCTTGTTCCCTTGTTCCCTTGTTCCTTTGTTCTCTTGTTCGTTTGTTCCTTCGCCGCTACGCCGCCCGAACGTACGTCTCCGCCGTGTGGCTGCTGCCGCCGCGAACCATCGCGACACGCCCGGTGCGAACCATCTCGCGAATACCGAACGGCCGCACCAGCTCGACAAACGACTCGACCTTATCTCCGCCGGCCGTCAGCTCGAAGATCAGCGAGTCGTGGCCGACATCAACGATCTTGGCGCCGAACACATCGGCCAGGCTGTTCAGCTCGGCCCGGCGGCTCGGCGGCGCGTGTACCTTGACCAGCACCAGCTCGCGCGCGACATTCGGATCTTCCGTCACATCGCTGACCTTGAGCACCTCGATCAGCCGATAGAGCTGCTTGATCACCTGCTCCACGCTGGTCTGATTCGCATCCACCACGATCGTCATGCGCGACACGCCCGACGCCTCGGTGTGGCCGACCGTCAGGCTTTCGATATTGAATCCGCGCCGTCGAAAAAGACTTGCTACCCGGTTCAGCACGCCCGGATGATCCTGCATCAGCGCGACAAGTGTATGTTTCATAGCTACTCCTCGATGTAGAACCTAGAACCTAGAACTTAGAACCAACTGAATCACATTCTTAGTTCTTAGCGTTTAGTTCTTGATTCTCGCTTTGTTCTATGTTCAGTTGTTCTTTGTGCTTTGCGCCCAGAGGGCGCGCTTCTAGGTTCTAGGTTCTTCGTTAGACAACTTCCATCGGCGACTCGGTGATCATCTCGCTGATCGATGCGCCGGGAGCAACCATCGGATACACATTCACCTCGCGCTCGACCTGGAACTCCAGCAGCACCGGGCCGGGCGTCTGGTAGGCCGCGTTGATCGCGTCGGCGACCTGCGACTGATGCGTTATGCGCATGCCAGGGATGCCATAGGCCTCGGCGACCTTGACGAAATCGGGGCTCCACATCGGCGTTGCGGAGTAGCGGCGCTCGTGGAACAGCTCCTGCCACTGGCGAACCATCCCGAGATAGCCGTTGTTGATGATCGCGATCTTGATCGGCAGCTGCTCCTGCATGATCGTCGCCAGCTCCTGCATGTTCATCTGGAAGCCGCCGTCGCCCGCGATCGCCCACACAACCTCGTCGGGCCGTGCGATCTGCGCGCCCATCGCCGCTGGCAGCGCAAAGCCCATCGTGCCCAGGCCGCCGCTGGTGATGTGCGTGTGCGGATGCAGCCAGTCGATGAGCTGCGCCGCCCACATCTGGTGCTGCCCGACGTCGGTACACACGCGGTACGCGCCGCGCTCGTTGACGATCTGCGTAAAGGCCGCGAACACGTCGTGCGGCATAAACATATCGGTGTCGGGTCGATGATACTGCTGCCGGTGCAGGTGCTCGTCACGGATCGCGTGAATATGCCGCAGCCACTCGCCGCACTCGCGCGGCTGAGCCTCTTCGATCATCGCCCGCAGCACCAGCTGCGCATCACCCACGATCGGCACGTCGACGCGAATGTTCTTGCCGATCTCCGAGGGATCGATGTCGATATGAATAATCTTGGCGTTGGGCGCGAATGTCGAGGTCTTGCCGGTCACGCGATCGTCAAAGCGGCTGCCGACATTGAAGAGCACATCGCACTCCTGGATCGCGCGGTTGTTGTGGACCCAGCCATGCATGCCGGGCATACCCAGCGAGAGCGGATGATCCTCCGGGAAGCAGCCGATGCCGAGCAGCGTCGTGATCACCGGAATGCCCGTGCGCTCGGCGAACTCGCGCAGCTCGGCGAACGCACCCGAAACCTGCACGCCGCGTCCGGCCAGAATCAGCGGCTTCTTGGCGCCGTTGATCAGCTTGAGCGCCTCGCGAATCTGGCGGCGATTGCCCTCATAGTTTGGCCTGTAGCCGGGCAAATTCACCTTCTCGGGCCAGGTGGGCGTCGTGCGCGCCTGCTGGGCGTTCTTGGCCACGTCGATCAGCACCGGGCCGGGCCGTCCCGTTCGCGCGATATGAAACGCCTCCTTGAAGACGTAGGGCAGATCCTCGATGTCGGTCACGAGGTAGTTGTGCTTGGTGATCGGCTGCGTGATGCCCGTAACATCGGTCTCCTGAAACGCGTCCTTGCCGATGAACTGCGCCGCGACCTGGCCCGTAATCGCCACGATCGGCACGCTGTCCATCATCGCATCGGCCAGCGCCGTGACCAGATTCGTCGCGCCGGGGCCGCTGGTCGCCACGCACACGCCGACCTTGCCCGATGCCCGCGCGTAGCCCTCGGCGGCATGACCGGCCGCCTGCTCGTGCCGCACCAGCACATGGCGCAGCTCGGGATACTCCGGCAGCGCGTGGTAGAAGGGCATGATCGCGCCGCCGGGATAGCCAAACATCACCTCTACGCCTTCGCGGATCAGCGCCTCACACATGATCTGAGCGCCGGTTCGTGTTTCTGACATGGTAGTTACTCCTCAGAACAGAGAACAAAGAACAGTATTGACAAAGAACCAAACAAGAACTCCTTTGTTCTTTGTTTGCCTGTTCTTTGTTCTTTACACGTCCAACACAGCGCCATTGCTTGCGTTCGTGACCATCTGCGTATAGCGCGCCAGCCAGCCGCGCCGGTACTTGCGCTCGGGAGCCTGCCAGGCTGCGCGCCGCGACTCCAGCTCCTGATCGCTGACCTCGGCCACCAGCTTACGCGCGCCCAGGTCGATCTCGATCGTGTCGCCGTCGCGCAGCAGCCCAATCGTCCCGCCCTCGGCCGCTTCCGGCGAAACATGCCCGATGCACAGGCCGCGCGTGCCGCCCGAAAAGCGTCCATCCGTGATCAGCGCGACCGTCGAGCTAAGCGCGCTCATGCCTTTGATCATGCTCGTCAGCGCCAGCATCTCGCGCATACCGGGACCGCCGCGCGGCCCCTCGTAGCGCACGATCACCACGTCGCCGGGCTGAATGCCGCCGTTGATCGCGGCGTTAGTCGCGGCCTCTTCGCTGTCGAAGCAGCGCGCCGGGCCACGAAAGCGCATCTGGTTTTGATCGACCGCGCCGACTTTGACTACCGCGCCCTCGGGAGCGAGATTGCCGAAGAGCACGCACAGGCCGCCGCGCTCAGAGTGCGGATTGTCGATCGGGCGGATGCAGTCGGGATTGGTGTTGTGGGCTTGCGCGAGGTTTTCGCCGAGGGTGCGGCCGGTGACGGTGAGGGCTTCGAGGTCCAGCGTGTCGGGCTTGCGGGAGAGTTCGCCTAAGATTGCGTGGATGCCGCCGGCTTGATGCACGTCTTCTATGTGCCATTGGCGGTCGCCGTCCCAGGCCGGACTGACCTTCGCCAGATGCGGCACGCGCTCGGCGACCTCGTTGAAGCGCGCCACGGGATACGAAACATCGGCCTCGCGCGCCAGGGCCAGCACATGCAGCACGGTGTTGGTACTGCCGCCCATCGCCACATCCAGCGCCACGGCGTTATCGATCGATCGCGGCGTGACAATATCGCGAAAGCTGATCTGGGCCTTGATCAGCTCCATCAGCTGGAAGGCCGCGCGCTGGGCCAGCTCATGGCGCTCGGGGCTGATCGCCAGGATCGTGCCGTTGCCCGGCAGCGCCACGCCGAGCGCCTCGCACAAACAGTTCATGCTGTTGGCGGTAAACATCCCGGAGCAAGAGCCGCAGGTCGGGCAGCCGTTGCGCTCCAGATCCAGCAGCCGCTCGTCGTTGATCTTGCCGCTCGCGTACGCGCCGACGCCCTCAAAGACGCTGATCAGATCGACCTTGTTGCCGGTTGAGTCCACGCCCGCTTTCATCGGGCCGCCCGAGACAAAGATCGTCGGGATATTCACACGAGCCGCGCCCATCAGCATTCCCGGCACGATCTTGTCGCAGTTGGGAATACAGATCAGGCCGTCGAAGCAGTGCGCCCCAACCACCGTCTCGACCGAGTCGGCGATCAACTCACGCGACGGCAGCGAGTAGCGCATGCCCTCGTGACCCATCACAATGCCGTCGTCGACGCCGATCGTGTTGAACTCGAACGGCACGCCGCCAGCCTCGCGGATCGCCTCTTTGACGATCCGGCCGAATTCCTGGAGGTGTACATGCCCCGGAATAATGTCGATATATGAGTTGCAGACCGCAATAAACGGTTTGCCAAAATCCTGCTCGTCCCGGATCGCCCCGGTTGCGCGCAGTAATGATCGATGGGGGGCCCGCTCGAAGCCGCGTTTGATCGTGTCCGACCGCATAGTTTCGATCCTCCCTCGGCGGTAAAACCTTGGGCAAAAAAGGTAGCGTCAGCAGCGCCTGAGTCAGGCAGCTGAACGGATCGACATCAAAGCGTCAGCGCTGTGATCGGTGCGCCGTCATGGCGCGGGTGATGGGCGGGAGCCGTCCGCGGCATTGTGGACAACAGGCGCGAGGATGCGGCTGTTTGTTCGGCTCCTGGCTGTAGCTCCGGCGGCGCGTCGGTGCGGGCCGGACGTTTCAGGTACTAAAAAACCCTTCCGCGTTTTGCGGAAGGGTTCGGGTTGCTTAGCCTTGGTTTCGCGCTGCCTAGTGCCTTCCGCACGCTAAATTGTCCTTGGTAATGACTACCAGGACTAGAAGGACTAGGCTAATAATAACGTTGTGCGCGAGACGGCTCATGAATCTACCTATCGTTTGTTACTTGCGGGACACTGTACCACAGGCACAGGAGCACTGTCAACCTCGATCGTGAAATTGGATCGCAGCCAATAGTCCTGATCGCCACTGGGCAAGCAGCCGGAATGCGCCCAGATCTCACGCCGCAGATTCGCGCGGTCGTCCTGCCTCGTAGTTAAGAATGAAAGCACGAACCCGCGCTGCTTGCGATTCCCTGGCGGTTGGAAGGATAACAAGGAGGTTTCCTATGCGGAAACAAGCTCACCTGTGGCTGATCCTGACGGCGGCGGTAGCAGTGGCGATCTTCGGTACGGTGATGGCCGACGATGGCGGTCGTCCGTTTACTACTACCCTCACGGGCGCGGCGGAAGTTCCAGGCCCCGGCGATCCTGACGGCATCGGTACGGCCTCGCTGCGGCTCAATTATGGGCAAGGTGAAATCTGCTATGCGCTGGATGTGACCGGTATCGCACCTGCCACCGCCGCGCATATCCACGTCGGCACGTCCAATGTAGCAGGCCCGGTCGTTGTGCCGCTTGCAGCGCCGACCAGCGGCTCATCCAGCGCGTGCGCCACCGTCGACCGCGCGTTGATCCTGGCGATCATCCAGAACCCTGAGCAGTACTACGTCAACGTGCATAACCCAGAGTTCCCCGCCGGCGCGCTGCGCGGACAGCTTTCCAAGTAGCTTTCCCACCAACCAAACGGCTCGACCAAGCACTGGTCGAGCCGTTTTTGATTCAGCAGCTTGTTCTGGCTCGTTGCCTACGCGCGGACAATCTCCTGCACCCTGCCGCTGTGAACATCGTAGATCGCGCCGCTGATAGG
>DASWTW010000014.1:0-40306 GCA_036401895.1 Herpetosiphonaceae bacterium | reverse complement strand
TCGGCACCGGAGTCTCGCGCTGTAGCCGCGCGACATAGCCTTCCAGCGCCGTCGTCAGCCCGAACTCTTCCAGGCCGGCCGGCCGCAGCTCGCCGATCAGGCCGCGCAGCTGCCTGGTGACGCTGAGCACTTCTTCACGCGTCGTATCCAGCGCAAAGGCCAGATCCCCGCGCTGCTCGAAGTCGCTGGGCAGGTCATCGCAGATGCTGCGCCGGCTTTCTACCAGCCGGTAGGTGATTCCCAGCAACTGCTGTACCGCGCCGTCGTGCAGCTCGCGCGCCAGATGCCGTCGCTCCTCTTCATGGCTTTCGGCCAGCCGGCGATGCGCCCGCGACAGCTCGTCGCGCATACGCTCCACATCGGCCAGCCTGGCCCGCAGCGTCTCGACCAGCCTCACATTATCGGCTGCCAGCGCCGCCTGCCCGGCGACGGTCGCCAGAATATCCAGATCCTCGCTGTCGGGAGCCATATCGCTCTGACGTCGGCCCAGCACCAGCACGGCGCGCAGCCGGCCGCGACTCACCAGCGGCAGCCAGAGCAGCATATGCGGCACGCGCGCCAGATTCCGCTCGACCTCGGTCAAACGTGCCGACCGGACGCGATGCCGGAGATCGTCCCACCACAGCGGCTGCGACGTATCGGCCAGCGATCGGACGAGCGTACCGTCGACCGGCAGCTGGAGCTGAGCCAGCACGTCGGGCGTATAGCCGAAGCTGCCGCTCGGCGTGAGCACCGAGCGTTGCTCCCACAGGACGGCCGCCTCTTGAAACCGCATGATGCGCGCGATCTCCAGCAGTTGTGCGATCAGCCGCTCCTGATCGAGAACCTGACTCAGCTGGTTGCTGGTTGTACGTACTACGGTTCGGTAGTTGTACCAGCCGCCATAGAAAAAGCGATCGATCCAGTGCTGTAGCTGCGTGCGCAGCGGCGCGTATCCGGCGACGAGGACCGCCAGCGTCACGCCGAGCAGCGGATTACTCCACGGCGTTGGTCGTAGCAGGTTGCCCAGGCCCAGAAAGAAGCCCATGTACAGGCCCAGCAGCAGCACAATCAGCAGAAAATACACCAGACTGCGGTTAAGCAGCAGCTCGATCTTGCCGAGCTGGCCCTGCTGGAGCGCGTAGGCGTACGAGATCGGCATCAGCACCAGAAATGGAAACGTCCAGGCGTAATCGAGCGCCGGTGTGCCATAGATCAGCTCGGGCACGAATGACAGAAAAAGCAAAGGCGAGAGGCTGGTGAGCAGCCCGGCGATCAGCAGCTGCCGGCGCTGCGCCTGAAGCCCGAGCGGCTCGCGGCGCCAGAACAGCAGCACCAGCGCCGTCACCAGCGTGAGCGCCACAAACGAGCGGCGTAGCAGCCTGATCGTATCGCTTTGATCGCCGACCAGGCTCTGCGGCAGCGCTGTCATGGCCAGAATCACGAGCAGCGCTCCGCCATAGGCCAGCCCCACCAGCGGCCGGTAGAAGCGCGTAGGCAGCGGCTCTGGAAAACGTGCCAGGAAATGCAGCAGCAGCGGAGCCATGAGCGTCAGAAATATATTGAAGACCAGCGAACTCATCGGCCAGCGGATCGTCGAAAGGCTGCCGGCGGCCAGCATCGCCGCCATGATCTGGCTGAGCAGAAAGAAGATGCGTGTTACGCCGTGAAATGGGCGCAGGCCCCAGGTGACGAGGCTGATAATCCAGAACAAAACCGCAACCAGCAGCGGCTCCAGCCGCACCAGCCGGACAACAGGCGCGGCAGGACCAAGCTGTAGCTGCGCCGACAGCCTGCTTCCATCGCGCAGCCAGCTGATATCGACCACATCGCCGGCCGCTTTGGCATAGTAGGGCAGACCTCCGCTGTCCGCGACCGGCACGCCGTCTACCGCTAGCAGCCGGTCGCCAGGCTGGAGTCCGGCGCGCGCTGCCGGGCCTTGCGGATCGATATTGGCGAGCGGCTCCTCGGAGTTAGCCCAGATCAGGCCATCATGGCGCGGCAGGCCGTAGCCCGGCAGACTCCAGAGCGCGACGACTGCCCACAGAATCAGCGCCAGGACGCTGAGCGTGAAGATAAGAAACGGAATATACGACCAGTGAGTCAACCGGCGTGCCCGCAACGCCAATTTATTCATGGTTCGCACCTCACGTCGCGCGTGATCAAGCCGTACGCTTCGGTCTGTACTCATGATCCTAGTTGGCCGATGAGTACAGGGCTACAAACCAGTCGTGCAGTGGCCGCATTGCTGAGCTCAGCCCTCCTGCGCCATCGAAGACAGCAAGCGAGCGGCGACGGTAGCGGGCAAGCTCAGCTTGCATATACATCTCGCATCCGAGCGTGGTCAGCAGATGACGGGCCTCGCGCTCTGCTGCCGCGCTGGTCGGCGCACAGGCCAGCAGCGAGTCCAGATGGACGCGCTCGGCCGGGGAGGCGACCGTTTGCGCATAGCAGACGGCGAGCGTTGCCTGTCCCGTCGTGAGATCGCCGTGTCCATGCTTGAGCGCTATATCTGACCAATCGTCGACAATCTGAATCAAAATGCCGACGTTGTAACCAAAGTCGTGGTATCTAGCAATTTCTGTGCAATCGGTTGTGGCGCATTTGCTGCCGCTGGCCGCCGCGAGCGCAAAGAACGCGCCCGACTTGGCCTCCATGACTTGAAAATAGGTTTGAATGCTGCGCGCGGCGCGGCGATCGAGGTCGACGTGCTGGCCGCCCGCCATGCGCAGCACGGTTTGTAGAAAGTCGGCTTGCAGGACGTTGCATTGCGCCGCCGGTAAGTGCGTGAGCGCGAGCTGCGCGGCAGCCAGAAAGCCTGTCGAAAGATTCAGCACCTGCGCCGGATTCGCGGCCGCGTCGATGCGCGCTACATCGCCATCTTCCACGTCGTCGAGCAGCTTGAGGCCGATATGCAGCGCGCGCCAGGCTGCGGCAACCGGGATCGCAGATCTGGGATCGCCGCCTGCCGCCTGGCACGTGAGCAGCGGCAGCAGCGCCAGGGGAAATCCTGCCGCCTCTGAGGCTTGTGCCGCTTGCAGCACGCGTGTAAGCGCCTGGTTGTAGGAATGATCGTGCTGTGGAGAGCTGAGCAGCTCGGCGAGCAGCGCGTACGCCTGAGGCAAGAGCTGTCGCGCTTCCTCAAACCGGAGCGGCAGCTCGTGTGGAACTGCCGCCGGTAACGGATTGCTGGTACTCATCAGGAGATCGCAGCGCCTGTGAACGACGGGCCGCCATCCCAGCCGGCTCGGCGCTCGTGCTCCTGGTTGCTTGTCTGGCGCTGCGTGAACAGGTTCAGGGCCTCGGTAAGCACTGCCAGGTCTTCCTGACCCAGCGCGTACTCGCCGATCACGGCATCGGGATTGGCGACTAGCTGTAGCCGAAATTGAGGACACGTCGCCGCCTGACGAATAATGTACGGTAGTTGATCGCTCACAATCGCTCTCCTTCCTCTCGCAGCATCCTCTCATGATGCCTAGCTAGTGACTGTGAATCAGCATTTCCGTCTCAGAACCGCCTTTTGAGCATTACCGCGTGATTGCCCCGCATAACCTCCTTGCATGTAGGGCAGCTACATCTAATCGGCTAAAGATCCAATCTTCCGCTGTGTTCCGCGCCTGCCTGGATGGCGAATTTGCAACATAAGACAACATCGAGCACACCTCCTCGACCAATCGTCGGCAATGGCGAAAAGCAGCAACGAAAGGTGAGCTGGGCTCGATGATCGACCTGGATCAAGGATTGAAATACTCAAGCTGGTGGGATAAGCAGGAGCCAGTAGCTGAGTGTCGGCGAGACAAACTTGAGTACGGTTTGGTTATGAACGGCTATACCGGCGAATTTAAACTCAAATTTAATTTCTGTATATAACTGATCTTATACGATTAGTCAAGTATCGAAACGTCCTGGTGTCAGCGCTATCCTAAAAGCTCTTAGCGATCTCGTGGAGCTACTTCGATACTGTTTTTAACCGGGATCGTTGTACTCACTGGTGGTGGTGGCGTGCGCAAGTATCTTTCCCATGCAAGCCCCGGTATAAGCTCTGGTGGCCACGAGCGTCGCAGCCGCCGACGGATTCGAGATCGCTTAACCTGCATCGATGAGCTGATCGATCGACGACGCCGGCCGGCCGCATAGCCGCCACATTTCGAGCGCTGTGAACAGCAGCAGGGCTCAAGATTCGCCGTGACGAGCAATCAGAGTACAAAAATACTCATAAAAGAGTATGACCATGCCTATACACAGCTATGTAGTTGGAAGAAACTGCAATCATAAAGCCGCTTGCCAGTGCATCCTCCCAGCTTCACAGCGCGCTACACAGATCTATGATCATCTATGAAAGGAATAGGCTATGGATCAACAGCTCTTTCGCCAGGTTTTAGGCCAGTTTCCATCCGGCGTCACCATTGTAACGACCTGTCATAACGGCACGCTGCACGGCATCACGGTAAGCTCGTTTTGCTCATTGTCGCTCGATCCGCCGCTGGTACTGGTCTGTATCGATCAGAAATGCCGGGCGCATACGTTGATCCAGCAGTCGGATGTGTTTGCGGTGAATATTTTGGCCGAGGACGGCGAGGGCCTGTCACGGCATTTCGCCAGCCGCTGCCCGGATAAGTTCGCCGATATTCCTCATTACCTGGGCGAGACCGGCGCACCATTGCTTGAGCATGCCTCGGCGACGATCGAATGCCGGCTGGCGAATCTGCTCCCCGGCGGCGATCACACCATATTCGTCGGCCGAGTCATCGCGGCAAAGGCGTACACTGATATTAGACCGCTGCTGTATCACAAAAGCGGGTATCATAGGCTAGCCCAAGCCTGATAGAGGTGCGATGGGACAAACACCCTTAGCGCAGCTGTGTACAGGCGAAGCCAGTACCATCTTTTTTCTATGCCCCCCTGTACCTTTATGAGCTTAATGCGTAAAACTCAGTTTCCACAGGTACAAGGATGTGACCTGAACGATCACGAGATCGTGCTGCCGCGCGATGTCGATGAAGATTGTGTGCTGGTGGTTATCTCCTATAAGCGCTGGCATCAAGATTTTATCGACACCTGGACATCCCACCTAGACCAGCTCACCGACCAATGCCAGCGCTTACGAATATATTACCTGTCGATGTTCAAGCCGAAAAGACATTTTATGCAGGTCATTATCGCCGGGTATATGAAACGGTTCTACACCTCCAAAGCCGATCAGGCCGCGCATATTCTTGTCTACACCGACATCGATGCGTTTAACCGCAGCCTGGAGCTGCCGACGACCGACACGATCTATCTGCTGCTTATCGATCGAAGTGGGCAGGTGCTCTGGTCCGGCCAGAATATCTTCGATCAGCCGCAGTTCGACGCCCTGTCGACGACGGTTGAGCTGCTGCTTCACGACGCGTAGTTCTGCGCGCTGCTCCTCGGGTAGCCTTGTTCCGCGTGCCCTCAAGATTCCTCACAGCTCCTCGGCGATCACACATCTGTACCTACCGACCAGGGATCGACATACCGTACAAAAAGTATAGGTGTGCCTAGCCAAGCTACAGCCCTGTGTGATGTACTACTTCGCAGAGATGGCTTACTGCTTGGATGCCTGCGATCAGCGAGAAGGAGGATCGCCCGCATGATCGACGTATCCTCGTGCAATCTGCGCTACACCGACACAGACTCGGCCTACCTGGATTGTCTCAACGATAATCTGGCGGTGCTGCTGGATCATCTGGGTGTGCGCGATACCCGAACGCCCTTTGCCTGCCAGTGGTACTTTGACTTCGATCCTGCCGCCGCTGCTCACGGGCCGATCCTGGAAAGCCTGCCGGTCGAAGCATTGATTCGTGAGCAGACCGGCTGCACGCTGCAAAAATGCCAGTTCGAGCGCGGACGCGCCGTTGAGCAGTGCAGCACGTTTGTCGACCGTGGCCAGCCGGTGCTGGTTTTCGGCGATGCGTTTCTGATGCCGTGGCTGCCCTACTTTGGCCGCGAGCACATGGAGCACTCGTTCCTTGTGGATGGCATCAGCGCCGATCACAAGCTGCTGCATATTGTCGACGCGTACACCAATCGCACCGAGTGGGGCATGGCCGCGCCGACCGAGACCTGTCTACCGGCGCTGGGTCTGGAGCCGATCACGCAGGATCTCGACGCGCCGCATCGTGGCTCGTTCTGGCTCATGCAGCAGACATCTGCGCCTACACCAGCCGACGCCGGCGCATTGCTCAGACGCAACGCCGAGCAGATGCGCGTGCAGGCGCGGCCTGACGGACCGCTGGCGGCGTTTTGCGAGCACTACGCTCAGGCGATCACCGATGTGCCGGCCGTCAAAGCCTTCACGCTGGCCTGCTGGCTCGTAGCCCGCGCGCGCGCATACCATCAGCTCTGGCTATCCGACGTTGCGCGCGCACAGCCTGATCTCCTCGATCCCGGCTTTGTCGATCTATTTGCTCAGGATGTTGTTCAGCCCTGGCAGCGCGTCAGCGAGTTTGCCTACATTTTGTTCCGCCGCGTCAGCCAGGGCCGCACGCCGCCCGAAACCTGCTTCCAGATGCTGGCGCAGACCGTTCGGCCGCAGGAAGAGCAGGCCGCGATCCTGCTGGCGGAGCAGCTCGCGACCCAGGGCTTGAAGGCGCTAGAGGTATAGCATGCTTGTGTACGATGTTTTTGGGGAGACTGCCCGGCGCGTGCCGGAAGCCGAAGCGCTGGCGATGGGCGATGTCACGCTGACCTATGGGGAGGCTGCCGCGCGGGTGGAGGCGCTGGCCGCAGGATTAGCGGAGCGGCTGCCGCCCGGCGCGCGCGTGGCGATCAATGCCGCTAAGTCTATCGATACGATCGTCGTGATGCTGGCCTGCCTGCGCGCCGGGCTGACCTACGTGCCGATCGATCCGGCCAGTCCGCTCGCGCGCCGCCAGTTTATTCTGCGCGACAGTGCGGTGCAGGCGCTGGTCCTGGACGCGCGCACCTGTCGCGACTGGGCGAATGCCGATCTGCTCAAGCTTCAGCTCGTGATCGCGCCAGCAGCCGCGCCGCAGCTGGCCGCCGTGCAGATGACGCTCGATGAGCTGGCGGCCGGAGATGCCAGCGCGCCACCAGCTCAGGAGCGCGCGGCTGCCGATGATCTAGCCTATATTTTGTATACCTCGGGCTCCACCGGCGATCCCAAAGGCGTGCAGATCACGCATCGCAACGCGCTGGCCTTCGTCGAGTGGGGCGCATCCTGCTTCGACCTGGCGCCCGGCGATCGCGTGGCCGTTCACGCGCCGCTGCACTTCGATCTGCCGGTCTTCGATCTGTACGTCAGCTTTGCCCGTGGCGCGACGGTCTGCCCGATCGACGAGAAAACCGTGCTCTTCCCCGAGGCCCTGCTGCGCTTTCTGCGCCAGCAGCGCATCAGCGTGCTCTACGCGGTGCCTTCGGCGCTGACGGCGCTGGTGAATCGCAGCACGCTGGCGCAGGGCATGCTGCCGGATCTGCGGCTGCTGCTGTACGCCGGCGAGGAGTTCCAGCCCACGCCGCTGGCCGCGCTCATGGACAGGCTCCATCAGGCGCGCGTCTTCAACCTGTACGGCCCGATCGAGACCAACGTTGTGACTGCGCTTGAGGTGCTGCCCGCCCACCTGGAGCAGCCGCGCATCCCGATCGGCTATCCGATCTTTAACACGCGCATCTTCTTGATCGACGCGACCGGCCAGGTGATCGACGCGGCCGGCCAGGAGGGCGAGATTCTGGTCAGCGGGCCGAGTGTTTCGCCCGGCTATCTGAACCAGCCGGAGCGTACGGCGGCCACGCGCTGCTCGGTGAGCTACGGCGACGCGGAGTGGCCGTGCTACCGTACCGGCGATTTTGGGCGCTGGGACGAGCAGGGCGTGCTGCATTTTCTCGGCCGGCGCGACGCGCTGATCAAAACTCGTGGCTTCCGCGTCGACCTGGGCGATGTCGAGTCGACGCTGATGCGCCACCCCGCGATCGCCGAGGTCGGCGTTGTGGCACAGCCGCACCCTGACTATACCAATCTGCTATACGGCTTTGTGGTGCCTAAAAGGGGCAGCACAGTCGACGAAAGCGCGCTGCTGGCCTGGTGCCGCGCCAATCTGCCTGCGTACATGGTGCCTTGCCAGATCAGCGTTCGCGAGCACCTGCCCAAAACCAGCACCGGCAAGATCGCGCGGCGTGAGCTGCTCAGCTCGCAGTCCAGCCCGGCGCCGCACGTGATGAGAGGATAAGCCATGCGCCAAGCAGAGCTGATAGCCCTGGTGATCGATGTGGTCCAGGCGGAGATCAACGACTCCAGCGTTCAGATCGAGGAGATGACGCCGCTGCAAGACCTGAGCAGCTTCGACTCCCTGGTTGTGGTGGGCGTGCTGGAACGATTGGAGCAGCAGCTGGGCGTCGAGATGGACCCGGCGCTGATTCTGCCGGAAACCTTTGCAACGCCGCGCGCGATCGCCGAGGCGCTGATGCAGAGCTATCAGCCGTCGAACGCCTGAGGCAGGAGGAGTTAAATGCAGAGTTGCATCCCAAGCGCAGACAGGGCGACGCTTGTCCACGAGCTATTGGACGAGACGGCCGCGCGTCTGCCTGATAAAACCGCGCTGATCACGGATGAGGGCAGCATCACCTATAGCGCACTGGCGGATTCGACGCGGCGCCTGGCTGGCTGGCTGATCGCAGCCGGAGTTGAGCGCGGCGACCGGGTTGCGCTGATGCTGCCGAACGGGATTCCGATCGTCACGGCGCTGCTGGCGGCCTCACGAGTCGGCGCGATCTTTTTCATCGTCAATCCGGGCATCAAAACCTACCATCTGCGGCATATTCTCGAAGACGCCGAGCCGACGTTGATCATCACGACCGAGAAGCGCCGCGCCGAGGAGCAGCTTGAAAGCTACGCGCGGGTGCTGACGCTGGAAGACGGCTGGCAGTCGGCGCTGGAGCGTGACGCCTGGAGCGGCGCGTTTTCCGGCATCTCCAGCGATCCGGTCTGCCTGATCTATACCTCGGGCAGCACCGGCAAGCCCAAGGCCGTGATCTCCAGCCAGCGCAACGTGGTCTTTGCCGCCCGCGCGATCCAGCAGTGCCTCGCCATGCAGGAGTCGGATGTCGTCGGTAATTTCCTGCCGCTGTCGTTCGATGTCGGGCTGTACCAGATCTTTCTGAGCTTTCAGATCGGCGCGACGCTGGCGCTGGGCAGCGATCTACACGTCGGGCCGGGACTGCTCAGGAAGATCAACCAGTGGAATGTGACCGGCCTGCCGGCGGTGCCGAGTCTGGTGCTGAATCTGCTGCGGCTGGCCAATCGCTCGCGGGAGCAATTGCCGCGCCTGCGCTATATCACCAACACCGGCGCGCATCTGCCACGCTCCTACATCGACGAGGTCCGCGCGCTGATGCCTGACTGCACGGTGTTTGTGATGTTTGGCCTGACCGAGTGCAAGCGCGTGTCGATCTTGCCGCCCGCCGATTACAAGCGCAAATCGGAGTCGGTGGGCAAGCCGCTGCCCGACACCGAGTGCCTGATTGTGGATGCCGATGGTCAGCCGCTGCCGGCCGGCGAGATCGGCGAGCTGGTGGTGCGCGGGCCGCATGTGATGCTCGGCTACTGGCGCGCGCCGGAGCTAACGGCCAAACGCTACCGGCCGTGGGGCGCGGGCACCGAGATCGCGCTGTTCACCGGCGACGCGTGCAGCCTGGACGACGAGGGCTATCTCTACTTCCATGGCCGCTCCGACGACATTTACAAGCAGGGCGGCTACCGCGTCAGCGCGCTGGAAGTCGAGGCCGCCGCCTGTGATATTCCGGGCGTGCGTCAGGCGGCGCTGCTGCCGCCCCAGACCGAGCGCGGATCGGTGCTGTTTGTGACCAGCGATCTGGCGATCGAGACCGTCTTCGCGGCGCTGCGCGAGCGACTGGAAGATTATAAGCTGCCGACGCAGATCGTGGTGCTGGACGATCTGCCGCTGACGCCCAACGGCAAATCCGACAAAAAGCAGCTGCGCAGCTTGATGCTAGAGGCGAGCCAACTGTGAACACGCAAACACTTCTCGAACACTACGGCAGCCCAGCGTACATCTACGATCTCGCCGAGGTCCGCGCCGCATATGCCGCGCTGCGCCAGGCGCTGCCCGCCCAGAGTACGCTCTACTACTCGCTGAAGGCGAATCCGCATCCGGCGATCGTGGGCGAGCTGTATCGGCTGGGCTGCCAGTCCGAGGTCTCGTCGGTTGGCGAGCTGCACTCCGCGCTGACGGCCGGCTGTGCGCCCGAGCGCTGCCTGTACACCGGGCCGGGCAAAACGCTGACTGAGATCACCTACGCGTTTGAGCAGGGCGCTACCTGCTTCTCGATCGACTCGCCGCTCGATCTGCGCAAAGTGGCTAGCGTGGCCCGGCGCATGAACACGCCGGCGCGTGTGCTGCTGCGGGTCAATCCCAGCGAGTCGGTGCCGGGCCTGGGCCTGACGATGACCGGCGCGCCCTCGCAGTTCGGCGCCGACGCCGACTGGATTCGCCGTGCGCCGCAGGAGTTTGACGGCGGCGAGTGGGCGCAGATCGTCGGCTTTCATATCTACATGGGCACCAACATTCCCAGGATCGAGACCCTGCTGCAAACATTTGCGGTCGCGACCAGGCTGGCGGTGGAGCTGGCCGACGTGCTCGGCATCGAGCTTCAGGTCGTGGATCTGGGCGGCGGCTTCGGCCATCCCTTCGCCAGCAGCGGCGAGCGGCCGGATCTTTCGGGGCTGCGCGAGCCGCTGGAAGGGCTGCTCGACGACTGGCTGCCCGGCTGGCGAGTCGGCAGTCCGCATGTGGCGTTCGAGTCCGGGCGCTACCTGGTCGGCAGCTGCGGGACGCTCTGCTGCACCGTGCAGGATGTGAAAGAAAGCCAGGGTCGGCCCTTCGTGGTGCTCGACAGCGGTATTCATCATCTAGGCGGCATGGCCGGGCTGCGTCGAGTGCCGCGTATCGGCGCGGAGCTGATCTGTGCCGACGAGGCAGCCGCCGACACGACGCTGCATAACGCACATATCGTCGGGCCGCTCTGCACGCCGCTGGATCACCTGGCGCAGGGCGTGGATCTGCCGGGCCTGACGCCGGGCACCGTCGTGGTCGTGCGCAATGTCGGCGCGTATGGCCTGACGGGCAGCCTGCTGGGCTTTTTGAGCCGCGAGGCACCCGTCGAGATCGTTTGTGATGGCGAGGAGATCATTGAAGCATCGCAGATTCTGCTGACACGCTGCGCAAGATAAGGAGGAGCGAGATGGAGCACGCATACGCACCGGAGCCACAGTTCGTCGAGCTGGTTCGCGGCCACCTGAAGTATCTCAAGCCCGGCGCCGAGCTGAGCATGGAGGCCGAGCTTAAGTCGCTGGGCCTGGACTCGATGGCGGCGGTCGATCTGCTGTTCGACATCGAAGACAACTATGGCGTGACGCTGCCGGATCGCTATCTGACCGAGCAAACATTTTCGACCACGCAGGCCCTGTGGAATGTCGTCGACGATCTCCGCAGCACCGTAGCTGAAGGGTAAGCCAATGACTATGCACGAACAAGTGATGCTCGATCCCGTCACGCTGGCCCACGAGGTCGGGAGCGTGCTCGCGGCGCAGGCGGCGCAGGTCGACGAGGACGGCGCGTTTCCTGAGACGAGCATGCGCGAGCTGAAGCAGAGCGGCCTGATGGGCCTGCTGGTGCCGCGCGACTACGGCGGCTTTGGCGCATCCTACGCGACGATGTCACAGGTCGCGCAGATCCTGTCCAGCGGCTGCCTCTCGACCGGCATGATCTGGGCGATGCACTGCCAGCAGGTCGCGACGATCATCGACCACGCGCCGCAAGCGCTGCTCGACAAGGTGCTGCCGCGCATTGCCTACGGCGAGATGTTCGTTGCCTCGGTGACGTCGGAGCGCGAAAAGGGCGGCCATCTGCTGAGCGCGTTTGCGCCGCTGCGCTTCGAGGACGACGAGGTCATCCTGGAGCGTGACGCGCCGGTGGTGACCGGCGGCGCATACGGCGACGGCTATCTGATCACTATGCGCGCCAGCGAGGAGAGCCCGCCCTCGGAGGTGGTGCTGGCCTTCGCGGATCGATCGCAGCTGGAGATCGAGGCGCGCTCCGGCTGGAGCCCGCTGGGACTGCGCGGCACCGACAGCGCGGGCATGACGATCCAGGGCCGCTTGCCCAAAGATCAGCTGATCGATCCGCCGGGCGGCTTTGAGCACGTCGCCGTCACCACCATGATTCCGGTCGGGCATATTGCCTGGGCCAGCGCGTGGCTGGGCGCGGCGCAGGGCTGCTACATGCAGATGGTCGAGCTGCTGCGCGATCCCAAAGCCCGCAAAGGCTTCAACTTACAGTCGGATCTGTTTGCCACGCGGCTGGCGCGGATTCGCCTTCAGCTTGACACGGTCAGCGCGTATCTTCAGCAGACGATCCAGGAGTACGAGCAGTTTTGCCGCAGCGACGAGCAGCCGTCGCATCGCTTCAATATTCATATCAACAACCTCAAAATCCTGGCGTCGGAAACACTGTTCGCGGCGATCGACGATCTGTTGCAGCTCAGCGGCCTGCGCTACGGCTATCTCAAAAATAAACAAGTCTGTGTCGAGCGCACGTTTCGCGATCTGCGCGCGGCCAGCCTGATGTACGCCAACGATCGGCTGCTGATCGCCAACGGCAAGCTGGCGCTGATGGATCGTGATGCGCTGTTTGCCTAGCGCCGGCAGCATGAGAGCGGAGAATGGCCCGATGGAGAGCGAGACGACCTATCGCGAAAACTTAAGCGCCTGGCTCAGAGCCGTGGTCTATCCACAGGTCGCCGAGCTTGAGCGCGAGCAGATCTTTCCGCGTGAGATCGTGCGGCAGCTCGGCGCGCAAGGCTTTTTCGTGCCCTGCTTGCAACCGGCTGAGGCGGTGAGTCCGCGCGCGCTGCCGCTCAACGCCCGCATGTTCGGTATTTTGATCGAGGAGCTGGCCAAAACTCGCTGCTTTGGCCTGACCCTCACCGTATCGATCCATGTCGGCGTGTTTCTGCCGCTGATCCAGCGCCTGGCCCATCCCGCGATCCGTGAGCAATTAGTTCACGACGGGCTGCGCGGCGCGCTGCTGGGCACGATCGCGGCGACCGAGGCCAATGTCGCCGGCTCCGATTTTATGGGCATGGAGTGCAGCGCGACGGTGGACGGCGAGCAGGTTGTGCTCAACGGCCATAAGCACTACATCACCAACGCCGCCGTCGCCGATTATGTGGTCGTCTTTGCGCGGCGCGCTCCCGGCCGCCATTTCGCCAACTTCAGCGCCGTGCTGGTCCCCACCGATCGGCCGGGCGTCTCGGCCACACGTCTGGACATGGCGGTGATGCGCACCGCTGTCACCAGCCGGATCGAGCTCGATAACGTGGTGCTGCCGGCGACCTCGCTGCTGGGCCGCAAAGAGCTGGGCATCAGCTATTTTCTCCAGCATATCGCGGTCGAGCGGCTGTCGGGCGGAATCTGGGCCGTGGCAGTCGCCGAGCAATGCCTGGAAGAAGCGCAGCGCTACGCCGCCGAGCGTGTGATCGGCGAGGAAACGCTGTGGGAGCGCAGCGCCGTGCGGCATCGCATCGCTCAGGCGGTGGTGCAGGTCACGCTGCTGCGCGCGCTGGTCGAGCAGGCGCTGACCGCCACGGATCAAACGCGGCTGGTCGATCCGTTCAGCTCGGCGGTGATCAAGGCGGCAGTCGCTCCGGCCATGGAGTCCGTGATCGGCACGTGTCTGCAATTGCAGGGCGCGCGTGGTCTGGAGGCCGACAGCCCGCTGCTGCGGCTGCTCAACGAGTTTCGCGTGTTTGGCGTGGCCGGCGGCTCGACCGAAACAATGCTCGACGTGGTCGGTGAGCTGTGGGCCACGCGCGCGATGCAGGCGGCCGGCGCTGAGCTGGAAGCGCGCAGTGTCGGCGCATAGGTGTCGCAGATCGGCGACAAGGGAAAGGCAAGATGATGCTGCAAGAATATCTCAATGCTCCACTCAGCCGGAGCGAGATCGCCACGATCGTTAAAAATATTTTGATCAGCGAGGCGCATATCAACATCCGGCCCGAGGCGATCTCCGAGGATGAGGCGCTGCACTCCGAGCTGCTGCGCATCACCTCGCTCTCGTTCCTGGGAATCATCCTTTCGCTTGAAGAAGCGCTTGACATAAGCATGGAAGATGAGCTGTTTATGAAAACGCAGTTTCGGACGGTCGGCGATCTGGTGAACTTCATCGATCAGCTCTACCGCAGCCGATAAGCGCCTGGGAGACCAGCTATGTCACTAACGCAAACCCGCTTTGATCTACCGCCCGGCGAGATGCCGACGCACTGGTATAACATTCTGAGCGATCTGCCCTTTGAGCTACCGCCCGATCTCCCGCCACAGGGCGGCACACACAGCGCGGACAGCCTGAAAGTTCAGGTGCCGCTGGAGCTGATCCGCCAGAGCACCAGCAAAAAAACCGAGATTCCGATCCCCGACGAGGTCCGCGCGATCTACGGGCAGTGGCGGCCGACCGTGCTTCAGCGCGCAACCCGGCTAGAGGCGGCGCTCGACACGCCGGCGCGGATCTATTTCAAGTACGAAGGCAATAACACCAGCGGCAGCCACAAGCTCAACACCGCGATCGCGCAGGCGTACTACTACAAGCGCGCCGGCGTCAAGCGGCTGACGACCGGCACCGGCGCGGGGCAGTGGGGCACCGCGCTGGCGACGGCCTGCCACGCCTTCGGCATGGACTGTAAAGTCTATATGGTCGGCGTGAGCTATCGCCAGAAGCCGTACCGCAAAGTGATCATGCAGATGTACGGCGCGCAGGTGGTCGCCAGCCCCAGCGCGGATACGCAGATCGGCGCCGAGCTGCTGGCGAGTAACAGCGAGCAGGGCGGCAATCTGGCCTTTGCGATCACCGAGGCGCTCGAAGACGCGCTGTCACGTGAAGACACGCGCTTTTGCATCGGCAGCGGCGAGTCCTACTCGATCTTGCACCAGACGATCATCGGGCTGGAGGCGCGTAGACAGATGGCGCTGGCCGGCGAATATCCCGACATCGTCATCGGCAGCCTGGGCGCGGGCAGCAACTTTGGCGGCATCGCGTTTCCGTTTCTGCGCGACCGGCTGCGCGGCGAGTCGCAGGTGCGCTGCATCAGCGTCGAGCCGAGCGCCTGCCCGAAGCTGACACGCGGCGCGTATCGCTACGACTACACCGACTCGTCGGGGGTGACGCCGCTGCAAAAGATGTACACGCTGGGCCAGGCGTTCACCACGCCGGATATTCACGCGGGCGGCCTGCGCTACCACGCGTCGTCGAAGCTGATCAGCGCGCTGCGGCATCACGGCTACGTCGAGGCGGCGGCCTATCAGCAGCGGCAGATCTTTGCCAGCGGCGTGCTGTTCAGCCAGACCGAGGGTATCGTCCCGGCGCCCGAGTCGGCGCACGCGGTCCACGGCGCGATCGAGGAGGCGCTCAAGGCGCGTGAGGCCGGCACCAGCCCGGTGATTCTTTTCTGCCTGAGCGGCCACGGCTACTTCGACATGGCCGCCTACGATGCCTACATGGCCGGGCAGCTTGAGGCCGACGCCGTGATCACCGACGAGCAGATCGCCGAGTCGCTGCGGCGTTTGCCCAACGTGCCCAACAGCTGAGCGCGATGCTATACGCAGACACACAAGCGGCGCCGAGTCTGGCCCGGCTGGCGGTAGAGCAGCGCTTCGTCGCGGTTGCGCTGCACACACCGCCGCAGCTTGCCGCGCCGACGATCGAGCGGCTGTGCGACGATCTTGGCGAGGATGAGCGGATCAGATATGGACGTTTTGAGCAGGCGGCCAAGCGCGACGAGTTTTTGCTGAGCCGCGTGCTGGCCCGGCGTGTCCTCGGCGCGATCCTGGGTGTCGCTCCAGCCGCGATCCGATGGATCACCACGCCCGCCGGTAAGCCGCTGCTGGCCGACGATCCCTGCCTGGCGTTCAACTTTTCGCACGCGCACGGCTACCATGTGTGCGGCGTCAGTCGCTACGGCGCGATCGGCGTGGACGTGGAGCGGCTGGGCGAGTACAAAGCCGCGATCGCGCGGCGGTTCTTCGCCCACGACGAGTGGCAGTGGCTTGAGTCGCTCGATCCGCCGCAGCAGGCGCGTGGCTTTTACCATCTCTGGACGGTCAAAGAAGCCTGCATCAAAGCGCTGGGTGCTGGTCTGCGCTTCCCGCTGCGCAAGCTGCCGGTCGCCGACACGGACGCGGGCACGAGTCTGGGCCTGCTGTGGTACACGCTGCCGGTCGATCCGCTGGCGCGGGCAGCGGTCGCACTGCGTCTGGCCGATCCGGCGCACGCTCCCAGCACCAGTACGCTGCTGCATGTCGATCTGGCCTGGCTCCTGCGCGACCGGCAGTCAAGGATTAAGGAGATCAAGGCATTGTGAAGAGTTCATCCGAGGCGCTGGCGCTTCGCGGCGATCTGCTTTCCTGCTACACGGCGAGTATTGCCGCCTACCTGGAGCGGAATCAGATCGACTACGAGCTGGTACTGGGCACGCAGCTGTTTCTGGCGGTCAACGTCGAGCCGGCGGAAACGCCGCGCTTCAGCTTTGTACACTACCACACGCCGCTGCTGGGCGACACCGCCATCCATTCGCTGCATCTCGCGCGCGAGTCCGCCGCCGAGCCGCAAGAGGCCGCACGCCGAATCGGCGCCGAGTGGCGGCGCTCAGGCGCGGTGATCGTGCTCGGTGATGCCATGAATCTGCCGTGGCTGGTCACCTGTGGCCGCAAGCACGCGCCGCACTGGTTTTTGATCGCCGACATCGACGAGCAGGCCGGGCAGCTGCAGATCGTGGATCAGTTTGAGTTTACGGACGCGGGCGGCGTGCAGCTGCCGTTCGTGGGCAATGTCGAGCTTGGCCTGCTGCCGGCGCTGTGCCGCGCCAATCCGCTGCCGAAGCATGTGTTCGCGGCCCGCGATCGCTGGGCGTTCGGCGTGTGCGATTCCGGCGCGACCGGCGCGGAGCACCAGTGGTTTGTGCAGCAAGCGCCGCCGTCGATGCAGCCCGTGGGCGCGGCGCTGCTCTGGGATCGGCTGCGCACAACCTGGCTCTACAACAGCGGCCAGCGGCGGCGCGACGATCTCCCGGTCGAATGGTCGTGCGGCGTGGCGGCGATCCGGCTGCTAGCTGAGCAGATCGAGCGCGCGCTTGACGATCCTGCGCTGTACGAGATCAGCGATGATCTGTGGGTCGCGGCGCGTAACCGGCAGCTGTTTACGCAGGTGCTGCGGCGGCTGGCGCGCGAGCTGAGCGTCGAGGAGCTGGAGGAGCTGGCGATCTGGGGCGAGGCCGAGCTGGTGCCGCAGTGGCACGCGGTGCCGCGTGTTATGCACTATAACCTGGGCAGTCTCCAGCGCGGCCGTCGTCCGACCGGGCTGCTGGTCCAAACGCTGCAAACGGTGGCCGACCTTGAGGCGCAGCTGATGGAGCGTCTCGGCGAGATTGTCGGCCGCTAAGGCAGTAAACAAAGGAGTTGATCATGCGAATAGCGCAAATTGCACCGTTGTTCGAGGCGGTACCGCCGCCGTTTTATGGCGGCACCGAGCGCGTTGTCGGCGGCCTGTGCGAAGAGCTGGTCAGACGCGGTCATGAGGTTACCTTGTTTGCCAGCGGCGACTCCCGGACCAGCGCGCGGCTACGCGCGATCGTTCCGCGCTCGCTGCGCACGAGCATGAGCCGCGAGGAGATGCTGAAGATCGCGCCGGCCTTGCATGACGAGCTGTTTGCCACGGTCTATAGCCGCGCCGATGAGTTCGATATTATCCACTCGCATGTCGAGTATCGGATGGAGTATAACCTGCCCTATGCCCGCACAACCTCCGTCCCGACGGTTACCACCATGCATGGCGTGTACGACGAGGAGCGCTTCCCGATCCTTGAGCGCTCGTTTCCCGACGCGCCGTTCACCTCGATCAGCCTCTCGCAGGCCCGGCCGATGCAGGCGCATCATCTCAACTGGGTCGGCTGTGTGTATAACAGTGTTCCGCTGGATCGCTTTCCGTTTCAGCCTCAGCCCGGCGACTATCTGGCCTTTGTCGGGCGGATCTGCCCGCAGAAAGGCCCGGCGGCGGCGGTCGAGGTCGCGCTGCGCACCGGTCTGAAGCTCAAAGTTGGCGCGAAAATTGATGAGTATGACTGGCAATACTGGAAAGACGAGATCGAGCCGCTGTTTGAGACGGATCAGGTAGAGTTTTTGGGCGAGGTCGACGAGCGGCAGAAGGCCGAGCTGATGGGCAACGCCTACGCAACGCTGCTGCCGATCAACTGGCCCGAGCCCTTCGGCCTGGTGATGGTCGAGTCGCTGGCCTGCGGCACGCCCGTGATCGCGCTGAATCGCGGCGCGGTGCCGGAGATTATTCGCGATGGCGTGAGCGGCTTTATCTGCGATTCGGTGGATCAGATGGTGGCGGCTGTAGGACGTGTCTCCGAGCTGGATCGCCGAACCTGCCGCCGCGATGCCGAGCGCTTTAGCCCTGAGCGGATGTGTGCGGGCTACGAGCAGATTTATCGCCAGCTGATCGCCGGGCAGGCGACGACGGCGGAGTTTGCGCGACATAGCCAGATGCAAGCGTTGCAGCTCGGCGCGGCCTCCTGATCGATCTGTGAGAATGAGCGTGTCAATGCTGCACGAGCCGACAAGCCTGCACATCAGCGTCGCGCCGCCCTACGATTTTCTGGGCTGCGTCAACGGCCACGGCTGGAGCGTGCTCGCGCCGTTTGCTCGCGGCGATGCCGTCCTGCACCGCGTCGAGCTGCTCACCACGGGCAAGGTCGTGCAGCTTAAGCTGTCGGCCGCGTCCTCATCCGAGCCGGTCGGCGTCAGTATTCGGGTGAGCACGGCGCTGACGCCCGCCGAGCAGGCCGAGGTGATCCGCAACGTGCGCTGGATGCTGCGCCTGGACGAGGATTTCGCGGAGTTTTACGCGCTCTGCCGGCGACA
The DNA here is from genome assembly GCA_036401895.1 of Herpetosiphonaceae bacterium. Taxonomy (GTDB): domain Bacteria; phylum Chloroflexota; class Chloroflexia; order Chloroflexales; family Kallotenuaceae; genus LB3-1. The sequence goes on along the minus strand of DASWTW010000014.1, from coordinate 21,357 downwards.
AGGCGAGCATTACCTCAACGCGATCGGTCGTGGCCGCCTGCTGCGCTCGCCGACGCTCTTTGAAGACGCCTTCAAGGTCTTGCTGACCACCAATACCACCTGGCGCCAGACGCAGCAGATGGCGGCGCGAACGGTTGCCGCGCTCGGGCAGCCGTCCCCTCAGCGGCCGGAGCTGCGCACCTTTCCAACGCCGGCGGCGGTGCTGGAGGCGGGCGAGGCGTTTTTCAAAGACGAGGCGCGGCTGGGCTATCGCAGCGCGGCGGCGATCGGGCTGGCCGAGCGTGCGGCGGAGCTGGAGGCCCTGCGCGACTCGTCGCTGCCGACGCCGGAGCTGCGCAGGCGGCTGCTGTCGTTCAAGGGCATCGGGCCGTATGGCGCGGCGACGCTGCTGATGCTGCTCGGGCGCTACGAGTACCTGGCCGTGGACAGCGAGGTGCGCGCCTTCACCGCCAAAAAGTATTTTGCCGGCGCGCCGGGCACGCCTGCCGCGATCGAGCAGCTCTACGCGCACTGGGGCCGCTGGCAGTATCTCGGCTACTGGCTGGATAGCAACGATTGAAAGCGCGCCGGGCGGAGTGCTCAGCGTCTACACACGCAGCGAGGAGCGATCGATGGAGCATCAAACGATTCATGCCTGGGTGGAAGGCTACAAACGCGCCTGGAAAACCGAAGATCGCGAGGCGATCGGGCGGCTGTTTACCGAGGATGCGCGCTATTTTCTGACGCCGTTTGATGAGCCCTGGGTTGGCCGCGCGACGATCATCGAGCGCTTCCGCAAAGAGCCGGAGCCTTCCGAGCGATCGACGTTTCGCTATGAGGTGCAGGCCGTCGAGGGCGCGACGGCCGTCGTGCGCGGCTGGACGCAATATCTGGACGACGAGACCGGTGATCCAGGGCCGCAGTTCAGCAATATCTGGCTGGTGAAGTTCGGCGCGGACGGCCAGTGCTGCGAGTTTACGGAGTGGTATATGCGCAAAGATCCGGAAGATTCATAGGAAAACAGCGAAACAAAGAACAACGAACAGATCTACATCATTGTTGATCTGCCTTCATGCTCCCTTGTTTTGTGTTCTGTCTACATGCCATCTTACGTGTAGGGGCTCACGCCAGGTGTTCGCAGCTCCTCGCGCCGAGCCCCTCGACACACCCGCAGCCCCTACGCTGTGCCGCCCTAGACGATGTAATCCGAATCCTGCACTTTAACCGTCGACACTTCCGCCTCCATCGGAATCCAGGCCGGACGCGTGTTCCACGGCTTCGTCGCGATCGTCTCGGCATCCAGATTGAGCGTTACAACGGTTTCCGACACGTCGGCGACGGCGCTGCATGGCACGTAGATCTGCGTGCGGCCAAACAACATGCCCTGTTTGATCGAGAAGCAGGTCTCCTCCACGCCGGGCACCACCGATCCGCTCGGCAGCGAGCCCCACCAAACCTCGTTGATTTTGCCGAGGACCACGCCGTCGACGCTTTGCACCTCCAGCCCTTCGCGAAGCTGTTCGATCATCGTTTCCCTCCCCACTACGGTTGTGCTCCTACTATGCCCGACGCACGCGCCTTTGAGGAGTGACAGGCGTACTCTTTCACGGTCGCAGCTTCTGCGCGGCCGGCAGCGCGGTGCGCAGCCCTGCTGGCGACTGCTCAGGCTGTGAGGCTGTGGGTAAGTACAGCAATACTCCCCAGGCGGTATCTGTGTGTCTAGACAAGGCTGTGTCGTGCTAACTATCATGTCCCATGTTGTGGTGGAGAATGCGCTGGTGCGGCTCGCTGCTTCGCGTAAGCATGGGTAAGAGAGAGAGGTGGATATGCGTCAGGTTGAGGTTGCCGGAAGTGTGCCTGGTGAAACGACTACGCTTGTCGAAGTGCTTGGCTATCGCGCGCTCCACAGCCCAGGCCGGCTGGCCTACACCTTTCTGATCGACGGCGACTCGTGCGAGGACCGGCTGACTTATGGCGAGCTTGATCGGCGTGCCCGCGCTATCGCGGCGACGATCGCCGAAGCGCTCACTGCTCAAGTCCGGCCGGTGACCGGAGCGCGGGCGCTGCTGCTTTTCCCGCCCGGCAACGACTATATCGCCGCGTTTTTCGGCTGCCTCTACGCCGGCGTGATCGCCGTTCCCGTCTACCCACCGCGCGGCAACCACAATCTGTCGCGGCTCCAATCGATCGCCGAGGATGCGCGGCCGGCTGTCGTGCTGACGACCGCGCGGATTGTCGCGGATCTCCAGCGCTACCTCGATCACATGCCGGATCTGGCGGTGCTGCCCTGGCTCCCCACCGATCAGTTCGCTCCGACGATCGGCGACGAGTGGCGGCTGCCGGCGCTGAGCGGCGGCGATCTGGCGTTTCTTCAGTACACCTCGGGCTCGACCGGCCAGCCCAAAGGCGTGATGCTGAGCCACGCCAATCTGCTGCATAATCTCGGGCTGATGGCGGCATGCTTCGAGCATACGCCCGACAGCCGGGGCGTGAGCTGGCTGCCGCCCTACCACGATATGGGCCTGATCGGCGGGATTTTGCAGCCGCTCTACAGCGGCTTCCCGGTTACGCTGATGTCGCCGGTCGCGTTCTTGCAGCGGCCACTGCGCTGGCTGCAAGCGATCTCGCGCACCCGCGCCACGACCAGCGGCGGGCCGAACTTCGCGTATGACCTGTGCGCCCGCAAGATCGCACCTGAGCAGATCGCGAATCTCGATCTGAGCAGCTGGGACGTTGCCGCCAACGGCGCCGAGCCGATCCGCATCGAGACGCTGGAGCGCTTCGCGGCTACCTTCGCAGCTGCCGGCTTTCGTCGCTCTACCTTCTATCCCTGCTATGGCCTGGCCGAGGCCACGCTGATCGTCGCGGGTGGCCGCAAGCGCGCAGTGCCGATAACCATTACTGTCGATAGCAATGCGCTCGCGCTTAACCAGATTGTCGATGCTGAGGCCGACGCTGAGGGTGCGCAAACGCTGGTCGGCTGCGGCCAGACACTTGACTCACAGTCGATCACGATTGCGAATCCCGACACGCGCACGCCCTGCGCGCCCGGCGAGGTCGGCGAGATCTGGGTCAGCGGCCCGAGTGTCGCGCAGGGCTACTGGCGGCAGCCCGAGCTGACCGCCGCAACCTTTCAGGCGCGACTCGGCGGCGCGGATGAGCTGACGTTTCTCCGCACCGGAGACCTGGGCTTTGAGCGCGACGGCGAGCTGTTCGTGACGGGCCGGATCAAAGATCTGATCATTATTCGTGGCCGCAACCATTACCCGCAGGACATCGAGCAGAGCGTCGAGCAGAGCCATGCGGCGCTACGTCTCGGCGGCAGCGCGGCCTTTGCGATCGAGGTCGGCGGCGAAGAGCGGCTGGTCGTGGTGCAGGAAGTCGAGCGCGGCAACAGCGAGCTTGACCTCACGCCGGTGATCAGCGCGATTCGGCGGGCGGTCGCCGAGCAGCACGAGCTACAAACCTACGCGGTCATGCTGATCCGGCACGGCAGCATTCCCAAAACATCCAGCGGCAAGATCCAGCGCCATGCCTGCCGCGCAGCCTTTCAGCAGGACAGATTGTCGGTCGTCGGCAGCAGCATCTACGCGCAAATCGCCGCCGATCCTGGCGAGCACCTCAGCCGCGCGCATCTGCTCGCCAGCGCCGCCGCCGATCGTCCCGCGCTGCTGCGTGCGTATCTGCTGGATCTGCTGGCGAGCACACTCGGCGTCGATTGCGGCAGCCTGGATGCGGAGCAGCCGTTGAGCAGCCTGGGCCTCGACTCGCTGGTGGCCGTCGAGCTTCGGCAGCAGCTGGCGACCGATCTGGACGTCGAGCTGTCGCCGGCGACGCTGCTGGGCGAGATCACGATTGCGCAGCTGGCGGATCAGCTCTGCGCACAGCTGGCCGATGAGACCGCTCTTCCGCCGATCACCGCCGGGAGCGACAGCCCGGAAGCGCCGCTTTCATTCGAGCAAGAGCGGCTCTGGCTGCTGGATCAGCTGATGCCCGCGAGCAGCGTATTCACTGTTCCAGTTGTGTATCGCCTGAGCGGCCGGCTGGATCTGGCAGCGCTGGAGCAAAGTTTGCATCTGGTTGTCGCCCGCCATGACAGCCTGCGTACCACGTTTCACACACGCGGCGAGCAGACGATTCAGGTGGTCGCGCCGTCGTCGAGTGTGCCGCTGAGGCTGCTCGATGTGAGCGCCGAGCTGCCGCACGCTCGTGAGCAGGAAGCCAGTCGGCTGCTTCTGGCCGCGATCGAGCAGCCCTTCGATCTCCGGCAGGGTCCGCTGCTCAGAGCGGCCGTGCTGCGACTGGCAAATGACGAGCATCTGCTGGTGCTGGCGGCGCATCACATTATCTGCGATCTCTGGTCGATGGCGCTGCTGATCGACGAGCTGGCGACGCACTACCGAGCGCTGGTGCAGGCGCGGCCAGTGGAGTCGCCGCCGCTTGCGGTGCAGTACGCCGACTTTGCGCGCTGGCAGCGACAGGCATTGTCGGACGAGCAGCTCGCGCCGCATCTCGACTACTGGCGGCGCCAGCTAGACGCCGCGCCGACGCTGGAGCTGCCAACGGATCGGCCGCGTCCGGCTGAGCCGGTGCTGAGCGCCGCTAGCCACGCGTTCACGATCGACGCGGACCTGGCGGCGGCGCTGGCTGAGCGTGGCCGCTCGGAGCAGGCGACGCTGTTTATGACGCTGCTGGCGGCTTTCGATGTGCTGCTTCAGCGCTTCAGCGGCCAGGACGATCTGGTCGTCGGCACGCCGACCGCCGGACGCAGCCGGGCCGAGATCGACTCGCTGATCGGTTTCTTCGCCTATCCGCTGGCGCTGCGCACACAGCTGCACGGCGATCCGACTCTGCGCGAAACGCTGCGGCGCGCTCGCGATACCGCGCTGGCCGCCTACGATCACCAGGACGCGCCGTTTGCCGCCGTTGTGGAGCAGGCTCGCGCGGCAGGACGTGCGAGCCGCGCGCCGCTGGTGCGGGCGATGCTCAGCTTCATGGATCGACCGCTGCCGGCGCTCAGCCTGCCAGACCTGACGCTGCGACCCGAGGATTGCCCGCGCCCGACAACCGACTTCGATCTGTTTTTGACGATCGTTCGTGACGGCGCGCAGCTCCGAGCGGTGATCGAGTATCCCGGCGCGCTCTTCGACGACACGACGATCGAGGCGCTGGCACAGTTCTACTGCGCGATCCTGCAAACACTGGCCGAGCAGCCGGAGCGGCGACTTTCCACGCTGGCACTGCCCGCGCCGTTGGAGCAGCGAGTGACCGCCGTGCGTCCCGAGCAAACGCTGGCGATCAGCGCGACCTTTACCGCCGAGCCGCTGGCGGAGTCGCTCGGCTACTGGCTGGACGAGCTACAGCGCCCGGCCGTGATCAGCTTTGCGCCATTCAACCAGGTGTTTGCGCAGCTGCTCGATCCGACGAGCCTGCTGGCCGCTAATCGTCGCGGCGTGAATATTATCCTGGTGCGCTTTGAAGACTGGCTCTACCAGTCGGCGGAGGCGGACGCGCGCCTGGGACCGGCTCAGCGCGTCAAGCGGATCGAGCGCAACGCTCAGGAGTTTGTGTCGGCGCTGCTCCACGCTGCCGAGCGCGCGGCTGTGCCGTACCTGGTCTGTCTGTGCCCGGCCTCACCCGCCGCCCTCGCCGATCCTGCCTTTGCGGCGCTTCAGCAGCGCCTGGAGCAGCGACTGGCCGCCGAGCTTGCGTCGCTCGACAATATCTATCTGCTGGCGCCAGCTGAGCTGCTCCAGGCCTACCCGGTTGCCGACTACTACGACGCGCACGGGGATGAGCTCGGGCAGATTCCGTACACACTGAATTTTTTCGCGGCGCTCGGCACGCTGCTGGCCCGCAAGATCGATGCGCTTCAGCGCCCGCCCTACAAGGTGATCGTGCTCGACTGCGACCATACGCTGTGGCATGGCGTCTGCGCCGAGGATGGCGTCACCGGTATTCGGCTCGATCCCGGCTATCGTGTGTTGCAGGAGTGGATGGTTGCGCAGCACGACGCAGGCATGGTGCTCTGCCTGTGCAGCAAGAACGACGAGGCCGATATTGACGAGGTTTTTTCCCGGCGCAGCGATCTGCCGCTCAGACGCGAGCATATCACCAGCCGGCGCATCAACTGGCACACCAAATCCGAAAACGTGCGCTCGCTGGCCGACGAGCTACAGCTCGGTATCGATAGCTTTATCTTCCTCGACGACAATCCGCTGGAGTGCGCCGAATTGCGCGCCCATTGCCCCGACGTGCTGACGCTGCAAGTGCCGAGCGATCCCGAGACGATCCCGCACTTTTTGCGGCACGTCTGGGCCTTCGATCGGCTAAAGCTGACCGACGAAGACCGGCGGCGGACCGGCCTGTATCGCCAGCAGCTGAGCCGCGCCGAGTTTCGCCGTAGCGCGCACAGCTTCGGGGATTTTCTGGCCGGCCTTGAGCTTGAGGTCACGATCGCGCCGCCGACCAGACATCAGTTGCATCGCATTGCCCAGCTAACGCAGCGGACGAATCAGTTCAATCTCACGACGGCGCGGCGCTCGGAGCAGGAGCTGTCGCGGCTGCTTGAGTCGGAAGCGTGTGAATGTCTGGCTGTGCAGGTCGGGGATCGCTTCGGCGACTACGGCCTGGTCGGCGCGCTGCTGTTCGCCGCCGAAGCCCAACAGCTGGTCGTCGATACGTTCTTGCTGAGCTGCCGCGCGCTTGGTCGCGGCGTGGAGCACCGGATGCTGTCGCAGCTGGGACAGATCGCGCTGGCTCGTGGCCTTGAGCAGATCCTGCTGCGCTTCACGCCGACAGCCAGAAACCAGCCCGCGCGCGAGTTCCTCGTCAGCATCGCGGGAGCCGAACAGCGCCAGGAAGGCTACCTGGTCTCCGCCGCGATCGCCGCCGAGGCTCGCTACCAGCCTGGCGCAGCTCAGCCCAACGAGGAGCAGCCCGGCGCGCCGATCAGCGCTGAGCCGCACGGACTGCACCGCGCCGCGCTCTACAGCCGCATCGCCCACGAGCGCCATGGTATAGAACATGTGCTGGATCAGATTCAGCTGCGCCGCGCACAGCAGGCTCCAGCGCCAGAGCAAAGCTTGATCGCGCCGCGCACGCCGTTGGAGCAGCTGCTGGCCGAGATCTGGGGCGAGATGCTGGGCCGCGAGCAGATCAGCGTCGACGAGAACTTTTTCGATCTCGGCGGCCACTCGCTCATGGCAACCCAGATCCTGTCACGCGTCCGCGCCGCGCTGGATCTCGATATTCCGATGAGCGTGCTGTTCACCGGCGCGCTCACGATCGCCGAGCTGGCCGGCGCGATCGAAGCGTATCAGATCGAGCAGGCGAGCATGGACGACATCGCCGCCGTGATGCGGGAGCTGGACGGGCTTTCACCCGAGGAGATCACCGCGCTGCTCAACAGCGAGGTTCTGACCGGAGGCAGCTTTTGAAATTGCTACTGACCCAAAAAGCGATCTACAACACGACGCTCGGCGGCGCGCCCAAAGCTAATCGCATCCTGATCGAAGGGCTGGCCGCTCGTGGCCATGACTGCCGGGTTATAGCGCCGGCCGCCGCCCAGACGATCAGCGCCGACGAGCTGCGCGCGCAGCTTGAGCGCCAGGGCCTGGACGTGATCGCGGCCTCGGCTGATGCGGTCGTCTACCGGCACGCGGACGTCGAGATCCACGCCGTCGCCGACATTACCGCGCTGCGCGCCTACCTCCGCCGCCAGATCGAGTCGTTCGCGCCCGACTGGACGCTGGCCTCGACGGAAGATCCGGCGCAGGTGCTGCTCGAAGTCGCGCTTGAGGCCAGCGGCGGCCGTGTGGTGCTGATCGCGCATACCACGCTGCATCTGCCGTTCGGCCCGACCTGCTTTGTCGCCAGCGCCGCTAAAACGCAGCTGATCCGCCGCACGGCCGGCATCATCACCGTCAGCAGCTACGTCAAAGACTATATTCAGCGCTGGTCCGGCTGCGAGGCGCAGGTGATCCCGTTTCCGGTCTATGGATCGCCGCCGTTTCCGCGCTTCGGCACCTCCGATCGCGGCTATGTCACGCTGATCAATCCCTGCGCGGTGAAAGGCTTGTCGATCTTCACGGCCCTGGCCGAGCGCTTGCCGGAGGTTGCGTTTGCCGCCGTGCCGACCTGGGGCACCACCGACGCCGATCGGGCCGCGCTTGAGCGCTTGCCGAATGTGCGCCTGCTGCCGCCGGTCGCCGACATCGACGAGCTGTTTGCTCAGACGCGGGTTCTACTCGCGCCGTCGCTGTGGGACGAGGCGTTCGGACAGGTCGCGGTCGAGGCCATGCTGCGCGGGATTCCGGTGCTGGCCAGCGATGCCGGCGGCTTGCCCGAGGCCAAGTTGGGCGTGCCCTACGTGCTGCCGGTCCATGCGATCGAGCGCTACGAAGAGCGTCTGGACAGCAACCATATTCCGGTCGCGATCGTGCCGCCGCAGGATGTCGAGCCCTGGCTGTCCGCGCTTCAGCGCTTGCTGGGCGATCGTGAGCACTACGAGTCCATCGCCGGCGCGTCGTGTGAGGCGGCGCACGCCTACCTGGCGCGGCTCGACATCGCGCCCTTCGACACGTTTCTGCGCAATCTCAAGCTGCCTGATCTGGCGAACATGAGCACTGAGCAGCCGCAGCCGCAGACCGTGACTGCAATCAGCGGCCTGTCACCCGAGCAGCGCGCGCTGCTGGCGCTGCGTCTGCGCCAGCGCAATAGCCAGCCGGCGGCCCAGCCAATCATCCGCCCGGCCATGGACGAGTCCGAGACGACCACGTTTCCGCTCTCGTCGGTCCAGCGGCGGATCTGGTTTTTGGAGCAGCTAGAGCCCGGCCGCTCGACCTTTAATGCGGCCTCGGTGTTTCGTCTAACCGGTCGCTTGCAGATCGATGGCTTGCAGTGCAGCGTTAACGAGATCGTGCGGCGGCATGATAGCCTGCGCACTGTGTTTACAACCAGCGCCGGAGAGCCGGTGCAGATCGTCAGGGCGGCTGCCAGTGTCGCGCTGCCGGTGATCGATCTCAGCCGGCTTGAGCCTGATACGCGTGAGCAGCAAACGCGACAGATGCTGCTGGCAGCCGCGCAGCGACCATTCGATCTCCAGCGCGATCAGCTTCTGCGCATCGAACTGCTGCGCCTGGACGAGACCGAGCATCTGCTTGTGATCGTTATGCATCACATTATCGCCGACGGCTGGTCGGTTGGCGTGTTTGCGCGTGAGCTAGCCGAGGTATACGCCGCCTGGGCGAGGGGAGAGCGGCACTCGCTGCCGCCGCTGCCGATCCGCTACGTCGACTATGCCCTGTGGCAGCAGCAATCGTTCGGCGGTGCCGCGCTCAGCAGACAGCTGGAGTACTGGCAGCACCAGCTAGGAGGTGAGCTGCCGATCCTGGAGTTGCCGACCGATCGGCCGCGATCGAAGGTGACCGCGCAGAGCGGCGCGCGCCACGCATTTACGCTGCCGCCCGCCATCTCCGAGTCGATCGCCGCGCTCAGCCAGCGCGAAGGTGTCACGCCGTTTATGACGTTGCTGGCGGCGTTCAATGTGCTGCTCAGCCGCTACAGCAGGCAGCAGGATATTGTGGTCGGCTCGCCGATCGCCGGCCGCACACGCAGCGAGCTTGAAGAATTGATCGGCTGTTTCGTCAACATGCTGGCGCTGCGCGTCGATCTCACGGGCAATCCCCGTTTTCGTGAGCTGCTGAGCCGCGTGCGCGGCGTGGCGCTGGGCGCGTATGCGCATCAAGATCTGCCCTTCGAGAAGCTGGTCGACGCGCTTCAGCCGGAGCGCACGCTGCATCGGACGCCGCTGTTTCAGGTCGCGTTCGCGCTCCAGAACGTTCCGCATTCCCGGCTCAAGCTGCCGAATCTGACGATCGAGCAGATCGAGTTCGATTCGCTGGCCACGGCTGAGTACGACCTGACGCTGTATATCACCGACAGCGCCGGCAGCCTGAGCGGCGCGTGGGAGTACAATCCCGATCTGTTCGACGCCGCGACGATTGCGCGCCTTCACGAGCATTTCGCCACGCTGTTGGAACATGCGCTCGCCCAGCCGGAGCAGCGCATCAGCCGTCTGCCGCTTCTGACCGAGGCCGAGCGCCACACGCTGCTTCATGAGTGGAGCACAACCGAGCGCACGCCGCCGAACACGGACAGCTTCCTCGGCTGTTTTGCGGCGCAGGTCAGGCGCAATCCCGATGCGATCGCGGTGAGTTACGAGGGCCAATCTTTGACCTACGCGCAGCTCGATCGGCGCGCCAATCAGCTGGCGCATGAGCTTCAGCGGCGCGGCGTCGGCCCCGATGTGTGCGTCTGCGTCTGTGTTGAGCGCTCGCCCGAGATGATCGTGGGGCTGCTGGCGGCGCTCAAGGCAGGCGGCGCGTATGTCCCGCTCGATCCCGGCTATCCCGCCGATCGCTTACGCTTTATGCTCGCCGATACCGCCGCGCCGGTGGTGCTGACCCAGCAGCGCTTTGTGGCACTGCTGCACGCGGTGTCTGGCCCTGAAGCACACGCGGCGCAGGTGATCTGCCTGGATGCCGATCAGGCAGCGATCGAGCAGCAGCCCGATCACGCTCCGCGCTCCGCCGCCACACCGGATCACCTGGCCTACGTGATCTATACCTCGGGCTCGACCGGGCAGCCCAAGGGCGCGATGATCCAGCGCAGATCGCTGGACAACTTCATCACGACGGTCACGGCTGAGTATGCGCTGTCGCCCGCCGATCGCGTGCTGCAATTCACGTCGATCAGCTGGGATACCAGCGTCGAGGAGATCTTTCCCTGCCTGGCGCACGGTGCGGCCCTGGTGCTGCGCCCGCCGACGATGCTCGACTCGATGGGAGTATTTCTGCGCACCTGTGAGGAAGAGCGGATCACCGTGCTCAACCTGCCGACGGCAATCTGGCACACGCTGGCGGCGAGCCTGGATGGTCGCGATCTACAGCTGCCGGAGTCGCTGCGGCTGGTGATTATTGGCGGCGAGCGCGCCCGGCCCGAGTGTCTGCTCGCCTGGCAACAGCATACGCGCCCCGACGTTCTGCTTTTGAATACCTACGGTCTGGCCGAGGCCAGCGTCGAGGTCACACGCTGCGCGCTCGCCGCAGCGCCCGACGCCGCGCTGCAGCACCAGGTCTCGATCGGCAGGCCGTATCCCAGCGTCGAGGTGTATGTCCTGGATGCCGAGCTACAGCCGGTGCCGATCGGCGTGACGGGCGAGCTGTATGTCGGCGGCCCTGGTCTGGCGCGCGGCTACCTCAACCGTCCCGATCTCACCGCCGCACGCTTCATCTCCGATCCTTTTACCTCAAACCGCGGAGCGCGGCTCTACCGCACCGGCGACCGCGTGCGCTACCGTGGCGATGGCAGCCTGGAGTATCTGGAGCGCAGCGATCAGCAGGTCAAAATCCGTGGTCACCGCATCGAGCCGGGCGAGATCGAAGCCGCGATCGCGCTGCATCCGAGCGTGCGCGAGGTCGTCGTCGTGGCGCGACAAGATACGGCGGATACGCGGCTGGTAGCGTACGTCGTCGAAGAACCTAGAACCCAGAACCTAGAACCTAGGGAACCAACGAACACAGAAAACAAAGACAGTACCTTGACTCCCCTTCTCCTGCCTCCGACGAGGCGGAAGCCCGCCGAGGAGTGGGGAAAGGGGTTGGGGGATGAGGGCCTGCCCTCAATTCTGCGCTCATTCCTCGCGCAACGGCTGCCCGCCTACATGGTGCCCTCGGCATTCGTGGTGCTCGACGCGCTGCCGCTGACGCCGAACGGCAAAGTCGATCAGCGCGCCTTGCCCGCGCCCGAGCAGCAGGATCACCAGCAGCGCTACACACCGCCGCGCACGCCCGTCGAGGCGACACTGGCGCGCATCTGGGCCGATACGCTGGGAGTTGAGCAGGTCGGCATCCACGATAATTTCTTTCAGCGCGGCGGCGATTCGATCATCAGCATCCAGGTGATCACGCGGGCTAACCAGAGCGGCCTTCAGCTCACGCCGCGACAGATGTTCGAGCACCAGACGATCGCCGGGCTGGCGCAGGTAGTCGGCAGCATCGCCGCAGTCGAGGCTGAGCAAGGCATCGTTATTGGTGCGCTGCCGCTGACGCCGATCCAGCACTGGTTTTTCGAGCAGCAGCTGCCGGCGCCCGAGCACTGGAACCAGGCGATTCTGCTGGACATTCGGCAGGCTGTGGAAGCGACGGCGCTGCGTCAGGCCATGAGCAGTGTGCTGGCTCAGCACGACGCGCTGCGCCTGCGCTTCGAGCATGGGCCGGATGGCTGGCGTCAAGCGATGGTTGCTCCCGACGAGCCGCTACCGTTTGAGCAGATCGATCTGTCCGGTGTATCGGTGGCGGAGCAGACAGCCCGGATCGAGACGATCGCGGCACAGCGACAGGTCAGCCTGGATCTCGGCGCCGGTCCGCTGCTGCGCGTGGTCCTCTTCCAGCTTGAGCCGCAGGGCGCGCAGCGTCTCCTGATCGTGATTCACCACCTGGCGATCGATGGGGTGTCGTGGCGGATTCTGCTGACGGATCTGCAAGCGGCCTATCGTCAGGCACAGGCCGGGCAGCCGATCTCACTTCCGCCCAAAACCACGTCGTACCGTGAGTGGGCACGACAGCTGGTGCGCTATGCTGAGTCGGACGAGGCGCTGGCCGAGCTGGACTACTGGCGCAGCCTGAGCTGGTCGCGGGTGGCGTCACTGCCCGTCGATCGCGGCGACGGCGAGAATACCGAGGCCACGGCGCGTACCGTCGAGGTGCAGCTATCGCGCGCGGAAACGCGGTGTTTGCTGCGCGACCTGCCGGGCATTCATCATTGCCAGATCAACGATCTACTGCTGAGCGCGCTGCTGCAAACCTTTACGCGCTGGACCAACGCGCCGGCGCTGCTGGTAGATGTCGAGGGTCATGGCCGCGAGGAGATCGGAGCCGCCATCGATCTGTCGTCTACGGTCGGCTGGTTCACCAGCATTTTTCCGGTGCTGCTGGAGGGCGGCGCGGCGTCGGCAACTGCAACACTGACAGCCGTGAAGGCACAGCTGCGGCATATGCCACAGCGCGGCTTTGGCTACGGCGTGCTGCGCTACCTGGGCCGCGCTGACGTTCGCGAGGCGCTGTGCTCGCTGCCGCAGGCTGAGGTCAGCTTCAACTATCTTGGCCAGTTCGATCAAAGCTTACCGCCGGCCTCGCTGTTCGCGCAGGCCAGCGAAGCCTATGGCCCGATCCATAGCCCGCTTGGCCGTCGCAGCTACCTGCTCGACGTCGACGGCTACGTTGCCGCCGGGCAGCTTCACATAACCTGGACCTACAGCAAGCAACGGCATCGGCGGGCGACGATCGAGCGGCTGGCGCAGGGCTTTGTGGACGCGCTGCGAGCGCTGATTCAGAGCGCCGATACGCTGGAGTGCGCCTACACACCGGCAGATTTCCCGCTTGCCGCGCTGGATCAGACGACCCTGGATCGGCTAGTGCATAACCGGCAGCGAATCGCCGATCTTTACCCGCTCGCGCCGATGCAGCGCACGATGCTGGCCTATCTGATCGAGCATCCCGAGACCGAGGCATATTCATTGCAAGAATGTTTTCGCCTGGATGGCCGGCTCGACGTTCCGGCGTTCAAGCAAGCCTGGCAGACGGCGATCGATCGGCATGCGATGCTGCGAACGGCGTTCGAGTGGCAGGGGCTGGCGGAGCCGCTGCAAGTGGTGCTGCGCGATGTAGACGTGCCGTGGATCGAGCACGACCTGCGGCAGCTATCACGAGCCGAGCAGCAGTCGCGACGGTCGGAGATTATTGAGGCCACGTGCCGGCAGCGGTTCGATCTGACCCAGGCGCCGCTGATGCGTCTGACGTTATTGCAGCTGGCGGATGATCGGCAGGTTGTTGTGTGGAGCGCACATCATCTCATCATCGATGGCTGGAGCTTTCAACTCCTGCTCAAGGACGTGATCGCCGCCTATAAGTCTGCGCGTGCCGGCCAGCGACTGGAGCCAGAGCCAGCGGGATCGTACCGTGAGTATATCGCCTGGACCAGGCAGCAGGACGCCGAGCGCACGGCCGGCTTCTGGCACAACCTGTTGGCAGGATTCCAGCCGGCACATACAGCGTTGGGCGAGTGGACCGGAGCAGCCGCAGCCTCCGCGCGCTATGCCGATCAGCAGATTCACCTTGCAGCCGAGACCACAGCCGCGCTGAATCAATTCACCAGGCAGAATCAGATCACCATGAGCACGCTGCTCCAGGGCGCATGGGCGCTCCTACTGAGCCATATAACTCACGAGCCCGACGTGGTCTACGGCCTCGTCAGCTCAAGCCGGCCACCGGCGATCGCGGGAGTGGAGACGCAGGTTGGACTGTATCTCAACACCTTACCGCTGCGCGTACGTATTCCAGCGGCGCTGTCGGTGCTGGATTGGCTGCGGCAGCTACAAACGCTGCATGTTACGGCGCAGCAATACGACTACGTGTCGTCGCAACAGATACAGGCGTGGTGCGAGCTGCCGGCGACACAGCCGCTCTTCGAAGCAACATTTCGCTTTCAAAACTATCCGTCGTCGCTTCCAGGCGGGATCGGCGGGCTGGAGGTTGCGCATCTGCGCTCAGTCGACAGCTGGCACTATCCGCTCAACCTGGTTGTAGCTCCGGCGACAGAGCTGCTGCTCTCGCTGTCGTACGACCGGAGATACTTCGAGGCGGACACCATCACGGCGCTGTTGCAGCAGCTATGCGAGTTGCTGGCGCTGCTGATCGCTCAGCCGACGCAGCCGGTGCTCTGCCTGCATAGCGCCGCGCAGGAGCGAGCTGTCGGATCGGGCAACATCATATAGCCGGGCAGTAAGCCTGGTCGGGATTAAGCAATCACTCTTGGCGACGATTGTGAAGGATAGCGAGGCAAGTTTATGCGCGCACCAGGCGACAAAGCTCGGCAAACATCTCACCGGCGCTCTCGAACCAGGCGCGAAGCGTTCGGCCAACTCTGGCGCAGCTCGCGAGTCCGGGTTTCGCGTGGTGGTACCAGAATCTATCAAGCCTGGAAAACATCGCGTGCCTACCTGTCAGGGCTAAACCAGTCGCGTGGCTCACAGCTCCAGATGCTCAACACACGCGGCCGGCTGCGCGCGTGGGGCAGCCAGTCCTACATTCGGCTTCAGCAGCAGGTCACGCTCTGGCGCAGCGGGAACTTCATGAAGCTGTGGGCCGGCGAGACTGTCTCGATGATCGGCTCGCAGATCTCGCATCTGGCGCTGCCGCTGACAGCGGCGCTCTTTCTGCAAGCCACGCCCGAGCAGATGGGTATCCTCAACGCGCTGAGCTTTGCGCCCTACCTGATCCTGACGGTCTTTGCCGGTGTGTGGGTCGATCACGCGCGCCGCCAGCCGATCCTGATCACTGCCAACCTGGGACGGGCGATCTTGCTCGGGCTGATTCCTGTGCTGGCCTGGTCCAACATGCTGCGCATGGAATATTTGTGGGTTATCACCTTTCTGATCGGCACCTGCACGATGTTCTTTGAGCTGGCCTACCAATCGTTTCTGCCGCGCGTGGTCCGGCGCTATCAGCTTGTCGACGCCAATAGCAAGCTGAGCGCAACCGCGTCGATCGCCGAGATTACCGGGCCGGGCCTGGCGGGCGGCTTGATCCAGCTTTTGACCGCGCCGATCGCCGTGATTATCGACGCAATATCGTTTTTGTTCTCGGCGATCACGCTGTGGCTGATCCGAACGCCGCCGCGTGAGCAGACGGAGCCGGTGCAGTGGAGCAAGATCCGTCAGGAGGTTCCTGAAGGCTTTCGTCTGAACTTCCAGAATGGCTACCTGCGCGCCTTTGCCGGCGAAGCTGCGACGTATAACTTCTGGTGGAACGCGATCAATACGGCATTTCTGCTGTATGTTGTGCGCAATCTCCAGATGAGCGCCGGCATGCTCGGCGTGGTCTTCGCCGTCGGCAGCGCGGGCGCACTCCTCGGCGCGCTGCTGACAACTCGCGCCACGAGCTGGATCGGCCTGGGCTGGATCATGATCGGCAGCTCGGCCTTGAGTGCGGTCGCGCCGCTGCTGTTTGGGCTGGCGACCGGCCCTGGCTGGTTTGCGATCGGCATCATCATGGCGGCGTTTTTTATTCGCGGCATAGGCATGACCGCCTGCAACGTGCATGTCAATGCGCTGCGCCAGATCATCACGCCCGACGATATGCGCGGCCGGATCAACGCGAGCTACCGGCTGCTGACCTACGGCGTCGTGCCGCTGGGCGCGCTGCTGGGCGGTTTCCTGGGTGAGCAGATCGGGCTCTACAACACGCTGATCGTTTGTACGCTTGGCCTGGCCTGCTCCTGGCTCTGGCTGTTTTTCTCGCCGGTCAAACACCTGAAGCAGCAGCCCAGCACGGTGAGCGAGGCCAACGCGCTCTTGAAGGGTCAGCCGGCAGTGTCGATCGCCAAAGTGGAAGGGCAGCCCGCAGTCGCCGAGTCTGCCGGCGCAGATTCGCTGCCGACCGGAGATCAGCTAGAGCGCTCGCGAGGAGCGTAAGCGATGCCTGCGCGATCGATACACTATGCCCTGTCGCTGGGCGGCGCGCTCTGCGCCGGTGCGCTTGGTCTGGCGGCCTACACAACGCGCGCGCTCAACAGCTCGCCGCGCCGCCCGCATGACGAGTACACGCTGTCGCCGTGGGAGCTACAGGTAGACTTTGAGACGGTGCGCTTTGAGACGGCAGATGGAGTCGGTCTGAGTGGGTGGTGGCTCGCTCGGCCTGCGGCGCGCACGACGGTGATCGTGCTCAGTGGTCGTCGTGGGATGAAGCACCAGTTTCTTGGCATCGGCGCGGCACTCTGGCGAGCCGGCCATAATGTTTTGCTCTTCGACTACCGCGCCTGTGGCCAGAGCGAGTGCGCGCGCTCATCGCTGGCCTATTATGAGATGCAAGATGTTCAGGCCGCGATCGCCTATGCGCGACAGCGGCTGCCGGACGCAGGGATCGGCCTGCTCGGCTACTCGATGGGCGCGTCGCTGGCGATCCTGGCAACCGCCGCCGAGCCGCGCATCCAGTCGGTCATTGCCGACTCGCCGTTTGCGACGATGCGCGATGTGATCGCCGGCACCTACCGGCACTACCATCTTCCGGCCCGGCCGCTGCTCAACCTTGCGGATGCGCTGAGCGGCTGGTGCTACGGCTACAGCTTCGACGCAGTACGGCCGCTCGACGTGATCGATCGCATTGCGCCACGGCCCTTGCTGCTGATCCACGGCGCCGAGGATCGGACGATCCCGGTCGATCATGCACATAGACTGTATGCAGCGGCAGGCTCCGGCACGGACTTAAGGATCATCGACGGCGCCCAGCATTGTGGTGGCTACTATCTGGATCGGGCGGGCTACATTCGGGATGTAACCGGCTTTTTTGCAGCGACGCTCTCAGCGCCTGAGAGCGTCGCTGCCCACGGTTGATCTCCAAAGGGCCGGTTATCCGCGCCAACGCAACGACCGCCTTTCAGGAGGCGGTCGTGTCTGTCGGCAGGCGCTGGCGGGTTAGCGCTGGCGGATCAGGTACCAGCCCAGGCCCAGGAAGGCCAGCGCGATTACCGGGCCGCTGAGATCGAGCGCGCCGGCGAGGAGCAAGCCACCAGCACCGAGGAGCGCAAGTCCCAGGGTGCGGTTTCGGTCAGACGTCAGGAGCGCGGTTGCGCTGTGCGCCCCGGCAACCGTCTGCTGGAGCACTGAGCGCTCGCCTGCCCTGGGCATCGCCAGCCAGAGGATCACGTACAGCAGCAGGCCGCCACCGTTCAGCAGTGCCAACCCTACAAACCCCAGCCGAACGAGCGTCACATCCCACCCGAACGCTTCCGCTAGGCCGCCAGCCACACCGGCGATCTGTTTATTCGTCGTCGAGCGCATCAATTGTGTTTTCATTGGTCTTCTCCATATTCTATAGCATAGTTTTGCTGTTTGCATCAGCGATGTTGTGGTCGGTATGACGAGCGCGCCGGCGCTAATGTTGCACCACGCCATACGACAAAAGTTGGAGATATAACTCGGCGAGGCTGCGCGCCACATGTGCATCGCGGGCTGTAGTACGGCTCCTACATCCCCCGGCGCCCTCCGAATCGTCTGTTCTGTCGTCACCTGGTGCAGCCGGGATACTGCCTGCTATACTCTGTCGATGCACTACATGTTCCTGATACCGTTTGTTATCGCGATATTCGCCGAGCTGTCCCTTGTTCCCCCGATCCAGCGCTGGTGGCGGCACTGGATGCAGGTGCGACAAACACCTGTACTCCCGATCGACCGCGTCCCTGATGAGGGAAACATCGCTATTACCGGGCAAACCCAGCCCGCTCACACGCCCGAATATGCGCCGCTCAGCAAAACGCCCTGCGTCTACTGGCGGGTCGTGCTGCGCGAGCAACAAGGCCGCCGTAGCTCGACAACGCTCTCGGATCGGACCTCCGAGCACCCTTTTCGCTTGAGTGATGGGGAGCATGGCATTTGTATTGAGCCCGTGCGTGCGACTCTGTCGCTGACAGGGCCTGGTCACCACACGTGGATTATGAACGACCTCGCCGCGCTTGAGCAGCTGGCACAAGAGGGCGCTGTCGCCCGTCGCTGGCAGAAGACCACGTGGACTACCGTGTCCGAGGTGTGTATTCCGGTGGGAGAAAAGGTGTGGGTGTACGGAGCAGTACGCACGATCAGCAAAGGCAAGATCGTTGCAGCCGGCGCCACGATGCCCGTACTCATCAGTAACCGTCCGCCGCGCCAGCTTATATGGCTGTACGGCTGGCAGTGGATGGTAGCAAGTGTGCTGCTGCTCGCGCTGTTCCTGGCGACGATCTTTGGGGCCTGGTGGGTTTACCAGGTACTCTAGAGCAACAAGCGATTGATCTAGGGGTGTATTGCGATACGTCCAGGGCGTGCGCAGCATGCCCCCGAGTTCAATAATTTATAGGCCGCACAACCGGCTACGAGGCTGCTCAGGCCAGTGGGGCCGTACCCAGTCGCAATTGTGCATGTTGCTGGAGCAGGCGCTGTGTGGTACCACAGCGCCTTTCTCAAGATGGCGTTACTGCGTCCCCGGCGTCGCGCACGTATCCAGATTGCCTGATTGGAATCCATCCTTGAATGCCAGCTGGCGCTGCTCGGATGACCCGTGCGTCCATGATTCAGGCGAAACGTAGCCCTGTGTCTGCTCCTGGATGCGATCATCGCCGACTGCGGCCGCCGCGTCGAGGCTCTGGGCGATCTCGGCATCCGACAGCGGAGTAAGGTAGCCGGTCTCGGCAGCATGGAAGGCCCAGATGCCCGCCAGACAGTCGGCCTGAAGCTCCGTGAGCACGGCGCCGCTCTCCGGCCCGGTGTCTCGCGCGCCTGCCTGCGCATCCAGCGCGCCGGTCAGATTCTGCACATGATGGCCATACTCGTGTGCCAGCACATACGCCTCGGCGAACGCGCCACCCTGGGCGCCAAAGCGCGTGCGCAGCTCCTCAAAGAAGCTCATATCCAGGTAGACCTGCTGATCCCTGGGGCAGTAGAACGGCCCCACGGCGGCGCTGGCGTAGCCACAGGCTGCCTGGGTGGCATCTGTGAACAGTATGAGCTGAGCGGGAGTGTACTGTGATCCACGGCGTGCAAACTCATCAGTCCAGAACGACTGGATGCTATTGACAAAGCCTACAAGCCGGCAGTCTTCGCGCTCATTGGCATCTGCGCCCGTCTTGCACTGCGCCTCCAGGTTCTCGGCTGATACGGAGCTCTGCGGCACGGTCTGCGACGACGGATCGACCGCGCCGCCGAGATCAGCCGGATTGACGCCCAGCAGCATCGCCACCAACAAAACCACCAGACCGAGCCCGCCGCCGCCAAGGGCCACGGTGGTGCCAACTCCCCGACCTCGCCGGTCCTGGACCTGGGAGGGATCAAGGCGTGATTGATTGTTAAACGGCATTCGTCTGTCCTCCTCGCCTCGCGGCGATCTCAATTGTGCTCAGCTGTCTGCGATCATACGTGTTAATGCTTGGGGCCTACGCCCCCCGGTCTTGGAAGGCTACTCGCGCAAAATCAGGTGGCCGGTGATTGGCGGCGCGAGCATTTGCTATTCTGACCGAGAGCAAATTCCGCGCCGCCAGCGCGGTGGGCCTCGGTGTTTCCATAGACCATGTGATCGCGGGATGAGCTTCAAGAGATCCTGGCTGTAGCAGAGGAAGAGATATGCCTTTTCATCGCGACGAAGTCAATCGAGGTCCGACATGGAGCTATACCGCCTCCAGCCGCGCCTGGAGCTGCGCAACCAGCCGCTGCGAATCGTCGGGGAACTTGCGCACGAATAACAGCTCACCGGTCCCGAACGCGTCGTTGGCTACCACGAGCGGGGCGGCGAACACCTGTCGCAGGTGCTGCTCGTCGATGATCGCCGGATACGGCGGGTTCGGGCGGGTCCAGTCGTTGTAGGTCAGATTATGCGCCACATGCATACGAAAAGGCGAGTTGCCGATGATCGTTTGAAAAAAACCTTCTTCCGGGAACAGCGTATGCTTGAAAAACTTCACCACGCGCGGATTCTGCGCGACGAAGCCCAGGATGTATTCACAGGCCGCGCGCGACAACGCCCACCACGTGCTGCCGCCGTACGGCTGTAGCTCACCCAGATATGTGCGGTAATCACGTGAGAAGATCGGCAGCTGCGGGACGTTGAGCCGCTGCGCGAGCTTCTGGGCACGATCCGGTCGGAAGCGATACTGTGTCAGCCGCTCGATCGGTTTGCCCAGCGTGGGATTGGGCATCGGCAGCAGGTTGATGAACTCGGTTCCCCGGCGCTGTGTGAGAAAGTGCCGAATGTAGCCGGCGCTCTGCAACGGATAGTCGGAGCCGCTCAGCAGGCAGAGATACTCCAGTCCCGGATCGTGGTCGAGCGCCTCGGCGATCAGGTTAAGGATCGCCTGGGCCGTGGAGTAGTCGCTCCAGTAGACAGGTATGCGGCTGCCTATGAAGCGTACGCGATCGCCTGGGACATGCTGCTGGAAGGGCAGAAGGCTGGATTTTTGGTCGATATGGACATAGATTCGGGCGTGCCCGTCGTCGAGGGCGTGAACGAGCCGCGAAAAATGATTGGGCGTATTATGCGCCAGAATCAGGTAGCCCATGCGCAGCGGTTGCTGGTCAGGACTGATATGTCGATTGGCCGGCGGAGCGTCAGGCTGCCGCTCATACAGCAGATCGACCTCTTGATGGCAGGCGCTCGGCACAAACCCCGCGTAGGCTGTCACCCGAACGCGATAGCCCTGCTCGAACAAGTTGGCGAGGTGATCAGCCGCGTACTGTGGCGCGTCACCCGCTCGGTTGTCATAGATCGTTTGCACCTTGTTGATCGGGTTGCAGAA
>DASWTW010000013.1:0-5010 GCA_036401895.1 Herpetosiphonaceae bacterium | reverse complement strand
GGAAAGAGTGAGAAGCCGCAGAGCCTAATGGCAAGGAGCATAGATCATGAGTAACGCGACGGGTTATGAGTCGCTTGAGGGTGTAGCAATTATCGGGATGAGCGGCCAGTTTCCGGGCGCTGATAATCTCGAAGACTTCTGGCAAAACCTGTGTGACGGCGTCGAGTCGATCACGCCGCTGACCGATGAGGAGGTGCTGGAGGCCAATCCCGATCCGGCGCTGGCGCGTCTGCCAAATCTGGTCAAGGCCGCGCCGATGCTTAAGGACATCGAGGGCTTCGACGCCGGATTCTTCGGCTACACGCCCAAAGAGGCCGAGATCATGGACCCGCAGCAGCGCTTGTTCCTGGAATGCTCCTGGGCCGCGCTCGAAGATGCGGGCTACGATCCCGATACCTACAACGGCTGGATCTCGGTCTATGCCGGCGTGGCGACCAACGGCTATCTGCTGAACAATATTCTGCCGAGCCAGCATCATCTCGATCCGGTGATCACGCTCCAGCTGACCACCGCTAACGATCGCGATTATGTCACGACGCGCGTGTCGTATAAGCTGAATCTCAAAGGGCCGAGCTTCAACGTCCAGAGCGCCTGCTCGACCTCGCTGGTCGCGGTGCATCTGGCCTGCCAGAGCCTGCTCAACTACCAGTGCGACATGGCGCTGGCAGGCGGCGTCTCGCTGCGCGTGCCACAGCGGGGCGGCTACCTGTACCAGGAAGGCGGCATGTACTCGCCCGACGGCCACTGCCGCGCCTTCGACGCCGACGCCAAAGGAACGATCTTCGGCAGCGGCCTGGGCGCGGTCGTGCTCAAGCGGCTGTCGGACGCGATGGCCGACGGCGATAACATCTACGCCGTGATCAAAGGCACGGCCGTCAACAACGACGGCTCGCTCAAGGTCGGCTTTACGGCGCCCGGCGTCGACGGTCAGGCGGCGGTGGTGGCGATGGCGCAGAGCACGGCGGCGGTCGAGCCCGAGACGATCAGCTATGTCGAGGCGCACGGCACCGGCACGCCGCTGGGCGATCCGATCGAGGTTGCCGCGCTGACGCAGGTCTTCCGCGCCAGCACCCAGAAAAAGCACTTCTGCGCGCTCGGCTCGCTCAAGACCAACATCGGCCACATGAGCGCGGCGGCCGGCGTGGCTGGTTTGATCAAGACCGCACTGGCGCTCAAGCACAAAAAGATTCCGGCCAGCCTGAACTACAAGACGCCGAATCCCAAGATCGACTTCGAGAACAGCCCGTTCTACGTCAACACCGAGCTGCGCGACTGGCCCGCCGGCCCGACGCCGCGCCGCGCCGGTCTTAGCTCGTTTGGCGTCGGCGGCACCAACGCCCACGCGATCATCGAGGAAGCGCCCGAGATCGAGCCTTCGGGACCGTCGCGCCGCTGGCAGATGGTCACGCTTTCGGCACGCTCCGGCCAGGCGCTCGACAACGCGACGGCCAATCTGGCTAAACATCTGCGCCGCCATCCCGAGCTGAGTCTGGCCGACGCGGCCTACACGCTCAAGGTCGGACGCCGCGCCTTCAACCAGCGCCGCATGCTGGTGGTGAGCGACCTCGACGACGCGATCAACGTGCTGGAAGGCAACGATCCCAAGCGCATCTTTAGCCGCGAGCATACCGGCAAAGAGCGTCCGGTCGTCTTTATGTTCTCCGGCCAGGGCGCACAATATGTCAACATGGCGGCGGATCTTTACCACTCCGAGCTGAGCTTCCGCGCCGAGGTCGATCGCTGCGCCAAGCTGCTGATGCCGCATCTGGGCCAGGACCTGCGCGGCATTCTGTATCCCAGCCCGGAGCGCCAGGAGCTGGCGACCCAGCAGCTGACGCAGACCGCGATCACGCAGCCGGCGCTGTTTGTGATCGAGTACGCGCTGGCCAAGCTGCTGATGGTCTGGGGCATCAAGCCGCAGGCGCTGATCGGCCACTCGATCGGCGAGTACGTGGCGGCGACGCTGGCGGGCGTGCTCTCGCTGGAGGATGCGCTGGCGCTGGTCGCGGCGCGTGGTCGCCTGATGCAGCAGCTGCCGACCGGCGCCATGCTGAGCGTGCCGCTTTCGGAGCAGGAAACGCTGGCCCAGCTCGACGAGCGCCTGTCGCTGGCGGCGGTGAACGCGCCGTCACGCTGCGTTGTCTCCGGTCCGCACGAGGCGATCGACGAGCTTGAGAGCAGGCTTCAGGCCCAGGGCGTCGACTGCCGCCGCCTGCACACCTCGCACGCCTTCCACTCGATCATGATGGAGCCGATCCTGGCGCAGTTCACCGAGCTGGTCCGCCGTGTGACGCTGAGCGAGCCCACGCTGCCGTATCTGTCGAATGTGACCGGCACCTGGATCACGGCCGATGATGTGACCGATCCGAGCTACTGGGCGCGCCATCTGCGCCAGGCCGTGCGCTTCGCCGACGGCGTCCAGGAGCTAGCCAAGCAGCCCGAGCGTATTTTGCTTGAGGTCGGTCCCGGCCAGACGCTGAGCAGCCTGGCGCGCCAGCATCCCAACAAGGCGTCGAGCCAGATCGTGCTTTCGTCGATCCGCCACCCCAACGACCAGCAGCCCGACGACGCCTTTCTGATGACGGCGCTCGGTCAGCTCTGGCTAGCCGGCGCGGCGATCGACTGGTCGAGCTTCTACGCCAACGAGCTGCGTCATCGCGTTTCGCTGCCGAGCTATCCGTTCGAGCACGAGCGCTACTGGATCGATCCGCCCAAGGAGCAGGAGACCGCCAAGCCGCGCAAAGGCTCGCTGCGCAAAAAGGCGGATGTCGCCGACTGGTTCTACATTCCGTCATGGAAGCGCACGCTGGCTCCCGTCACGGCCGGCAGCACCAACGGCGAGCACGCCGAGCGCTGGCTGGTTTTCAGCGACAGCCAGGGCCTGAGCGCCGAGTTCACGGCGCGCTTGCAGCGATCCGGCCGCGACGTTGTGACCGTGCTCAGCGGTAATCAGTTCGATAAGCTCAACGCGACGATGTACAGCATCGACCCGGCTGATCGTGCCGAGTACGACGAGCTGTTCAAGAATCTGCGCGACGACGACAAGCTGCCGACGATTATCGCGCATCTGTGGAACGTGACGCCCGCCGAGCGCGCACTGTCACGTGACGATCTGCTGGCGGCGGCGCAGGATCGCGGCTTCTTCAGTCTGCTGTATCTCGCCCAGGCGATCGGCAACCTCAACCTGCAAGAGCCGATCCATATCGGCGTGGTCTCGAACGACATGCAGCGCGTGGCCGGCGAAACCATTCGCCACCCCGAGAAAGCGCCGCTGCTCGGGCCGTGCAAGGTGATTCCACAGGAATATCCCAAGCTCAGCTGCTCAAGCATCGACATTCAGCTGCCGGCGGCGGGCTCATTCGACGAGATCGAGATCGTGGATCAGCTGATCGACGAGATCGCGGCCAAGTCCTCGGATGTGGTCGTGGCCTATCGCGGCTTCGATCGCTGGGTGCAGAACTACGAGGCCACGCGCGTCGAAGAGTCGATCAACGAGAAGCTGCGGCTGCGCCAGAACGGCGTGTATCTGATCACCGGCGGCATGGGCGGCATTGGCCTGGTGCTGGCGGAGTACCTGGCGCAGAGCGTGCAGGCCCGGCTGGTGCTGATCGGCCGCTCACGCTTCCCCGAGCGTGAAAGCTGGAACCAGTATCTCGCCACGCACGACGAGAGCGACGGCACCAGCCGTAAGATTCGCAAGCTTCAGGAGCTTGAGGCGCTGGGCGCTGATGTGCTGGTGCTGAGCGCCGACGTGGCCAGCGAGGACCAGATGCGCCAGGCGATCGATCAGGCCTACGCCGAGTTTGGCGCGCTGCACGGCCTGATCCACGCGGCCGGTATCGCCGGCGGCGGCGTGATCCAGCTCAAGAGCAAAGAGCTGGCCGAGAGCGTGCTCACGCCCAAGGTCAACGCCATGTTCGCGATCGAGGCCGCGCTGGCCGAGCGCAAGCTCGACTTTATGATGCTGTGCTCCTCGACGATCGGCGTAATCGGCGGGCTGGGCCAGGTTGACTACTGCGGCGGTAACTCGTTCCTGGATGTGTTCGCGCCCTACTACACCGCCAAAACCGGCACCTTCACGGTCTCGGTCAACTGGGACGCCTGGCTTGAGGTCGGTATGGCGGTCAATACCGCGCTGCCGTCGGCGCTCAAAGGCTCGGGCCAGTCGCGCTTCTTCCCGTTCGATCATCCGCTGATCGAGCGCTGGGCCCGCGACTCGGAGACCGAGGAGCGCTACGTTACCGAGCTGAATGTGGCCAAGCTGTGGGTGCTGGACGAGCATCGCATCGCGGGGACGCCGGCGCTGCCGGGCACGTCCTACCTTGAGATCGCGCGCGCGATCTTCAGCCATCACACCAACGCCGGCGCGGTGCAGGTCCAGGATGTTTTCTTCATGACGCCGCTGACGGTCGGCCTCGACGACACCAAGGAGCTGCACGCGCTGCTCGAAGGCACCGGCGATCATCTGTCGTTCCGCGTGCAGAGCAAAACGGCGTCCAAAACCGGCGGCGAGCCGACCTGGTCCGATCATGTGATGGGCCATGTCAGCATTTTGAGCGAGGCGCAGCCGCACCAGCATGACATCGAGGCGCTGATCGCGCGCTGCAACGTGCGCGAGCGGATCGTGACCGAGGACGAGCTGGAGGCGGTCGAGAAGCTGGTCTACTGGGGGCCGCGCTGGCGCAGCTTGAAGAAGGTCTACATCGGCAACAACGAGGGTCTGGGACTGCTAGAGCTGCCGGACGCCTACGTCGACGATCTAGCCGGCTTCGGGATGCATCCCGCGCTGCTCGACGTGGCCACGGCCTTTGCCAGCGGCGTCGCGGGCGAGGGCAGCTACCTGCCGCTGTCGTACAAAAACCTGAAGTTCCGGGGCGCGCTGCCGCAGCGGATCTACAGCTACGTCCGCCATCGCGAGGGCGCCGATCCCAGCAAAGAAACGATCTCGTTCGACATTACGCTGATGGACGAGTTCGGCACCGAGCTGGTCGACATCGAAGAGTTCACGCT
>DASWTW010000012.1:0-47129 GCA_036401895.1 Herpetosiphonaceae bacterium | reverse complement strand
GGAATGTCTTTCGGGATCAACGGCGACTCGCGCAGGATCGCTACGTCGTCGCGGACGCTCTGCTCAAGATCCGGGAAGGGCAGAAAATCGCGATCGCCGACGTCCACACCCAGATCTTGCTGGATTTTCGCTGCCAGATCTGCGTTGGAGAACGTGACCATACCGCAGTCGGTGTGATGGATCACCACGATCTCGGTAGTGCCCAGCAGCCGCTCGGAGATCACCAGCGAGCGAATCGCATCTTCGGAGGCGCGCCCGCCAGCATTGCGAATCACATGCGCATCGCCGACATCCAGCCCCAGGAATTTCTCCGGGTGTAGCCGGGCATCCATGCACGTCAGCACCGCGACCTTGCGCGCCGGCGGCATCGGCAGATCGCCTCGATCGAACGATTGGCTATACGACTGATTCGCCGTCAGAAACTCGTCAAATGTCGCCATGAGCTTGGCTCCTTTTGCATCCTGATCCCAGCCAGTGATTTAGAAGATAATATAGTTCATCAACTTTGTCAACAATAGGAATACGATCTCATACTTCCGCCCCTGGTTGCGGCCGGGCTGCTTCCGGCATACACTTCTTAGTGGCGCCGCCGAATCGATTATGAAATTCGCCAAAAAAATGCGTTAGATTTGCTGCGTGCCGTGCGATAGATCGATATGAAGCTGAAATCTGGAAGGAAATAACGATGCTTGTCACGCAGCTTACCGATACAAGCGGCCTGCTCCCGCTCTCAGCCGACGATCGCACCCGGCTGGTGCGGCTGTGCGCCTACCTTTCGGGCGACCGCGAGGTGGCGGAAGATCTGGCGCAGGAGACGCTGCTGGAAGCCTGGCGTCATGCCTACAAGCTCCGCGATCCGAGCGGCTACATGGCCTGGCTTTCGGCGATCGCGCGCAACGTCTGCCTGCGTCATGCCCGCCGTCATGGTCGTGAGCTGGCGCATACCGCGCTGCCCACCGCCGAAGAGGCCGACGCGCTGCCCGACGTGGAGCAGCAGCCCGCCGACTTCGATCTTGAGATCGAGCTAGAGCGCGACGAGCTGGCGCGGCTGCTGGATCGAGCATTGGCGCTGCTGCCCGGCGACACGCGGCAGGTGCTGATCGCGCGCTATGTGCAGGAAACGCCGGTCACCGAGGTTGCCGAGCAGATGGGCCTGAGCGAAGGAGCGGTCACGATGCGGCTTCAGCGCGGCAAGCTGGCGCTGCGTCGCGTGCTGTCCAACGATCTCCAGCAGGAGGCTGCCTCGTACGGGCTGGTGGACGCCGACGACTGGCAGGAGACGCGGATCTGGTGCACCGACTGCGGGCAGCGCCGGCTGATGGGCCGCTTCACCGCCGAAGGCGAGTTTGCGCTGCGCTGCCTGACCTGCTCGGCCGAGCCCGGCGCGTATTTCTCAAAGACCAGAATGCCGGGCCTGTTCAAAGGTGTCAAAGGCTACAAAGCGGCGCTCTCCCGCGTGCTGGATTGGAGCGATGCCTACTACCGCCAGGCGCTGATCGCTCGCTCGGCGCGCTGCGTGCGCTGCGGCTGTGATAGCCCGATCGAGCTTCAGCTTACGCGCTTCGTTCCGCCTTCGATGCAGGGCGTACGCGGCGTCGACGCCGGCTGCCCGATCTGCAAGCTGACCAACTACGAGTCCCTGAGTGGCATGGCGCTCTCGCTGCCCGAGGGCCGCAAGTTCTGGAAGGCCAATCCGCGCATTCACACGCTGCCGGAGCGCGAGATCGATGCTTGCGGCGAGGCCGGGCTGCTGGTCCGCATGGAAAGCGTCGATGGGCGCGCCTGGCTGGATGCGATCTTTGCGCGCGCCGATTACCGGCTGCTCGGCGTGTACGGAGGCGGCCATGCATAGCGCACAGAAGTCGCAGCGTCTGCCGCTGATCGCGCTGCTGAGCGCCAACGCCATCTCGCTGACCGGCAACGTCCTGACGATGATTGCGATCCCGTGGTTTGTGCTGCAAACGACGGGCAGCCCTTCCAAAACCGGATTGACTGCGTTCTTCACCGCATTGCCCGCGATCATCGCTGGCATCTTTGGCGGAACGATCATCGATCGGCTGGGCTACAAGCGCGCCTCGATCTTCGCCGATCTCGCCAGCGGGCTGACTGTTGCGCTGGTGCCGCTGCTCTACTACACGGTCGGCCTTCAGTTCTGGCAATTGCTGGCGCTGGTCTTTCTGGGCGCGCTGCTCGACGCGCCGGGCATGACCGCGCGCTCTTCGCTGCTGCCGGATCTGGCAACCTTGGCTGATGTTCGGCTGGAGCGCGTCACCGCCTGGGATGACGGCATCAGCCGGGCCTCGCGGCTGCTGGGCGCTCCGCTGGCGGGCGTGCTGATCGTGCTGGTCGGGCCGGCGCAGGCGCTGTGGCTGGACGCCGTCTCTTTTCTGCTGTCGGCGCTGCTGACCGCCTGGGCTGTGCCGGCTGCCCGTCGAGCGAGTGACGAACCGCAGCAGAACTATTTCGCGGAGCTAGCAGCAGGCATTCGCTACATCCGCCGCGATCGGCTGATCCTGGCGATCGTGATCAGCGTGATGATCACCAATTTTCTGGACGTGTCGCTCTCGTCGGTGGCGATGCCGGTCTACGTCAAAGAGCTGTACGGCAGCGCGCTGGCTCTAGGCGTGCTGATCGCGACCTTTGGCGGCGCGGCGTTCACGGGCGCGATGATCTTCGGCGCGATCGGTCATCGGCTGCCGCGCCGGCTGACCTTCGCCGTGTCGTTTATTGTCGTCGGGCTGCGCTTCTGGGTGCTGGCGCTGTTTCCGCCGCTGCCGGTGCTGCTGATCATGCACGCGCTGGCCGGACTCGCCGCCGGATCGCTCAACCCGATTCTCGCCACGGTCCAGTATGAGCGCGTGCCCGCCGCGATGCGCGCGCGAGTCTTCGGCACGATCACCGCCGGCGCGTTTCTGGCGATGCCGCTAGGCGTGCTGGGCACCGGCTACGCGCTGGAGTGGGTCGGGCTGCGGCCGGTGCTGCTGGCGCTGGGCTCGCTCTACCTGATCACAACGCTCAGCCTGCTGATCAATCCTGCGCTGCGCGAGATGGACCGGCAGAGGGAGCCGGATGCGCCGCTGGCCGAGGCCGTCTAGCTAACGATCCTGGGCGTTGACGTGTATGGCCGATGCTCTGTACAATAGCGGGAGCATCTCCATCAGGACAGGCTGCCGGAAGGCGCTTGCAACGCCCAATGATCGCGATCACCAACACCCGGCCTGAGCACGCCGCCGCGCTGGAAGCTTTGCAGCAGCTCGCCTATCCCACGCTCGATCCGTCGCACTGGCTGCGCCGTGAGCATATCGCCGCGCATCTTCAGCGCTTTCCCGAAGGCCAGCTCGTCGCGCTGGACGGCGAGCGGCCGGTCGGCATGACCGCCACGTTTCGCATCGACTACGACTTCGCGCATCCCGATCACACCTTCGACGAGATCATCGGCGGCGGCTTCTTCACGCATCACGATCCGCAGGGCCAGTGGCTCTACGGCGCGGATCTGTGTGTGGCACCCGCGTATCGTGGCCAGGGTCTGGCGCGGCGATTGTACGCGGCGCGTCACGCGCTGGTGCAGCGGCTCAACCTGCGCGGCCAGGTCATCGGCGGGATGATGCCGGGCTTTCGGCACTATCGCGAGCAGATGCCGGTCGACGCATACGTGGCGCGCGTCGCGGCGGGCGAGATCTTCGATCCAACGCTGAGCGTGCAGCTGCGCAACGGCTTCGAGCTGCGCGGCATCCTGCGCGGCTATCTCCACGACGCTGAGCTAGGTGACGACGCGGCGCTCCTGGTCTGGCCTAATCCCGCCTATCGCGAGCTGTAGCGGCGCTTCTGCATGTCACCTGTAGCCTGGGGCGATGCTTTGCGCCCTGATGGATGTAGCGACTCATTTTCCAAACCTATCGCCCCCAACCAACGAGTCTGTTTGAACGCCACGACTCCGCGATTTGCTGCGGCGTGGCAGCACCAGGAGAATGGCTGCATGAGACCATCGCATTTCACGTATGTCGCCCCGTCGTCGGTCGCGGAGGTCTGCGCGGAGCTGGCCAGCTTTGGCTCGGATGCCAAACTGATCGCCGGTGGGCAGAGTCTGGCTCCGCTCTTGAATATGCGCCTGGTTCGGCCGCGCGTGCTGGTCGACATCGGCCGCGCCGAGGAGCTGCGCTACGTCCATCGCCGCAACGGGCTGCTGGCGGTCGGCGCGGGCACGTCGCAGCGTGAGCTTGAGCGCGATCCGCTGCTGAGATCGCTCCCCGTGCTGGCGACCGTGCTCAAGCATATCGGCTCGGTGCCGACGCGCAATCGCGGCACGGTCGGCGGCAGCATCGCCTACGCCGATCCGGTCGCCGAGCTTCCGCTGGCCCTGGTCACCCTCGACGGCAGCGTGACGGCGCGATCGACGCGCGGCACTCGTGAGATCGCAGGACGTGAGCTGTTTTGCGGGCCATTCACCACCGCGCTGGCGCAGGACGAGCTGCTCACCGAGGTGCGTTTCCCGGTCACCGGCAATCACACGGCGGTGCAGTTCGAGGAGCTGACGCTGCGGGCATACGGCGATGCGGCGATCGTCGCGGCGATGGCGGTAGTCGAGATGCAAGGCGATCGCTGCCAGCGCGTCGAGATCGGGCTGAGCGGCGTGGCCGACCGGCCGCTGCTGGTATCGCAAGCTGCCGCCGAGATTTTGGTCGGCTCCGCGCCCACGGCAGCGCTGCTGGATGCGTCGGCGCAGGCTTGCACCAGCGGCCTCAATCCACCCGACGATCTCCGCGCCTCGGGCGCGTACAAACGCCGCGTGGCGACAACGCTGGTGCGCCGCACGCTTGAGCGCGCATTCGCGGATCTGATGAAAGGCAAGAAGCTATGAGCGTTGCCCAATCTACCGACACCGCCCTCGACGACGAGACAATCACGCTGACGGTCAACGGCGAGCAGATCAGCGAAACAGTGCCGCCGCGCATGACGCTGGCCTATCTGCTGCGGGATCGGCTGGCGCTCAACGGGACGCATATCGCCTGTGAGCAGGGCGTGTGCGGCGCGTGCAACGTGCTGCTCGATGGTCGTGCGATACGATCGTGTTTGATCTACGCGGTCCAGGCTGCCGGCCGCACGATTACCACCGTCGAGGGCCTGGCGCAGAACGGCGCGCTGAGCGAGCTGCAAGCGGCATTCGTTCGGCATCAGGCGCTGCAATGCGGCTTTTGCACGCCCGGCTTTCTGGTACTGGCCACCGAGCTGGTCGCGGAGTCGCGCAGTGGTCCCAGGCCCGACCGCGACGAGATCCGCGAGCGACTGGCGGCCAATATTTGTCGCTGCACCGGCTACCAGGCGCTGATCGACGCCGTCGAAGACGTGGTGAGCGGCCCAGGCCAGGGAGGCGAGCATGGCAACCATTGATCAGCCCTACGTCGGTAAGCCCGTCGCGACGCTCAACGCCGAGCGCTCGGTGCGCGGCCAGGCGATCT
Source organism: Herpetosiphonaceae bacterium (assembly GCA_036401895.1). GTDB lineage: Bacteria > Chloroflexota > Chloroflexia > Chloroflexales > Kallotenuaceae > LB3-1. The sequence goes on along the minus strand of DASWTW010000012.1, from coordinate 41,673 downwards.
ATCTTGCGGATGTTCACAGCCCCGGCGAGCTGCACGTCGCGATTTTGCGCAGCACGGAGCCGCACGCGCGCATCAAGTCGATCGATACGGCGGCGGCGCGCGCTCTGCCCGGCGTGAAGCTGGTGCTGACCGGCGCAGAGATTGTAGACGTGATCCAGCCGCAGGTCTGCACCTTTGCGTTCGCGGGTCAGCGCGATCCCGAGACGCGCTGCCTGGCGATCGATGTGGTGCGCTACGTGGGCGAGCCCGTGGCGGTCGTCGTCGCGGTCGATCCGTTTATCGCCGAGGATGCGCGCGATCTGATTCGCGTCGAGTATCAGCCGCTGCCGGTCGTGATCGATCCCGAGGCCGCGCTGGCTCCCGATGCGCCGCGACTCTACCCCGATTGGCCCGACAACGCGGTGGCGCGTACCCAAACCGTCGCCGGCGATGCAGCACAGGCGCTAGCGGATGCCGATACGATCGTATCGGCGACCTTCATCACGCAGCGGGTCGCACCGCTGTCGCTGGAATGTCGCGGCGTGCTGGCAGCCTACGATCCCGGCACCGAGTCGCTGACGGTCTGGTCGTCCACTCAAATTGTGCATCAGGTGCGCACCTCGATCTCGCAGACGCTGGGCCTGCCCGAGCATCGCATCCGCGTGATCGCGCCGCTGCTGGGCGGCAGCTTTGGCGCCAAGGCTTTCGCCTACGTCGAGGAAACGCTGATTCCCTATCTTGCGCTGCGGCTGGGCCGTCCCGTGCGCTGGATCGAAGATCGCAACGAGTCGCTGCTGGCGATGGCGCACGCCCGTGATATTGCCGTCAAGTTCGAGATCGGCTTTCGCGGCGACGGCACGATCACCGGTCTGCGGGCGCGCGTGCTCTTCGACTGCGGCGCGTCGCCGTATATTTCAAGCATCTCTACCGCTACCACGACCGGCGTGGTGCTGTGCGGTCCTTACAAAGTCGGCCACTGCGCGATCGATGTGGTGGGCGTGGTGACCAACAAAACGCCGAGCGGCGGCTATCGCGGCTTTGGACAGCCCGAGGCCAACTTTGCGCTGGAGCGCTCGCTCGACATCGCCGCCGCACGCCTGGGAATCGATCCTGCCGAGATTCGCCGCCGCAATTTTGTCGCGCCTGACGAGATGCCGTACGCCTGTGCGACCGGCGTGATGCTCGACAGCGGACGCTACGCCGAGCTGCTGGATCTGGCGCTGATGGAGATCGGCTACGACGCTGTGAAGCAGGAGATCGCGGAGAGTCGCGCGCAGGGCCGAATGCTCGGCGTCGGGATCGCCTCCTACATCGAGGGCACCAACTTTGCGCCGTCGTGGCTAGTGCCGCTGGTGGGCCGCCAGGACTCCGGCTTCGACACGGTGATTGTGCGCGTCGAGCCGTCAGGACATGTGCGCGTCTTCAGCAATCAAACGCCGATGGGCCAGGGCATCGACACGGTGCTGGCGCAGATCGTCGCCGATGAGCTGGGCGTGCAGCTGGCAGACATCAATGTTACCTGCGGCGACACGCTGCTGAGCGCCTACGCGGGCTATGGCAGCGGAGCCAGTCGCGGCGCGGGCGTGACGGGAGCGGCGACCAAGCTGGCGGCTGGACGTATCCGCGAAAAGATGCAGAAGATCGCCGCGCATCTGCTGGAGGCCGACGAGGCCGATCTTGAGCTGGGGTCGGGCGGCTTTGCCGTGCGTGGCGTTCCCGGCCGGCGTGTGACGATCGCGGAGATTGCGCGCGCCGCCTATCTGATTGTCAATCTGCCCGTCGGCATGGAGCCCGGCCTTGAGGCGACGCAATCCTACGAGCCGCCAAGCCTGGCCGTCTCCTACGGCGTGGCCGTCGCGATCGTCGAGGTACTGCCCGAGACCGGACAGATCCAGCTGCGGCGCATGGTCTACGGCCACGACTGCGGCCCACAGATCAATCCGCGCATTGTGGAGGGCCAGATTCGTGGCGGCGCGGTTCAGGGCATCGGCGCGACGCTCTACGAGGAGCTGCGCTACACCGCCGATGGGCGGCCGCTGGTCACGAATCTGCGCCAGTATCCGGTGCCGACCGCCGCCGATGTGCCGTCGATCGAGATGCTGCACCTGGAAACGCCGTCGCCGTTTTCGCTGACCGGCGTGAAAGGTGTTGGCGAAGGTGGCGTGATTCCGATCCCCGCAGCGATTGCAAATGCGGTACAATGCGCGCTACCACTCGATGCGCCGCAGATCACAACGCTGCCGCTACGTCCCGACGCAATACTGCCGGCGCTCGATTCTCTACTCGAAAGCAGGTGATGGGCCGGACTCTCGCCGCTGTGCCCGGCATCCGCGATCGATTCACATCATTTTTTAGGGCAAGGAATCCACCGTGACATCGATTGGAATTGTCGGATCAGGCATTGCGGGCCTGCATCTCAGCCTGCTGCTTCAGCAGCGGGGCGTGTCCGTGACGTTGTATGCCGAGCGAACGCCGGAGGAGCAGCTAGCCGGCCGGCTATCAAGCGTTGTGACGCGCTTTGGGCCGACACGCGAGCGCGAGCGCGCGCTGAGCGTCAACTATTGGGATGAGCCCGATTTTGGGGCGTTTTGCTTCTACGTGAATGTGCTGGGCGAGTATCCGCTGGCGTTCCGGGGCGATCTGTCGCAGCCGGCGCAGGTGGTAGATATGCGGCTGTATCACGCTAAGCTGCTGGAAGATCTGCTCGACCGTGGCGTTGACGTCGTCTATGGCACGCTCGACGCCGCCGATCTCACGCGGCTGGCGGATACGCACGATCTGGTTGTGGTCGCCTCGGGACGTGGCAGCCTGACCGAGATCTTCCCGAAGGTCGAGGAGCACTCGCCGTTCAGCGAGCCGCAGCGCCATCTCTTCGGCGGCCTGTTTAATGGCGTGAGCTATCCCGAGCCGCTGGGCGTCACCTTTGCGATCGTGCCCGGCCACGGCGAAATGTCGACGATTCCGATCCGCTCGTTCAAGGGCCGCCAGAGCGCGCTCTTCTGCGAGGCGGCTCCCGGCGGCGACTTCGAAATCTTCTCGACCATGCGCTACGAGGACGATCCGCAGGCTTTCGAGACGCAGCTGCTGGAGAAGATCAAGCAGCACGCGCCGCCGATCTACGAGCGCATCAATCCCGACGAGTTTGGCCTCACACGACCACAGGATCTGATCCAGGGCGCGATCACGCCGATTGTGCGGCGCGGCTATGCTCAGCTGCCCGGCGGCAAGTGGGTGCTGGCCCTCGGCGATGCGCACGCCCTCAACGATCCGTGCATCGCGCAGGGAGCCAACGCGGCCTCACACGCGGCCGAGGTCGTCGCCAACGCGATCGTCGATCACGCGATCTATGACGAGGCGTTTTGCCAGGCGGTCGAGCAGCAGGTCTGGGTCAATCTCGGCGCGGCCACGGCTTGGACCAACGCCAACCTGATGCCGCCGCCGGAGTTCGCGGGCCAGCTCTTTGTTGCGGCCACGCAGAGCCAGGTGGTCGCCAACGCCGTCGCCGACAACTTCGCCGATCCGCAGCGCGGCTGGCGCGTGATGAGCAGCGCCGAGGAGATGCGCGCGTTTCTGCAAGGGCTGGGCTGGCAGCCTGAGCCTGCGCCGACGGACGAATCGCTTGTAGATGCGTGATTTCGGGAGTATGCAATACGCCCCTACGACGGCTCGATGACAATATCTCGATTAAACCACGCGCGGCGGAGAAACACTCCGCCGCGCGCTGTGTTTGCTGGATGCCGATTACCAGCTGCCGTTGGACTTGTCGGTGGGGACCGCGTGGCCCTTGGGATAGATCAGGTAGACCGTGCCGCCGGAGTGCGACAGCCACAGGTTCTCCAAAATCTCGCGATCATAGACGATGCGCACCGCGCTATCCGAGGCGGCGGCGGGATCGTTGGTGATCACGTTGCCGTTGGCATCGAAGCCGCGCACAACCATAATATGCCCGGCGCTTGAGGAGATCGGCGTGCCCGGCAGCTCGCCCGCATCGAACGCGTAGCTGATGATCACCGGCACGCCCGCGCTGATCCACTCCTCGATCTGTGACATCGAGCTCATGCGCGTGACGTACGCTTCCAGGCCATACGTGCTGGCCCAGGCGGTGTTGAAGGGCCAGTTGCCGTTGCCCTCGTATACATAATCGTAGGTCGCGTCGGCCGCCGCCGGCACCGGTACGCTATAGCCCCAGTGGGCCAGCACCATCGAGGTCGAGGTCGGCGAGCACCAGACTTCGCCACCCTGCTTGTAGATCATCTGCGAGCGCATCGGCACGTTGATGTCGCTGCCCCATGCCTGCTGGTCCGAGGCGATATTGAGGCCGTCCGCCTCTTTGTATGAGTCCGAGGTCATCACCGAGATCAGCCGCACGCTCGGCGAGGCTCGCAGATCGGTGGTGAAGAGCGTCACGCGATACTGGTAGCGCGTGTAGGCGGGAGCGCCACGCAGGAACAGCGTATCCGTCGAGACGTAGCCGTCGGTGTTGCTCTGGCCGTTGACGCTGTGCCGCTCGATCGTTTCGGTGCCCGAGGCCCAGATGCCCAGGTTGTAGTAGCCCGTCCAGTGGTTGTCGGTCGGCCGGAAGACGCGCAGCTCGACCTGCACCCAGGTGCCTGCCGGCGTGATCGCGTTCCACGACGGGATCGCCGTATCGAAAGGATGTGCGGAGTCCAGCACCGGCGATTCGAGCGTGCCGTACCAGTAGCTCTTGACGCCGTAGAGCTTTTTGTTGCTGCCGAACGAAAGCCCCGAGGCGGCCAGGTTGATATCGGCAGCGCCGCCGCGATCTTCGATCTCGACGCCGCTCAGCGTGCTGCCGGCGACGTCGGCGGTGTTGGTGTGTTTACGCAGGCTGACGTACGGCGTGGTGCCGGTGGCGGCGTACGAGCTTGAGATACTCAAGCTTGACAGAAGCATGGCGAGGACGATCAAAAAGTTGATTCGACGGAATGAGTGCATTGGGGGCATTCCTTTCGCTGTGTATGCACTGAGACGATGCTGAGACGACGGTAGATGCGCATTGGGGAGCTGCTCGTCAATCGGTTGAGCGATGAGTTGTTAACGGTAGGATAAAGCCTCGCCTATCGATTGTCAACGCTAAAAGCGCACCTTGCCCGCCGCCGATCGCAACTGTCATGCTTTGATCATCTGCTGTCCGACATGCGCCAGCGCGCCGCCGAGCACATCCAGCCCCTCGTGCAGCTGCTCATCGGTGATCACCAGCGGTGTGAGCAGGCGAATACAGTTGGAGTATAGACCGGCGCGCATCACCAGCAGCCCGCTCTCGACGCAGCGCTTGACGACGGCCAGCGTTTCTTCGACGGCCGGCTCCTGCGTCTCACGATCGCGGACCAGCTCGATCGCCAGCATCGCGCCGAGACCACGCACATCGCCCAGCAGCTCGATCTCGCGCTGCCACTCCGCCGCTCGCTCGCGAATGATCTCGCCGATCGTCTGAGCACGCCGGCACAGGTTCTCGCGCTCGATCTGCTCGATCACGTGTAGCGCCGCGACACACGCCAGTGGATTGCCGCCATACGTCCCGCCGATGCCGCCCAGATGCGGCGCGTCCATCAGGTGCGCGCGTCCGGTCACGGCGCTGAGCGGCAAGCCCGCCGCCAACGATTTCGCCGAGACCAGCAAATCAGGCTCGACGCCGGTCTGCTCGATCGCAAACAGCGTGCCGGTACGCCCAAAGCCGCACTGCACCTCGTCTGCGATCAGCACGATGCCATGTCGATCGCAGACGGCGCGCAGACGGCGCATAAACTCGGCCGGCACCGGCAGAAATCCGCCCTCGCCCTGCACCGGCTCGATGATGATCGCCGCCACATCCGATGGATCGACGTGCGCGATCAGCACCCGCTCAAAGGCTTGCCAGGTCGTCTCGACCGCCTGCGCCTCGTCGCCGCCCAGCCGGTAGACGTAGGGAAATGGCGCGCGATAGATCTCCGGCAGGAACGGCCCGAACTGCTTTTTGAAGAGGCCATACTTCGATGTCAGCGAGAGCGTGCCCAGCGTGCGCCCGTGGTAGCCGCCCTCGAACGCGATGATCGCGGGCCGTCCCGTGGCAGCGCGCGCGATCTTGACCGCGTTCTCGACCGACTCCGCGCCCGAGTTGGCGAAGAGCGTTTTGTTCGGCCCGGTGATCGGCACCAGCGCGTTGAGCCGCTCCGCCAGCGCGATGTAGGGCTCGTACGTGCCGACCAGCGCCGACAGATGCAGTAGCTCGGCGGCCTGCTGCTGGATCGCCTCGACGATCGCGGGCGGTGTGTGGCCCGTCGCCAGCACGCCGATGCCGCCCACGAAGTCAAGCAGCGTGTTGCCGTCGACATCTTCGATCAGCGCGCCGTGCGCCCGCGCCACACCGATCTGCGTTGCGTTGCCGAGACCGCCCGGCACTGCCTGCGTGCGGCGCTGGTGTAGCTCGCGGCTTTTGGGGCCGGGCACTGGCGTCTTGAGTTGGATCGAGCGCGTGGGTGTGGTCTGCATAAACAGTTCCTTTTGAGGGTTAGCGCGGGTCGGCGGACGTAGTCGAATCATGGGCACGAATCAGATAGAGCGAGTCTTGAGTAACATCATAGGTAGAAGGCGCTTGTTCTTGTGTGACGATCGTATCGACCAATTCCGTCACAATCTGATCAATGCTAACATCGCGCTCTTGCGCCGCTCGTTCGAGTATCTGAATATGCTTGTCTGGTAGTTCTAAAACTATCGTGCTCATACCTTTTCCCCTGTAGCTTAGCCATGTAATGGCATGAGAAAATTCTTGCTGCACTACATAGAGAGAGCAGGAACAAGTGGGTAAAATCACTTGTTTAGACATCAGCCGTCGATCTAGTTGTTGTTATTCCTTGACGCCCCATTCGCCATAGCGATCAGGAATCGCACTATTCAGTGGTGGAACTTCTCCAAACGTTCGGACATAGGCTTTAATTTCAGCTTCTTCAAGAGTAGTTTCCTCTCCTAATTCCTTAACTTGTACGAATGTATATTCATATCTGTGTTCTGGAAATGTGATCATAAGCGGCGAGTGTTGCCGCAGAAGATGCAATAAATTTCCCGAAGAATGCCCTCGCCCTTTCTCAGTACCTCGGATGAACTGCAAACGGCGGGTTTCCATGTTGGTAGTTTTTCCAATGGATAACATGCCAGCGGTATCGACGCCAAGAAAACGGGGAATAGAAGCAGGTAGATCATGTTGGATCAAGCGAATTTTATATACGGCTAGCCGATTATACAGAGCAGGCCTATCAAGTGGCTGCCACCCAGACCATTCGTACACCATCTTGTATTCTCCGTCGTAATTCATGCTACAACGACGCCGGATTGATTCGTAGGGGCGTGATTTATCACGCCCTGGCTCCTATTCGTGATTTAAATGATCGTGATTGTGCTCGGTTCACCCCGCCACACTCGCGCGCTCCGCGATGTTCTCAAGCGCGTGGCCGAAGATCGCAAGCCCCTCGTCGATCTGCGCGCTCGTCACGATCAGCGGCGGAATCCAGCGCACCACCTGCCCGTACGCGCCGCAGGTCAGCAGCAGTAGCCCCGCGTCGAAGCACGCCTGTGTAAGCGCCTTCGCCAGCGCGCCGTCTGGCTGTCCCGATGCATCCACGCACTCGATCGCGACCATGCAGCCCAGGCCGCGCACCTCGCCGATCCCAGCATAGCGCGCCTGAAGCTCGCGCAGCCCTGCGATCAGCTGCTGACCACGCGCGGCCGAGTTAGCGACCAGATTCTCGTCGCGCAGCACGCGGATTGTGGCCTCGGCGGCGGCGCACGCGACCGCGTTACCGCCATAGGTGCCGCCGTGCGAGTTGGGCGGCCACTTCTGCATCAGCTCGCGCCGTGCCGCAATCCCCGAGAGCGGAAAGCCCGACGCCAGGCCCTTTGCCATCACCACCACATCGGGCTCGACGCCCATCTGCTCCATCGCCCAGAACGTCCCGGTGCGTCCAAAGCCGGTCTGTACCTCGTCGGCGATCAGCAGCATGCCGTGACGATCGCAGATCTCGCGCAGGCCCTGCATAAACGCGGCCGGCGCGGGAACATAGCCGCCCTCGCCCAGCACCGGCTCGATCAGCAGCGCCGCCGTCTCCTCGGGCGCGGTCTGCGTGTGTAGCAGATGCTCAAGCTCGCGCAGACAAAACTGCACCGTCTCTGCCTCGCTCCAGCCGTAGTGGAAGCTGTACGGAAACGGCGCCACGAAGACGCCCGGCATCAGCGGCTGGTAGCCCGCGCGGTACGCCGTCTTGGATGTCGTCAGCGACATTGCGCCGACCGTGCGGCCATGAAACGATCCGGCAAAGACCACAATGTTGGTGCGTTTCGTCGCCTGCCGCGCCAGCTTCACCGACGCCTCGACCGCCTCCGCGCCGCTGTTGGCGAAGAAAAACGTGTCGAGCGCGGGCGGCAGCACCTGCTTCAACGCCGCGACCAGCCGCAGCATCGGATCGTGGTAGAGAATGTTGGCCTGGCCGTGGATCAGCCTGGCAACCTGATCCTGCGCCGCCGCCACAACTGCCGGATGACAGTGCCCGGTATTGGTCACGCCGATGCCGCAGGTAAAATCCAGGAAGCGCCGCCCGTCGTCTGCGAAAAGATATGCGCCCTCGCCGCGCTCCACATGCAGCGTCCAGGATCGACCCCAGACCGGAGCGAGAGATGCGCGCGCTTGCTCAAGATCCATATGCTGCTCCTTATTGTTGAATACGACGCCGCCGGCTACCCCGCAGCTCTTGTACGAACTGTAGCGCCCGCAGTAACCGACCAGCTGCGATCTGCCGGATCAGGCGTTCGAGCTGTAAAATATGGCGATCTTTGTGGGCGATCATCGCCTCAAGCGCATCGATACGCTGTTGCAGCGCGCGCTGGCGATCGCCTATCCGCTGCTCGCGCTCCGGTTCGGGGATATGCGTAAAGATCGCCTCGGGCCAATCGTCGGGGAGAGCGTGTCCCTGCTCGACGGCGAGATCGGATCGCTTCTGAAACGGCATCAGCTCGGCAAAGTAGCGCTCGATCGCCTCGTTTTGCCGGCGTCCATCGGTTTTTGCCCAGCGTAGCACATTGCGCGGCGTGCCGAGGTCCAGCATGTCCGGGAATTGGGCCTGTAGCTCGGGCAAGCTATGCCACGCGGCCTGGACGACCTGCGGGATGACCTCTGATGGTTCCTGCGGCGATTTGATCCCGAAGAAGAACGTTCCCGCAGCGGTATAGAGCGCGGCTGCCTCAGAAAACCGGCTGTCGTACGTTCCGAGCGGCAATTCGAGAACCCGCCCGATAAGCTCCTGAAGCTCGCGCACATCGGGCTCGCCCGTATGTCCAAGATCGCGAGCGTAGGAATCAAGCAGCGATCGAACCGCGAACGATGGCATCTGATACGGCGCGACGCCCGATCGCAGTCTGGCGAACTGCGCAAAGACCGATTCCAGGCCCTGCTGCGTGGCGTTAAAGTAGTGGTGCGGATAGCCATGATAGGCAAACACAAAGTTACACTCGCCGTACACATAGCCGCCATTGCGCAGCGCGTTGAACATCTCCTCAGCGGCGAGAAACGGCTGGCGCAGATGCTCGATCACCGCGAGCGAGAAGATAAAATCAAAGCTGGCGGGCAGAAACGGCAGCGCGTGCGTATCGCCCACAACATCCACGTAGGGCGTGAGTGTCACATCCATGCGGATCACGTTGGGCAGATTCAGCGCCATGTTGCCCGCGCCCATGTCCAGCACAATCGCGCTGTCGGGCAGCGACTGCAAGACGACGCGATGCAGCCACGGATCATAGCTCCGGCGAATGTTCAGATCGTGCTGGTGTTGCGTCTGTGGGATGCTCGCGTCAGGGAGCATGACGGGTATGTTATTCACGATCGGGTAGGTACGGCGACAGGCTGGACAGCACAGCGTATCTTCGCGGCGCTCGACGGCGACTTTACATGTAGGACAGGCCAGAATGTCGAACAGATCCATTCCTGGATTCCCTTCCAGTGTTGCGGCTACGTGAGCGATGATGCTAGGGCACGGACAGCGTTTATAGCTTGCCTCGCGAATTCTGGCTGCTCTCGCGCCATTCCCGTGCCCGGCGAATAATCTCTTCGATAAACGCGCTCTTGGCGTTCGTGTAGCTGGTAACGTCGTTGGGGAACTGGCGTGCAAGCTCTTCTTTCAAACGGCTGTACGCCTGCGCGTCTTCCGGGTGCGCCCGCAGATAATCGCGGAGATTGAGCATACGCTCGATCTCGGGATCGCCGATCGCAAAGCTGTGGACGTTGTGTGTGCGCGCGTCGCCGTTGTTCCTGGTGAAGAAGCGCCGCCCAGGAATGCCCATCTCGCCGCGCACATCGTAGCCCAGCGCATGCATCGCATCGGCGGCGGCGTCCAGCGCTTCCACGCTGCGGGCGACCACCACAAAATCAATCGTTGGCTTGGCGCGAATGCCGGGGATCGAGGTGCTGCCCGCGTGATGGATCGCAGCCAGATCTTCGCCCAGCACGGCGGCGATCTCGGCGGCTCTGGCCTCGAACTCGGCAGCCCAGGCGGGATCGTGCGGCACGACGGCGGTGCTGTAATTCGAATTCGCCGGCGGCTGAGACATGGCTGCATCCTCGCAAACAATCGCGCCGGGATCGAGGCCGATCCCAGCGCGACGAACATCAGGCGCTCATCGCACCCGTCTATCCTAGCACACCTTTCAGCGCGCGTGCCACTCTTGCAGCGAGCGCACGGTCCAGGTGTCGGAGCGCAGCGCTTTGATCGCTTCCACGGCGGCGGCCGCTCCCGCCAGCGTGGTGATCGAGGTCACGCCGTACTGCACGCCCGCGCGGCGCATCGCCAGCTCGTCGAAGAAGCTCGCGCGGCCTAGCGGCGTGTTGATGATCAGATCGATCTCGCCGTTCTTGATCAGATCGACCACGTTCGGCCGTCCCTCGTTGACTTTGAAGACCGTCTCGGCCTGCATGCCGTGCTGCGCCAGGTAGTCGGCGGTGCCGGCGGTGGCCACGATGTGAAAGCCCAGCTCGGCGAAGTCACGCGCGATCGGCAGCAGCTTGTCTTTGTCGCGATCGTTGACGCTGAGAAAGACCGCGCCTTCCTGCGGCATGAAATGGTTGCAGCCCAGCTGCGCCTTGGCGAATGCCTCGCCGAAGGTTTCGCCGGAGCCCATGCCCTCGCCGGTGGAGCGCATCTCCGGCCCCAGGTTCGTATCCACGCCGGGAAACTTGCTCCACGGCAGCACCACCTCTTTGACATGAAAGCCCGCGATCGTGGGCTCCTCGGTGATGCCGATCTCGCGCAGCTTGCGGCCGGCCATCACCTGCGCCGCGATCTTGGCCCAGGGCTGACCCGTGGCTTTGGAGACGAACGGCACTGTGCGCGATGCGCGCGGATTAACCTCCAGCACATACACGATGCCGTCTTTGATCGCGAATTGCACGTTCATCAGCCCGACGACGTTGAGCGCCCGCGCCAGCGCGATCGTGTAGCCGCGCATTGCGTCAAGATGCTCCTCCGGGATCAGCGCGGCCGGCAGCACGGCGGCGGAGTCGCCCGAGTGTACGCCCGCCAGCTCGATCTGGTGCATGATGCCCGCGACGATCACATCGTCGCCATCGCCGACCGCGTCTACGTCGAACTCAAACGCGTCTTCGAGGAACTGATCGATCAGCACCGGGTGATCCGGCGAGATGTTGGCGGCCTCGCGCATGTAGCGGGTCAGCGCCTCGTCGGTATACACAATCGCCATGCCGCGCCCGCCGAGCACGTACGAGGGCCGCACGATCACGGGGTAGCCGATGCGCCGCGCGACGTCGATCGCGTCCTCGGTCGAGATTGCGGTGCCGTTGGCCGGCTGCGCAATGTGGTGCTCGCGCAGCAGCGCGCCGAAGCGCTCGCGGTCTTCGGCCAGGTCGATCGACTCGGGCGTGGTGCCCCAGATCGGTACGCCCGCCGCCTCAAGCGCGCGCGCCAGCTTGAGCGGTGTTTGCCCGCCGAACTGTACGATCACCGGCGGATACGCCGCGTCGGGATCGCTCAGCCCCTGGTGCTCGGCCTCTACGACGTTGAGCACGTCTTCCAGCGTCAGCGGCTCGAAGTACAGCCGGTCGGCGGTGTCGTAGTCGGTGGAGACGGTCTCGGGGTTGCAGTTGATCATGATCGTCTCGTAGCCCAGCGCGCGCAGCGCAAAGACCGCATGACAGCAGCAGTAGTCGAACTCAAGGCCCTGCCCGATGCGATTGGGGCCGCTGCCTAGGATGATCACTTTGGGCTTGTTTGTGGGGTTGGCCTCGCTCTCGGTCTCGTACGACGAGTAGAGGTAGGGCGTGTACGCCGGAAACTCGGCGGCGCACGTGTCGACGCGGTGATACGTCGGCACGATGCCCAGCGATTGGCGCTTCTTGCGCACGAGGAGAGAGGGGGAAAGGCCCTCACCCCCCCGGCCCCCCTGCCCCAAACCTCGGCTGTCCTCAGCCTCGGTTGCGGTAGGCGAGGGGAGAGAAGAGAGACGATTATCTTTGTGTTGTTCTTTGTTCTCTGTTCTTTGTTCTCCCCCGGTTCTAGGTTCTAGGTTCTTAGTTCTTGGTTCTACTCCGAGAAGGAACGCTAGCTGCTCGTCGCTGAAGCCCGCGCGCTTGGCCTCGCGCAGGAGCTGCGGCGGTACGGTGTCGAGGTTGAAGGCGCGTAGGCGTCCTTCCAGGTGCAGCAATTCCGCGAACTGCGCCACGAACCACGGATCGTAGCCGGTGAGCCGCGCTACCTGGCTTTCGTTCATGCCGCTTTGCAGTGCGTAGCGCACGTAGAAGGGCCGCTCGGGTCGCGGCGTGATCAGGTATTCGCGCAGTCGCTCGGGATCGATCGCTTCTTTGCCGTCCGCGCCCCAGCCGGCCCGGCCGTTCTCAAGGCTGCGCAGCGCTTTTTGCCACGCCTCGCCAAATGTGCGTCCGATCGCCATCGCCTCGCCTACGGATTTCATCTGTGTGCCGAGGTTGGGCTGCGCGCCGGGAAACTTTTCGAAGGCGAAGCGCGGAATCTTGACGACAACATAGTCGAGCGTGGGCTCGAACGATGCGGGTGTTTCGCGTGTGATGTCGTTGGGCAGCTCGTCGAGGGTATAGCCAACGGCCAGCTTGGCCGCGATCTTGGCGATCGGAAAGCCGGTTGCTTTGGAGGCCAGCGCCGACGAGCGTGACACGCGCGGGTTCATCTCGATCACCAGCGCCCGGCCGTCGCGCGGATTGACGGCGAACTGCACGTTCGAGCCGCCGGTCTCTACGCCTACCGCGTTCATGACCTGCACGGCCATGTTACGCAGCCGCTGATACTCGCGGTCGGTGAGCGTTTGCGCCGGCGCAACGGTGATGCTGTCGCCGGTATGCACGCCCATCGGGTCGAGGTTTTCGATCGAGCAGATGATCACGACGTTGTCGGCGCGATCACGCATGACCTCCAGCTCGAACTCTTTCCAGCCGATGACGCTCTCCTCGACCAGCACCTGGTGTACCGGCGAAAGATCCAGGCCGTTCTCGATGATCGCGCGGAACTCTTCGATGTTGTAGGCAATGCCGCCGCCGCTGCCGCCCAGCGTGAACGAGGGACGAATGATCGCGGGAAATCCGGTTGTCTTGACGATCTCAAGCGCCTCGTCGAGCGTGTGCGCGGTGCCGCTCAGCGCAACCGGCAGCCCGACGCGCGCCATCGCGTCTTTGAAGAGCTGGCGATCTTCCGCAACCTCTACCGCCTCTACGGAAGCGCCGATCAGCTCACAGCCAAACTCCTGGAGCACGCCCGCTTTGTTCAGGTCTACTGCCAGGTTGAGCGCCGTCTGCCCGCCCACGGTCGGCAGCACCGCGTCGGGGCGCTCCTTCTCGATGATGCGCTTGACGCTCTCGACGGTCAGCGGCTCGATGTAGGTGGCGTCGGCAAACTCGGGATCGGTCATGATTGTGGCCGGGTTGGAGTTTACCAGCACCACGCGGTAGCCTTCTTCGCGCAGCGCTTTGCACGCCTGCACGCCGGAATAGTCGAACTCGCACGCCTGCCCGATGACGATCGGACCGGCGCCCAAGATCAAGATGGTCGATATATCTGTTCGTTTTGGCATCTCTTCACCGTCTAGATCAAAGCCCCGCGCTGTTGATCAACGCAGGGCTTCGTCGCCTGGGGGGTATTATACGCGATCGTGCCGCAGGCCGCAGAGCTAGCGCAAACCTACGCATAAAATCCGCGTATTTTCCGCCTGCTTTGCGCGCTCAAAGTGCCGTTTTACGCGATGCTAACGCGCTAGATCCGCTTTTAATTCGCGCTGGACAGATGGCATGCTCCGGCGCTATAATCGCCGCACAATAAACAGCAGTTCGCCCCGGTGCTCATCACACCAGAGGCGAACCTAGACCAAAACAGGAGTTAGCTGTTATGGCCGTATCGTCGATTGTACCATGCGCGGCGTTTGTTACGTGTAGGCCCAAACTCCAGGCCCTCACCCAAGGTTTACCAGGCCCTCACCCCCGTCGCTGCGGCGACTCCCCCCTCTCCCATTGCGATAGGCGAGGGGGAAGGTATGTCAATGCCTGTACTTTGCCTCCAAATTTCCCCTTGTTCTTTGTTCTGTGTTCCGTTGTTCTTGGTTCTTCCGTTAGGTTCTGGGTTCCGGGTGCCCTCTGGGCGTCTAGGTTCTCCGTTTGTTCCGCTGTTCTTTGTTCTGTTGTTCTTTGTTCTTCGCTGGTGCGATCATGAGCCGCCCAACGTCTGCCGATGCGCGGCTGCTGCGCCAAGCGCTGAAGCCCTATGTTTCTGTGCGGCAATTGCGGCGTCTCGCGGCGCAGGGCAGCATAGAACTGATTGCGGGAATGATGGTCGATCAGCCGCCGCCGGAACTCCTGGCGCTGCTCGATCTGCTAAATGTGCTGCTGCGTCCCCTGCCACGTGAGCAGATACACGGCCCCGAGGATGTCGCCGCGCTGATGATGGTGCGCATGGCCGCGCTGCCGCAGGAGCAGCTTCACGTGATCTGCCTGGATACCAGCGGCCATCTACAGATGATCGAGATGGTCTACCAGGGAACACATATGCGCGCTGAGATACGTCCAAGCGAAGTTTTTCGCGAGGCGATTCGGCATAACAGCGCGTCGATCATTCTGGTGCATAACCATCCATCCGGCGATGCTACGCCGTCGCCGCAGGACATCAAGGTTACTAAACATTTGCGGCAGGTTGGTAAGCAGCTCGGCATTCTCGTGCTCGATCATCTGATCATCGGCAAAGGCACCTGGACGAGCCTCGCCGAGCAGGGTTTGTACAAGCCGTAGCGTTACACACGAACAAACGAAGAAGGGAACAAACGAACAAACAGGTTTCATCAAATCTCCCCCTCTCCTGTGGCAACGGAGGCGGAAGTCCGCCGACGTTCGGGGAAGGGGGCGGGGGGTGAGGGCCTGCACACGAACAAACGAACAAACGAACAAACAGGCTTAATCTCCCCCTCTCCTACGGCCGACGAGGCGGAAGCCCGCCGAGGAGTGGGGCAGGGGGGCGGGGGGTGAGGGCCTGCACTACTCTAGCCGCCCTGTGTGCCTGTAAGGTGTTGGTAAAGCTCTAGCAGCAGAGCTTAACAGTTGAATCCTGCGTGATATGCGAGGATATATCCATCAACGTCGGGCCTCACAGCCGAATGTCCCCATAGCCAGCAGCGCCCCCACGTGTCCAGGTAGAGGGTGTCATTGGTACGGAAGCCACGGCCCGCAGGAGCCGTATAAAGATCCCCGGAGCCACCATAATAATATCGCTGATACACGACGGCATTACTGTTTAGCACGTAGACCGTGCCACAGCAATGCATCAGCTTCGTATTGCTAACCATGACTGGAGCGGAATCGTTCGGGGCGGTGGATTGCGCCATTGTTGGCTGCGCACCATACGTGAGGACGCTCGCTAATAGAGCAAGCACGACCAGGGAGATGATGAACCGGCGACCAAACACGACAGGTGTGAGCAGTTTCATACTCTCTCCTTAAGGGGGGATGAGGTTGTGATGGGGGGTAGATGCAGATTGGCGGACAGAGTAGGCGACTGCATCATAGCACTATTCATAAACTTAGTGCAAGTGCCGGTTGTTGTACTGTGGACAATATCTACCCCTATCCACTCTTTGCAATCCAGAGATTACTCAGGACATTTTGCTGTGCGGGTACTGCAAAGTGATAGACCGCAGAGCTATAGATCTGGGTTACATAACTCTGTAAACTCGCGGTATTCCTTTGTACAGACAGCGCGTCACCACACCCCTCACGCGGATATCAATGTGTAGCTGCTTGGGTCATCGAACCAGTGTTGTGGATATGTGATCCAACTGCATGGATCATCGATCCACGGTTGTGGATATGTGATCCAACTGCATGGATCATCGATCCAACTGCGTAGATCATCAATTCACAAGCTGTTTATGCCTTGAGCAGAGAGAACAACACTCCTCCCATGTTGCGGATCGCTCCGTTGCGCCCTGGTTTATGGTGCCTGCCTTGTCGAGTACACTACTCTGTGAGGTTGATATGGCTTCCAATTCCAACTACCGTGTCCACGCACAGGCCCTCCAGGCGGATCGCGAGTCGTACATCGCTATGCAAAGCATGCCCGACTACACGCCCGCCAACGTCAGCTACAGCTCAGCTGAGCTGATCGACTCGTATCAAGCGATGGAGGCTGCGCTGGCCGCCGAGATCAACGCGCAGAACGCGCTGAAGGCTGCGCGTGACGCCGCTCGCAAGGCTGAGTGGAATTTTCATAACGCGATCCTGGGCGCGAAGGATCAGGTGATGGCGCAGTATGGGCCGGACTCGAACCAGGTGCAGGCGCTGGGCCTCAAGAAGAAATCGGATCGCAAGCGTCGGCCACGCCGGGTACCTGCGCCGCCAGCGGAGTATCAGAGATAGGCCCTCACCCCCGGCCCTAGGGGTAAACAAAGGAACAAGGAAACAAGGGAACAAAACGTTGACCCTGTTATCTTCCCTTGTTCGTTTGTTCGTTTGTTCGTTTGTTCGTTCGTCAGGCCCTCACCCCCGGTGCTAACGCACCACCCCCTGCCCCGAACGTCGGCGGACTTCCGCCTCCGTTGCCACAGGAGAGGGGGTTTTTGGTACTTACATTGCTCTTTGTTCCTTTGTTCCCTTGTTCCTTTGTTCTTTACAGGTCCGGTATCTGCCAGTCGATGGCGGGCTTGCCGTTGGCCTCAAGCGTTTGGTTGATCTTGGAGAAGGGCCGGCTGCCGAAGAAGCCGCCCTTGGCCGAGAGCGGCGACGGGTGTACGCCTTCGATGATTGTATGGCGCGACGTGTCGATCAGAGCGCGCTTCTTCTGCGCGTAGCTGCCCCACAGCACAAAGATGACGGCGTCTTGCTTCGCGTTGACGGTGCGAATCACCGTATCGGTGAAGGTTTCCCAGCCTTGATTCTTGTGCGAGTTGGACTCGTGCGCGCGGACCGTCAGCACCGCGTTGAGCATCAGCATGCCCTGCCTGGCCCATGGCACAAGGTAGCCGTTGTTGGGAATCTTACAGCCCAGATCGTCGCGCAGCTCCTTGAAGATGTTCTTGAGCGACGGCGGCGGCTTGATGCCGGGCCGCACAGAGAAGCACAGCCCGTGCGCCTGATTCTCGTTGTGGTATGGGTCCTGGCCCAGCAGCAGCACGTTGACATCTTCGTAGGGCGTGAGCTGAAAGGCAGAAAAAACCTCGGACTCCGGCGGAAAGACCGTGTGCTCTTGCCGCTCCCGATCGACGAACTCGCGCAGACGTTGAAAGTATGGCTTGTCGAACTCGTCGGCCAGAAGCGGCTGCCAGGATGGCGGAAGTTGTGGCTGCATCGTCGAAACCTTTCGTGTGCCGGCTTGAGCTAGGCTAGATCGAACAACAGGCGTGCCAACAGAAGCGCCGGATCTTAGCGCTCCTGCTCTCGCTGCATCAGCTGGATAAATTCGTTGAAAAGCGGATCGGCGTCGTGCGGGCCGGGCGCTGCCTCCGGGTGATACTGGACCGAGAACGCGGGGTAGCGTGTGTGACGCAGGCCCTCGACGGTGCCGTCGTTCAGGTTGCGATGCGTGACGGCGACATCCTCCGGCAGCGAGGCGGCATCCACCGCGAAACCATGATTCTGCGATGTGATCTGCACATGGCCCGAGCTAAGATCTTTGACCGGATGATTACAGCCGTGATGGCCGTAGGGCAGCTTAAAGGTTGTACCGCCCACGGCAATGCCCATCAGCTGATGGCCGAGGCAGATACCGAACATCGGCTTTTTGCCCAGCAGCGACTGGATATTCTGCACCGCGTAGTCGAGCGTCGCCGGGTCGCCGGGGCCGTTGGAAAGGAAGATCCCATCAGGATGGAGATCCAATACCTCAGACGCGGGGGTGGTCGCGGGAACCACCGTTACCTGCGCGCCGTGATCCACCAGCTTGCGCAGGATGTTGCGCTTGAGCCCGAAATCATAGGCCACAACATGAAACTTAGGAGTAGTCAGTCCCGCGCCGTTGACCCATTCGCCGCTGCCCTCAGCCCAGGTGTAGGCGCTGCGCGTGCCGACACCGCTGGCGAGATCCAGCCCTTCCATGCTTGGCGCCTGGCGGGCCAGGTTGAGCAGATAGTCGACGTCGTCGGTCTCGGTGGAGATCGCTGCTCGCAGCGCGCCCTTCTCGCGAATATGCCGCGTCAGCGCGCGTGTATCGATGTCGGCCAGCGCGACGATGTTGTTCTCACGCAGATAGTGGGCCAGGCCGGTGCGCGCGCGCCAGGAAGAATAATCGTCGGAGTAGGCGCGCACCAGAAAGCCCGCCACATACGGCTTCTCGGCCTCGGGATCGATCTCGTTCACGCCGGTATTGCCGATATGTGCCGCCGTCATGGTAACGATCTGGCCGGCATACGACGGATCGGTCAGCACCTCCTGATAGCCGGTCATGCCCGTGGCAAATACCACCTCTCCGGTCGTCTCGCCATCGGCGCCAAACGAGCGGCCCCAGAAGACGCGGCCGTCTTCCAACACAAGTAAAGCGTCCATCTCACCTCAATAGTAGTCAGGCCCTCACCCCCGGCCCCTGCCCCGAACGTCGGCGGACTTCCGCCTCCGTTGAGACAGGAGAGGGGTGACGCGTAAGCGACGGAGTGAGGGCCTTTAGTTTAACACCTCAAACGCGTGTCGCAAAATCCCGATCGCCTCGTCGATGTGCTCGCGCTGGACGATCAGCGGCGGCACGAAGCGCAGCACGTCGGGGCCGGCCGGCACCAGCAGCAGGCCATCCTCCTGCGCGGCGTTCTTCACATCGGCGGCGCTGCCGCTGATCTGGATGCCCTGCATCAGCCCACGACCACGCACATCCACAATGCGTGTATCGTGCGCCTGTAGCTCCAGCAGGCGTGTATGGAGATGCGCGCCCATCTCGCGCACGTGCGCCAGCAGCTCGGGATCGGTGAGCCGGCGAAACACGGCCGTGGCGACGGCACAGACAAGCGGGCTACCTGCAAAGGTCGAGCCGTGATCGCCGGGCTTCAGATGCGCCGCGACGGCATCCGTCGTCAAAATCGCGCCGATGGGCAGGCCACCGCCGAGCGGCTTGGCGAAGACCATGATGTCGGGCGTGATGCCGCTATCCTGGTGCGCCCACACGTTGCCGGAACGCCCGCCGCCGCATTGGATCTCGTCGAAGATCAGCAGCGCATTGTGCCGATCGCATAGCTCGCGCAGGCCGCGCAAAAACTCGTCGCTGGCGGGCGTGATGCCGCCCTCGCCCTGGATTGGCTCGACGATCACCGCGCATACGGAATCGTCCACCACTTCTGCTGTGGCTTGGAGATCGTTGAAGGGCGCGAAGCGCACGCCCGGTAGCAGCGGCTCGAACGGCTCGCGATAGGCGGCTTTGTGCGTCATCGCCAGCGCGCCGGTGGTGCGGCCATGAAAGCCGTGCTCAAACGCGACGATCCCAGTCTTGCCGCTGCCGTGACGCTCGCGGCCAACCTTGCGCGCAAACTTGAGCGCGCCCTCGACGGCCTCGGTGCCCGAGTTGCAGAAGAATACCTTGTCGGCAAAGCACGACGCGGTCAGCATACGCGCCAGCTCGATCGCGGGCTCGCTCCAGTAGAGATTGGAGACGTGGATCAGCCTGTGCGCCTGTTCCTGAAGCGCCGCAACCGTCGTCGGGTCGGCGTGACCAAGCGCGTTTACGGCCACGCCCGCGACAAAATCCAGGTAGCGGCGGCCCTCGGTATCCCAGACCTCAACGCCCTGGCCGTGATCCAGCACAAACGACGGACGACTATACACGTTGACGAAATAGCGCTCGGCATCGGCGATTAGCTGTTGTGTGGTCATTGGGTTCCTCATTGAATGAAAGAACCTAGAACCGGGTGCCCTCTGGGCGAAGCTAGAACCTAACTGGCTCTTACTCCGGCCTGTGCCCCGAACCTCGGCAGACCTCTACACCCAGAGGGCACCGGTTCTTTGTTCCGTTTGTTTGGTTCTTGGCCTGGCTCTCACCCCCTGCCCCCTCTCCCATCGTCACGGGTGCCCGTGCCCGTTCCTGTGCGATAGGCGGGGGGAATGAAGGTACTTGCTTTGTTCCTTAGTTCGTTTGTTCCTTGGTTCTGTTGCTCTTTGTTCTTTGTTCTTTGTTCTAACCTAGGTTCTTGGTTCTAGGTTCTTTCGTTAGACTCTCCGTATCTGCGTACCGCTGCCGGCCTGCAAGCCGGCGAGATTGGTGATGCGCACAGCGGGAACGGCGGTGAGCGCATCTACGGCTGAGCGCACTTTGGGCACCATGCCGCCGCTGATCGTGCCGTTGGCGATGTGCGCGGCCACGTCGGCGGGTGTCATCTGCGGCATGACCTCGCCGTCGATCAGCACGCCGGGAACATTCGAGACAAAGATCAGCTCGTCGGCGACCAGCGCGGAGGCGACAGCCAGCGCTACATGGTCGGCGTTGACATTGATCGGCCTGTGGTCGCTCTGCTCTACCGAGACCGGCGAGAGCACCGGCAGCCAGCCCTGCCCGATCAGCGCGTGCAGCACCTCGGTGCGCACATGCACGATCTCGCCTACGCGGCCAAGATCGCGACCGTTGGGCCGCAGCGGTCGTGCCTGGACCAGCCGCAGATCGACGCCGCTCAGCCCGATCGCCTGGATGCCGGCCGCGTTGAGCTGCGCGACGAGCCGTTTGTTGATCGTGCCGCTCATCACCTGCTCGACAACCGTCATCGCCTCCGGGCTGGTCGCGCGCATACCGTCCACGAACTCGAACTCGACGCCGTGCAGCGTGAGCGCCGCGCCGGTCTCTTTGCCGCCGCCGTGTACAATCACGCCGGGTCCGGCGATCGCGGCGACTGCGCCGGTCAGCTCGTCAAGAAACGTCGGCTGATCGATCTCGTTGCCGCCAATTTTTAGTACATACATCTATGCCATCCCCACGAGGCCGCACCTCTAGACCAGGCCCGTCGTCTCGGGCAGGCCAAACATAATATTCATGTTTTGCAGCGCCTGTCCCGACGCGCCTTTGACCAGATTGTCTTCGCTCGACGTAATGATCCAGTTGCCGCGATCGTCTACCTGATGCAGGCCGAGCACGCAGCGATTGGTATGCGTGGTGTGGCTCAGCGTCGGCACCTGGCCCGGCGGCAGCACATGCACAAAGGGCTCGGCTGCGTAGCGCTCGGCGTAGAGCGCGCGCACCTGGTCGGCGGCAAGATCCTGCGGAAGGCGCACATAGATCGTGGACAGAATGCCACGATTGACCGGCAGCAGATGCGGCGAGAAAATGATATGTACGGGAGCGCCCGCCGCCGCCAGCTCCTGCTCCATCTCGGCGATATGCCGGTGGCTGTGGCCGATGTTGTAGGGCGCGAAGTTCTCGCTGGTCTCCACGAAATGCGTCTTGAGCGACAGCGAACGGCCGGCGCCGCTCACGCCCGACTTGGCATCGACGATCACCTGGCCGTCGAGCAGCCCGGCCTGCGCCAGCGGCAGCAGCGCCAGCAGCACGCTGGTCGGATAGCAGCCGGGATTGGCCACCAGCCGCGCCGTCGCGATCTGCTCGCGATACACTTCGGGCAGGCCGTACACCGCCTCGCTCAGCAGCTCGGGCGCCGTGTGCGCGTGCTTGAACCACTGGTTATAGATCTGCGGATCGCGCAGCCGAAAATCGTTGCTGAGATCGATCACACGCGCGCCCGCCGCCAGCACCTCTTTGGCGGTCTCGATCGTCGTGGGGCCGTGGGGCAGGCAGAGAAACACAACATCGCAGCCGGCCGGATCGGCCTCCGCTGTATCGACCAGCCGTAGATCGTCCGTCGTGGGGAAAGCTTCAGATAATTGCTTGCCCGCGTAGGTTCGTGACGTCGCAAAGACGATCTCGGCCTCGGGATGGCGGCGCAGCCAGCGAATCAGCTCAAAGCCTGTGTATCCGGTCGCGCCGTAAATACCAACGCGCATTGTATCCTCCAAATAGCTCGCAGCCTCAGGCTGGGCGCTACACAAATCCTGATGGTGTGCGCACGCCGATGTGTAGCTGTGCCTCGACCAGCGCCGCACCATCCTCAATCGATCGGCTGCCGTCGGTGACCAGCACCGATAGCCCACGCTCGGCGGCAGCTTGCGCAATCCCCTTTGCAAAGCGCCGATCGCGCTCCATCCAGCGCCGCCAGGACTCCTCGGGATCGGCGCATTGATCCAGGATCGCCTGCACCCACGCGCCGCGCCGGATGTACTGCGCTTGCTGAAAGTCTGCGGTGGGCACAATCCAGATCGCATGATCCGGCTGTGCGAGCAGCGCCGACACACAGCCGGGCAGCAGCGCGTTGCCTTCGGCCAGCAGTGGCCTCGATCGCGGCAGCGCGAGCAGATCCTCGACGATCATGCTCCACTCTTCGTGGTACAGCCGGAATTGATTCTCGACCTGTGTCACGACCGGCTGCATCCAGATCTCGTTCCAGCTCATGGCGCTGAGCATATGCAGCGTCGGCTGACCGTCCGGCTCGCTGCGCTGCGTGTGAGCCGCGAAGTGCTCGTCGCAGCGGTAGACCGCAAGGCCGTGTCGCTCGGCCAGCAGCGTGACGATCGAGCTTTTGCCGGCGCAGGGCGAGCCGCCGATCCAGCGCACATGTGCCAGCAGCCGGCGCAGCCGCTCGCGATCGCCCAACGTCTGCAACTCAGGAGTCCAGGCGCAGGATCATCGCGACCTCGTCGCAGCAATCCTGCTTTGAGCAAAACTGGCAATCTTGCCAGACCTTCTGCGATAACACGTTTTTCTCGATCATATCAAAGCCGAGCTTTTTGAAGAACTCGACCTGATAGGTCAGCGCAAAGACGGTGGGAATGCCGAGCACCTGCGCGTCTTTGATCAGCGGCAGGCACAGCTTCTTGCCCAGGCCCTTGCCCTGCCACGAGGGCGCAACCGCCAGCGACACGATCTCGGCCAGATCGCGCCAGGTGATCTTGAGCGCCGCGCAGCCCACGATCGCGCCGTCGACGTCGACCACAATAAAATCGCGCACGTTGTTGTAGAGTTGAGCCAGACTTTTGGGCAGCATCAGCCCCTGTGACGCATAGCTATTGATCAGTCCCGCCATTTGTTCGACATCGCCGACGTAAGCCCGGCGGATCATCGGCTCGCCCGCGTTGCGCGGAGGCGGCATGTGGAGTGCAATGGTTTCCATGTTATTGTGAACAACCTCGTGCCGCCGCTAGCTGCTTGGCCAGCGATTGGGCAGCAGTGCCGCCGCTGCTCTGGCGCTGCTCGACGGAGCGCGCCGGATCGAAGATATGCAGCCAGCTATCGACTAGTCCTTCATGTGTCGCGCGTACGGTCTCGATCGGCAGCTCGCGCAGGGCAACCCGCTGCGTCTCGGCCGCGCGCACCAGCTGCCCGACCATCCCGTGCGCCTCGCGGAAGGGTACGCCCAGCCGCACCAGCTCATTGGCGATGTCGGTGGCGAGCAGCGAGTCGTCGAGGGCGGCGCGCATACGCTCGGTGTTGATCTGGAGCGTGCCGATCACGCCGGCGACGACCGACAGCGTCATCAGCAGCGTATCGATGGTGTCGAAAAGTCCTTCTTTGTCTTCCTGAAGATCTTTGTTATAGGTCGAGGGCAGACCTTTGAGCACGGTCATCAGCCCGACCAGATTACCGATCAGCCGCCCGCTCTTGCCGCGTGTCAGCTCAAGCGAGTCGGGGTTTTTCTTCTGCGGCATCAGCGACGAGCCGGTCGAGTAGGCGTCGGCGAGCGTGACAAAGCCAAACTCGGCCGAGCTGTAGATGATCAGATCTTCGGCCAGCCGCGACAGATGCGTGCCGATCAGCGCGCCCGCGAAGAGCAGCTCGGCCACGAAATCGCGATCGCCGACAGCATCCATGCTGTTAAGCTCCACGCTGTCGAAGCCCAGCACCTGCGCCAGCGACTCTTGATCGATGCCAAAGGCGTTACCGCCCAGCGCGCCCGCGCCGAGCGGCAGGACGTTGATCCGGGTGCGGCAATCCTGGAGTCGCTGGCGATCGCGCTGGAGCGGCCAGAAGTGCGAGAGCAGCCAGTGCGCGACAGTTACCGGCTGCGCGCGCTGAAGATGCGTGTAGCCCGGCATCAGGGCCTGCTGGTGCGCCTCGGCCTGCGCCAGCAGCGCCCGCTGCACCTCGCACAGCGACTCGTCGATGCGCTTGATCGCCATGCGGGCGTAGATGCGCAGATCCGTGGCGACCTGATCGTTGCGGGAGCGGCCCGTGTGGAGCTTGCCTGCGACCGGCCCGATCAGCTCGTGTAGCCGCCGCTCGACTGCGGTGTGAATGTCTTCGTCGGACAGGCGCAGCTCGAACTGGCCATTGCCGAACTCTTCCAACACCTGGCCCAGGCCACGCTGAAGCTGATCGCGCTCGTCGTTGGTGATCAGCCCGGCGTCGGCCAGCGCCTCGGCATACGCGACCGATCCTTCGATGTCGGCCTCGTACAAACGCCAGTCAAAGCCGATCGAGGCGTTGAACTGCTCCATCAGCTCGCTGGTCTGGCCCTCAAAGCGTCCGCCCCACAGTTTCATGGTTGCCCCTTCAAAAGAACCAAGAACCAAGAACCCAGAACCTAGAACTGAGCTGCTTTAGGTTCTAAGTTCTAGGTTCTAGGTTCTGTACTCGGCATTGATCGACACGTACTCATGCGAGAAGTCGCACGTCCAGACCGTCGCCGACGCATCGCCGAGGCCCAGGCCAACCGTGATCTGCACCTCGGCGCCGTTGAGCGCGGCGTGCGCGTCGGCCTCGGCGTAGCTCACGGGTGCGCCCTCGGCCACCAGCTGGACGCCGCCGAAGGAGAGCGTGAGCTTGCCGGGATCGACCGGCACGCCGCTGCGGCCAACGGCGGCCAGCACGCGGCCCCAGTTGGCATCGATGCCGTAGATCGCGGTTTTGACAAGACTCGACGTCGCGATCGTGCGGCCGATCTGGCGCGCCTCCTCGAAGCTGCGCGCGCCGGTCACATCGATCGTCACGAACTTGGTAGCGCCCTCGCCGTCACGCGCGACGAGCTTCGCCAGCTCCACGCAGACTGTTGTCAGCGCCTCCTGAAACGCGCAAAAGCCGGGCGAGTCCGTGCTGTCGAGCGGCGCGTTGCCGGCCTGACCGTTCGCCAGCGCCAGTAGCGTATCGTTGGTGCTGGTATCGCCGTCGATCGACATGCAGTTGAACGAGCGCTCGACGGCGTAGCGCAGCGCCGCGCTGAGCGTCGGCGGATCGATCGCGGCGTCGGTGCAGACCACGGCCAGCAGCGTCGCCATGTTGGGATGAATCATGCCCGCACCCTTGCAGACGCCGCCGATCGTGATCGGCACGCCGTCGAGCGTGGTGCGCAGGGTAATCTCCTTGGGCCGCGTGTCGGTCGTCATGATCGCACGAGCGGCGGCGCGTCCGGCCTCGGCGCCTGGCGCCAGCTGTTTGGCAGCGGAAAAAACGCCGCTCAGCAGCTTTTTCATCGGCAGCTGCTCGCCGATCACGCCCGTCGACATGACCAGCACGGTATCACACGGCAGATCGAGCGCCTCGATCACGGCCTGCGCTGTCGCCTGGGCATTGCGCATGCCTTGCTCGCCGGTCACGGCGTTAGCGCAGCCGCTGTTGATCACTACCGCGCGCACTCCGGCGGCGTTGCGCTCCAGCACCGAGCGATCAAAGAGCACCGGCGCGGCCTGGATCTGATTGGTGGTAAAGACGGCCGCCGCCGCGCAGGGCTGCTCCGACGCGATTAGCGCCAGATCCAGCCCGCCGTGCTTCTTGATGCCTGCCTCAACGCCCACAGCGCGAAAGCCTGGCACGCATGTGATCGGCTCGTTGCTCGGCTCTTGATTCGTTTGCATGGCTAGTCCCGCTTGAATTGGCTGAAATCGGGCGCGCGATAGCGATTGGTGCCGCCCTCGTTAACCAGCGCCTCGACTTTGAGCGGCAGACCATACAGATGGATGAAGCCCTCGGCATCGCGCTGATCATACACGTCTTCCTTGCCGAACGTGGCAAAGTCCTCACGATACAGCGAAACCGGCGAGCGTCGTCCGACCACGATCGCCTGGCCCTTGAAGAGCTTCAGCCGCACATCGCCGGTCACGTTTTCCTGTGTCGATAGCACAAAGCGATCCAGATGTTGCTTGAGCGGCGTGAACCAGCGGCCATTGTAGACCAGGTCGGCGTACTCCAGCGCCACACGATCTTTGTAGTGCAGCGTCTCACGGTCGAGCGTCAGCAGCTCAAGCTCACGGTGCGCCGTTTGCAGGACCGTGCCGCCGGGCGTCTCGTAGACGCCGTGGGATTTCATACCCACCAGCCGGTTCTCGACCAGATCGATGCGGCCGATGCCGTGCTTGCCGCCCAGCGTGTTGAGCGTACACAGCAGATCGATCAATCCCAGCCGCTCGCCGTTGACCGCGACCGGCACGCCGCGCTCAAAGCTCAGCACGACGTATTCGGGCTCGTTTGGCGCAGCCTCGGGCGAGACGCTCAGCGTAAACATATCTTCTTCGGGCTCATTCCAGGGATCTTCGAGGACGCCGCCCTCATGGGAGATGTGCCAGATGTTGCGGTCGCGGCTGTAGATTTTCTTCTCGGTCTGGGCGATGGGGATGTTATGCTCGCTAGCGTAGCGGATCGCGTCCTCGCGGGAGCGAATGTCCCACTCGCGCCACGGAGCGATCACTTTGAGCCGGGGATTGAGCGCCATGTAGGTCAGCTCGAAGCGCACCTGATCGTTGCCTTTGCCGGTGCAGCCGTGCGCCACAGCATCCGCGCCCTCGGCCTCAGCGATCTCGACCTGGCGCTTGGCGATCAGCGGGCGCGCCATGGAGGTGCCCAGCAGATATTTGCGCTCATAGACCGCGCCCGCCTGCACGGTAGGCAGAATATAGTCACGAATAAACTCTTCGCGCAGGTCCTCGATGATGACCTTCGACGCGCCGCTCTGAATGCCCTTGGCTTCCAGCCCGCCCAGCTCTTCTTCTTGCCCGAGATCCGAGCAGTAGCACACGACCTCGCAGCCGTAATTTTCGCGGAGCCACGGAACGATCACCGACGTGTCCAGCCCGCCAGAGTAGGCGAGCACTACCTTTTTGATGCCCGATGTTGCCATAATCGCTGCTCCTCAGCAGAGGTTTGCTGCGCAACACTGCTTAGACTCGTCATTGAGCATAAAAAAACAGCCCTGCCGTCTGGCAGAGCTGCTCACATTACTGATCCAACGCAAGCGCACCTAACCAGACGTTTGGTCCGGCTTCGTACGGCGACGACGGGGCGTGCTGACTAGATTGTGCGGTTGCGTGTTCATTTGAGGCGGGAGTATAGCACGGGCCTGGAGTCGTGTCAATGCGCCGCGCTGGCCTCAGTATGGTGCGAACGATAGCTGTGACTGCGGGCTTGAGCGGCCATGCAATCCGGCTCAGACCGCCAGCCCTAAAAGAGTCTGGCGATCGCAAGGACGGCCCCAAGAGCGCCAAGCAGACCAAAGGTGAAGAAAACCAGGTTGAAGCAATCGGTGTAGCTGAAATGATTGCGCCAGAAGAAGATCGACGGCCGCGACCTGCGCTCATGTACGAGGTGTTCATCGCGCTGAAATAAGTTGATGATCGGAATTGTCGGCGATGAGCTGTCGGCGGTTTGCTCCTCAAAATATTTGAGCGCGGCCTCGGCGTTCTTAATCAGCCCGGTGTTGCGCTGATCCATCTTCCAGAACACAAACGAAAAGAGCACGAGCACCACGCCCAGGACGGCGGCGACGCCAAGCAGATTCGCGCCTTGCTGGAGGATCGCTCCGAGCGCCGCCAGAATTGCGGTCGCCAGCGTGATGTAGAAGTTGAACGAGGCGATGCGCTGCGACGAGTGGAGCTGAAAATAATCCCAGACATATTTTCGATCCTCGCTCAGTCGTGCGGCCTCGCTGGCATCAACGGTCATGCGTTCCCTCTTGATGATCTTTGGCGAAGTACGGCAGATGTCCACAGCGTAGCACAGCGTCTTAGCTGGATGCAAGCGCCCGGATTCCTCACTACATGAGAAGCATGGCACTTTTGTGCCGTGACTTGTAGGCGGATCAGCCACGTAGACTGTGCAAAAGATTGGCGCATCCGCCCTCCTTACGCTGGCGCTTACTCCGATGTTGATTAAGCACCAAAACGGTATCCTTCAGAGCAGATAGAAACGATCACTGCTTCACCGACCAGCACATGACAAAGTAAATAGCGAATCATTCTAAGGAGATGTTCCGGCACTGACGAGAGCGTGCCGACCTAACATTACTTGTAATTCAGGTACAAGTAGCTGCGTAAAAATACAGGACATTGGAGGAAGCGATGACCCAGTTTCCCGTTACATGGTCATGTAGGGACTGGCGAGCTAATCATGAACCCGACCTCCGATGGAAGAACGAATGGATTTATGTATCTTCTATCTAAAGGAAGGTTCCTCCATGAACCACAAGAGTCGAAACAAGCTTTTCAACATGACGGCGCTGGCCCTCGCTCTGTCGCTGGCGGCACCATGGGCGGCATTTGCGGATAACCTGGTCGTCGACGGCGATGGCTTGGCGCCAGTTGCAGGGAACGCGCTGAATCTCGGCAACATTAACGTTGGCACAGCCAAAGTTGGCACGGCCCTGTTAGCCATTCAGCGGAATGGTAATTACAACGCTTCTAATGTTTTCAAGATTGGTTCCCCGGTCACTGTAAGTGCTAGTGTACCGATCACTACCAACGTTGCTACAATCTTTAGCGACAGTGGAATCGTTATCCCATCGAACTGGTCGAGCGCCAGCAACAATACCATGACTGGTGACACGGCGTTTGCGAGCATTACTGTGAGCGCGGCAGGCGCGACATGCGGCCCAAAAAGCGCCACGATTGAGTACATTGCAACTGGCACTGGCAGCGATAACGCGCCGCTTACTCGTTCCACAACGCTAACGGTGAACTGGAACGTCGTCAACTGCCAGGTCAGCACGAGCTTCAGCAGCGTCACGGCCTCGAACTCGACGTATGGCGGCACCACCGACCTGTTGGCGATGGTCAGCCCCACGGGCGCGGCCGGCAGCGTGAACTTCTACATCAATGGCAGCAGCACGGCCGTAGCTGCTACGTACGACCCGACGACAGGTAGAGCAACTGTAAACAATCACGTCCACGGGCTGAACGCCAGCGCGACGGCCTACAGCGTCAAGGCGGTTTTCACCGCAGGCCCTGGGTTTGGCGACAGTGAAGCACTCAGTAGCTCCGGGCTGACGGTGGGCAAGGCAACGCCGACGGTCAATGTGACGGGTGGAACCTACACCTACGATGGTGCGGAGCATGCGGCCAGCGGCTCGGTGGTGGGTGTTGGTAACGAGAATCTGGGTACGCCAAGCTTTACCTATAATGGCTCAGCGGATGCGCCGGTCAATGCAGGCAGCTACACGGTCGTCGGCTCGTTTGCGGGCAACAACAACTACGCGGCTGCATCCAGCTCCACGAGCATCGAGATCAACCGGGCAGAGCAGGTCATCGAGTGGAGCAACCCGGCGGCGATCACGTACGGCACGGCGCTGAGCGCTGCGCAGCTGAACGCCAGCCTGACGACCGGCGACGGTGAGCTGAGCTATAGCCCGGCCGCTGGTACGTTCCTGGATGCAGGGACGCGCACGCTACGTGCCGATGCGGCTCAGACAACCAACTATAACGCGGCCTACGCGGAGCGGCAGATCACCGTCAACAAGGCGAATCCGGTCATCACCTGGAACACGCCGGCGGCGATCACGTACGGCACGGCGCTGAACGCTGCACAGCTGAATGCTTCCGCAAATGTCCCTGGTGGCTTCGAGTACAGCGTGGCGGCGAATACAGTGCTCAGCGCGGGCACGCATACCCTGAGTGTGACCTTCACGCCGAGCGATGCCAACAACTACAACACGGCGACAGAGCAGGTGCAGATCGTTGTCAACAAAGCCAATCAGGTGATTAGCTGGAACACTCCGGCGGCGATCACGTACGGCACGACGCTGAGCACTGTGCAGCTGAACGCCAGCCTGACAACCGGCGACGGTGCGCTAACGTACAGCCACAACATTGGCAATATGCTCAACGCAGGCACGCATACGCTGCGGGTAGATGCAGCCGGGACCGACAACTACAATCCTGCGTCCAAGACTGTGCAGCTGACGGTCAACAAGGCGAACGCCACGATCACCGTCAATGGCTACAGCGGGGTCTATGATGGCAGCGCTCACGGAGCTACCGGCTCAGCAAAGGGCGTCAATAACGAGGATTTGAGCAGCCTGTTGAACTTAGGCGCAAGTTTCACGAACGCCCCTGGCGGCACCGCCAGCTGGACATTCAACGCCACCAGCAGCGACGGTAACTACAACAGCACCAGCGGCTCGGTCAACATCGAGATCAACAAGGCGCAGGCGGCGCTTACCCTCGGCAACTTGACCCACGTTTGGGACGGTACAGCAAAGGCAGCTACAGCGACGACTAGCCCGGCAGGACTGAACGTTACGTTCAACTACTCCAACACGAGCTACAACTCGGCGACGGCACCAGCGGCAGTTGGTACCTACAGGGTAACGGCGACGGTCAATGAGCAGAATTACGAGGGCAGCACAACCGGTACGCTCACGATCAGCGCCTGGACATTCAAGGGCTTCTATCAGCCAGTTGATATGAGCGGCGTGGTGAACACCGTCAAGGCAGGCTCAACGGTTCCTATGAAGTGGGAAGTGTTCAAGGGCAGCGTCGAGGCCAAAGATGTTGCGTCAATCGCCTCCACAACGTATAAGGCAATCGCGTGCAGCACGCTGACTGCGTCGGAAGATGCGATTGAGGAAACAACCACGAGCACAGCTGGCCTCCGGTTCGACACGACTGGCGACCAATTCATCTACAATTGGAAGACACCGTCCACCGCTGGCGCTTGCTACCTATTCACAATGAAAACGCAAGACGGCTCGGTACTTCAAGCGAACTTCAAGCTGAAGTAATAGCACAACGGTAGTCACAATCAGCCCAAGGGTCTCGGGAAAAATCGAGGCCCTTGTGGATTAAGTGGAGAGAGCCGGGCGATACGGCTCTTGCTCCGGCTTAGCAGAGCTACGCGATCGCCACGCCGCCATCGAGTAGCAAAAAACCGCTTGCGATCGACTCCGCTGCCCTACGGGAGTCACGCAAGCGGTTTGTGTATATGCTGAGAGAGCAGAAGCTAGCTGCTCGGCGTTGAGTGCGCCTTGATGAAGTCCAGTGAGCGCTGCCAGGCCTCGGCCGACTCCTTCGCGAACTGCTCGGCCCGTCGATCAAAGAAGCTGTGCGGCGCGCCTGGATACACCACGATCTCATGCTCCATGCCTGCTGAATCGAGCTGCTCGTCAAGCGCCTGCACCTGATCTTGTGGAATGCCCTGATCCTCGCCGCCGAAGTGCGCCAGAACTGGATACGCAATGTCGCCCGCACGATCCAGCGCCGTGCCCTGGCCGTCCACGTTGCGGCTTAGCCCCGAGTAGAACGGAATCAAACCCGTGAAGCCGAGATCGCGCCTGGTGCCCGTTAGCAGCGTCAGCGTTCCGCCCATGCAGAAGCCCACGACAAAGACCGGCGTGCTTTCCCCGTACGACTCGCGGATAAAGCCCAGCGCGGCCTGCACATCCTGCATGAACGAGTCGAATTCAACCTGTTCAACATGCGGCCAGAAATCAAAGCTCTCGTCGCGCGATGTGAGCCCGGCTGTTCGCCCGAAGTAATCGATCGCGACGGCCGGAATGCCGATCTCGGCAAAGCGCAGCGCCAGCTCTTTGTAGAACTGGTGCAGCCCGCGAACATCGGGATAGATCAGCACGGCGGCCGAGCCTGGCTGCGCCGGCCTGGCAGCGTATGCCGAGAATTGCGCTCCATCCTGCGCCGTCAGTACAATATCTTCACCATGGGCGGCTCCCACACTGCCGGGCGGCTGCGGCGGGCGCGCCTGGTCATCGTAGCACATGCGGATTCTCCTTCGTAAGAACGACTCGCTACACCTCAATTATAGGCGTAAACCGCATCCCGAGCGTCGTATCTTACACAGCACAGCGCGGACGAGAAACATGCTCTCGTCCGCGCTGCATCGGCTGAACAGGTTTTGATGCTAGGGCAGCGTGACGTACGCCGCCAGGAATTCGCGCGTGTCTTCGATGTCCACGCGATAGGCGTAGTCGTTGCCCTTGCAGTTGGGAGCCATGCCAAACGAGTTGACGGCGACGACCAGATCGCTGTCGGAGTACAGGATCGGGCCGCCCGAGTCGCCGGAGCAGTTGCCGCCGCGACCGTTGCCGGGATTGTTGGTGGTCATCAGGTTATGGCCGTCGGTCAGGTGGCTGCGCAGGTTGATCAGCGACGACGTGGCCTGGTAGCGCGTGACTACGGACTCAGGCCGTGGCCTGACGCTTTGCAGGCCGTAGCCGACCGTGGTGAAGGTCACATCCTGAAGCCCGCGCTGCGTCGCGAGGCCGTCGAGGAAATTCTCTTCCGGCAGCTCGGCGTAGCGCTCGACCGTGACCGGCTCGTCCAGCAGAATCACGCCCACGTCATGCGTGATCGGGAAGCTGGCGAAGTCGTCGTACTCGGGATGCGGAATCGGCGTTCCGGTCGTGCCGCCTGCCAGGGGATAGCCCGCCGCGACCAGCTCGTCGCGTGTGGATTCGAACCAGACCTGGGCGCTGGCCGCGCCATAGACGCAGTGACCCGCCGTTAAGAATACGGTTGGCGTGATCACCGAGCCGCTACAGCGCCACAGCGGAGCGCCCGTCTCATCATACGCGACCATAATGCCGACGTAGGGATGATCATCGCCGTCGGGCACGCCGTAGTTGATCGCGTAGGCCGGGATGCTGAGAGTCAATACGAGCGCCAGAGCTGCCAGAACAACCATCGATTTGCGCATGCGGTCCTCCTCGTGCATGGAGTTTAACATTTGGGGATACAGGAATCGTGTCGGGAGTCAGTGTTGAGCTGAACGCGGCACGGACGCGAACGCAAGGCAGCTGTGAGCTGCCACCAACACCGTGGTAGTAGTATCACCCCGATCGGCGCGGTTTGGTTCAATTTTGCGCTAGAATTGCGCCATCTCGACGATCAGTCCTTCGTCGGGCCGCACGCTGAGCTGATCGCCGGCCGCCTCGTCGTCGCGATCCAGATGCGTCGAGAGCCGCACGCGACTACCGCCCAGGCCGCTCAGATCGAAGGTTTGTGGCTGCGAGCCCAGATTCAACACGATCAGCAGCCGTCGCTCGCCGTAGCTGCGCACGTAGGCCAGCAGCTCGCCCTCGGCCGGCACGCCCGCGTACTCGCCAACGGCCAGCGCATCCTCGGCGCGGCGCAGCTCGATCAATCGCCGGTACAGCGTCAGCATCGAGGCCGGATCGTCCAGCTCGCGCGCGACGTTGTTCTGCTGGTAGTCCGGCGCGAGCGGCAGCCAGGGCGTGCCCTCGGTAAATCCGGCGTTGGCGCTGGCGTCCCACTGCATCGGCGTGCGCTCGGGATCGCGGCCCAGGCCCATGCCCGGAACGTTCTTCTCGAAGGGATCATAGACCTGATCCGGCGGAATCTCGACATCGCTCATGCCGATCTCGTCGCCGTAGTAGAGCGTGGGCGTTCCGCGCAGGGTGAGCAGCAGCATCGCCGCGACGCGCGCCTGGGCCGGGCCGATGCGAGTCGCCAGCCGGTGCTGATCGTGGTTGCCGAGCACCCAGTTGGGCCAGCCACCCGCAGGCAGCGCGGCCTCGTAGCGCCCGATCAGATCCGCGATCGCCTGTGCCTGCCAGGGCGTCAGGATCAGATGGAAGTTGAACGGCAGATGCAGGCCGCGTCCCTCGGCGCCGTAGTAGGCCATCAGCCGCTCGATCGGCAGGTACAGCTCGCCGATCAGCACGCGATCAGGATAGTCGTCGGCGACGTGGCGCATCTCGGCAATGATCTGCATCAGCTCGGGCAGATCCGTGGTGTAGATCGGCATGACCGCGCGATTCGGCCCGTGGAGCGCGGGATCGTAGCCGGGGTTGGGCGGATTGTGGCGGAACTGCTCGTCCTTCACGAGCTGGCGCAGCGCATCGATACGAAAGCCGTCCACGCCGCGATCGAGCCAGAAGCGCATCGCGTCGTACATGGCCGCGCGGACCTCGGGATTGCGCCAGTTAACGTCGGGCTGCTCTTTGAGATAGGCGTGATAGTAGTACTGGCCGTTGGTCTCGTCCAGCGTCCAGGCCGGGCCGCCAAACTCGCTGACCCAGTTGGTGGGCGGCCCGCCATCGGGAGCCGGATCGCGCCAGACGTACCAGTCGCGCTTCGGGTTGTCCCGCGACGAGCGCGACTCGATGAACCACGGGTGCTGATCCGAGCTGTGGTTGGGCACGAAATCCAGCAGCACCTTCAGGCCGTGGCGATGCGACGCCGTCACCAGCGCGTTGAAATCGTCGAGCGTGCCGAAGATCGGATCGATGCCGATGTAGTCGGAAACATCGTAGCCGAAGTCGACCATCGGCGAGGGAAAGATCGGCGAGATCCAGATCGCGTCTACGCCGAGATCTTCAAGATACGCGAGTCGCCGGCTAATGCCCGCCAGATCGCCGATGCCGTCGCCGTTGCTGTCCATGAACGAGCGCGGGTAGATCTGGTAGATGATCCCGCGCTGCCACCAGTGAAACACGTCCGCCATGCCACACTCCATCTGCAAAGATCACGCTGCTTGTGTGGGAGGTAGCAGGTTGCTTGCCAGGCTAGGCCGTCGATGGAAGTGGCTAACTTGGAAATAGCTGGTTGATTTCAGCATAGATTTGGGAAAAGAGCAAGCGCGCGGCCCTCACCCCGATGCTTCGCATCACCCCTCTCCCGTTGCGACAGGCGAGGGGTTGGGGTTATTCCGGGCCTCCCCGATTTGACGATCCAGTCCAGCCTGTGGTATGTGTGATTGGCGTTGAGCAGCATGAGATGGATTGATTGTATGAGTGATAGTGTAGTGCATGGAACCTGGCTACCGGGCTCGCGCAGCCTGTTCGTGTGGGGCGAGACGATCGAGGTGGCGTCGCGGAAAGGTCGTCAGCCTAAGCTGCCGCGCCATCCATTCCAGCTTGCCGCCGAGCAGGTCGCGGAGAAGCTCGCGCCGCTGCTGACGCACGACACCGACGCGGTAACGCACACGCTGACGCTCTGGCTACCCTCGGCCAGCAGCGCGCCGCTGCCGTCGCCGGAGCTGCTGGAGCTGGGAGCATCGCCGCCGCAAGCCGATGAGGTTACGCTGGCGCCGTGGCAGGTCGCGGGCCTGCTCCTGCCGATCGACGCGGCGCTGGATCTGCTGCTGAGGCTCAATGACGCCCAGGGCTTCGGAGCGGATCTTCAAGCCTGGCATCTGGCCACGCTGATCGCGCTGCGCCTGGTTGCCCGCCAGCAAGTATTGCCCGGCCTCGTGCGCGAAGGCTTTCAGCTCAGGGCGCAGTGGCTGCCGCGTCTCGATCCCGAGGCCGCGCACCAGCTCGTGGTGCTGGCCCGCAGCCTACCGCCGCTGTGCCGCGCAGCCGCCGACGATCCGGCCCAGGCTCCCGCGCCGCGTGCGCTGCTCGACGATTTCCTGCACACCGCGATCGACGCGACGATCCGATCGCTGCGATTCGAGTCCAGGCTAACAGGATCGACGCCGGGCGGCATCTGGCTGCGGGCGCTGCTCGGCGCTGATCCGATGCTCAAGCTCTCGGGTCCGGCCGCCGACGATCTTTTCAAAAGCTGGCAGTCCTGGGCCGGCCAGGGCAACGTCGCAGGCGATGAGCATTTTCGTATCACTTTTCGGCTTGAGCCGCCCGAAGATCAGAGCGATCCCTGGCAGCTGACCTACCTGCTCCAGGCCACCGACGATCCGAGCCTGCTGGTGCCGGCGGCCAGCATCTGGCGCGAGCAGGGCCAGACATACACCTACCTTGAGCGGCGCTTCGACCAGCCGCAGGAGCGCTTGCTCACCGGATTGGGCTACGCGGCGCGTGTCTTTCCGCCGATCGGTGTGAGCCTGCGGCAGGCTGCGCCCGAGGCCGCGCTGCTGACGACGCTCGAAGCTTTCACCTTTCTCAAAGAGGCCGTGCCGCTGCTTGAGCAGAGCGGATTCGGCGTGCTGATTCCGGCCTGGTGGCAGGGCGGACGCATCAAGGCCAAAGCCAAAGCCTCGGGATCGTCCACCACCAAGGCCAACGAGAAGGGGCTACTCAGCTTTGAGCGGCTGGTCAGCTTCAACTGGGAGCTGACGATCGGCGACGAGCCCGTGGATCGTGACGAGTTCGAGCGGCTGGTAGAGCTGAAGCTGCCGCTGGTGCAGGTGCGCGGCCAGTGGATCACACTTGATCCTGAGCGGATCGAGCAGGTGCTGAAGCTGTTTGAGCGCGGCGGCGAAACGGTCTCCTTGCTCGACGCGCTGCACCTGGGTCTCGGCGATGGTCTGAACCTACGACCGGGCGGCGTCGAGTTTGCGGGCCTGGACGCCGACGGCTGGCTGCGCGATCTGCTCGACACGCTGACCGAGCGCCAGACTCTGGAGCCGCAGCCGGTGCCCGCCGGCTT
Source organism: Herpetosiphonaceae bacterium (assembly GCA_036401895.1). Classification (GTDB taxonomy): domain Bacteria; phylum Chloroflexota; class Chloroflexia; order Chloroflexales; family Kallotenuaceae; genus LB3-1. Next base: position 4,625 of record DASWTW010000012.1, on the reverse strand, counting down.
CAACGGTACGCTGCGGCCGTATCAGGAGCGCGGCTTTGCCTGGATGGCCTTTCTGCGCCGCTTCGGCCTGGGCGCGTGTTTGGCCGACGACATGGGCCTGGGCAAGACCGCCCAGACGATCGCGCTGCTGCTGCACGAGCGTGAAAAGCTGGACGTGAGCGCGCCGTCGCTGATCGTCTGCCCGACCTCGGTGATCGGCAACTGGCAGCGCGAGATCAACCGCTTTGCGCCTGAGCTGCGGGTCATGATCCACCAGGGCGGCGATCGCCGGCAGGGCGAGGAGTTCACTGAGGCTGCGACCAGACATAACGTTGTACTGTCGAGCTTCCCGCTGCTGGCCCGCGATCGACCGACGCTGGCGAGCGTGAGCTGGGACACGCTGGTGCTGGACGAGGCGCAGAACATCAAGAACGCCGCGACCAAGCAGGCGCAGGCGGCGCGATCGCTGGGAGCGCGGCACCGCGTTGCCCTGACCGGAACGCCCGTCGAGAATCGCCTGACCGAGCTGTGGAGCATCCTCAGCTTTCTCAATCCCGGCTTCCTGGGCAGCGAGGCCGCCTTTCGTCGCGACTTCGCCCGCCCGATCGAGCGCACCGCCGATCCAGCTGCGACCGGGCGGCTGCGGCGGCTGACCGCGCCGTTCATCCTGCGGCGGCTCAAGACCGATCCCACGATCATCGCGGATCTGCCCGAGAAGCTGGAGATGAACGTGTACTGTCCGCTCACGCCCGAGCAGGCCACGCTCTACGAGGCCGTCGTGCAGAAGGCGCTGCGCGAGATCAGCCAGGCCGAGGAGGACGACAACCAGATGCAGCGGCGCGGCCAGGTGCTGGCGATGCTAACGCATCTCAAACAGGTCTGCAATCATCCGGCGCATTTTCTCAAGGACGGCAGCGCAGTGCCGGCGCGATCCGGCAAGCTGGCGCGATTGACCGAGATGCTGGAAGAAGTCTACGCGGCCGGCGATCGGGCGCTGATCTTCACGCAGTTTGCCGAGATGGGCGGCATGCTTCAGCGCTACCTGGGCGAGACCTTTTTCGACGATCTGCTTTTTCTGCATGGCGGCACGCCGGTCAAAGAGCGCGACGGCATGGTGCGCCGCTTCCAGGCTCCCAAAGGCCCGCGCGTGTTCATCCTGTCGCTCAAGGCGGGCGGCACCGGCCTGAATCTGACCGCCGCCAATCACGTCTTCCACTTCGATCGCTGGTGGAATCCGGCCGTCGAGAACCAGGCGACCGACCGCGCGTTTCGCATCGGGCAGACGCGCAACGTGCAGGTGCATAAGCTGATCTGCGGCGGCACGCTGGAAGATCATATCGACGAGATGATCCAGGGCAAGCGCGCGCTGGCCGAGAGCGTGCTGAGCGCAGGCGAGAGCTGGCTGACCGAGCTGAGCACCGAGCAGCTGCGCGATCTGGTGACGCTGCGCCGCGCCGATGTGGTGGAGGTTTAGATGCCACGACGACGCCCGTACTATGAGCAGTACGACGACGAATTTGAAGACGAGGACGAGTACGACGAGTACGACGAAGATGAGTACGAAGCATACGACGACTTCTGGCTCTACGAGCCGTCGCAGCCGATCCCGGTTGTAGATGGGATCAAGGCCAAAAGTCGTAAGGGAGCGTTCGGCAGCTCGTGGTGGGCCAAGCGCTGGATCGGCGTGCTCGAAACGTTTGGCTACGGCAGCCGCTTGCAGCGCGGCAAAACCTACGCGCGCCAGGGCCAGGTAGTGAGCATAGATCTGGCTGTCGGGCGCGTCAAAGCCAAAGTTCAAGGATCGCGCTCGACGCCCTACACCGTGAGCCTCAAGATCACGCCGCTGAGCGACGGCGAGTGGAGTCGTGCGATCGACGCGATGGCCCAGCAGGCGGTCTTTGCCGCGACACTGCTCAACGGCGAGATGCCGCAGGAGATCGAAGAAGCGTTTACAGCGGCGGGCGTGGCGCTCTTTCCCACCAGCGAGCGCGACATCGAGACGCAGTGCTCGTGCCCGGATTACATGAATCCCTGCAAGCACATCGCCGCCGTGTACTATCTGCTCGGCGAGCGCTTCGACGACGATCCGTTTTTGATCTTCCATCTACGGGGCCGGACTCGCGCACAGTTGATCGAGGTGCTGCGCAGCCGCCGCGCTGCCATGCTGGGCAATGCTGCCAACCAGCCGAGCGCTGAGGTTGAGTCCGCGCCACCGCTGGCCGATCTGCTCGATACGTTTTATGCGCCTGGGCCGGATCTCGCGTCGATCACGGTATCGATCGCGGCGCCTGAGGTCGAGGCGGGACTGCTGCGGCAGATGGGTGCGGCTCCGGTGGGGATCGATCCCGAGCTGCGCAAGCTCTATGCGGCGATGACCGCGCAGGTGCTGCATCGTGTGTTCGGCACAGACGAAGGCTAGCGCAGGCCGGCGTCACGGGCGCGCATGATCGCCTCGGCGCGATCGGCGACCTGGAGCTTGCTGAAGATATTCGACACGTGGTTGCGGATCGTCTTGCCGCTCAGCACCAGCCGCTCGGCGATCTCCTGGTTGGTGAGCCGCTGCGCCATCAGCGCCAGGATCTCGCGCTCACGCTCGGTTAGCTCGGGGAACAGATCGTGGGGGCGGGCGCCGGGCACATGCTGCGTGAAATGCTGCATAAGGCGCTGGGCGATGCTCGGGCCGAAGATCGCCTCGCCGTTACTGACGGCACGAATCGCGCGCAGCACCTCGGCTTTGAGAGCGCCCTTGAGCAGGTAGCCGCGCGCCCCGGCTTGCAGCGCCGCGAAGACCGAATCGTCGTCGTCGAACATCGTCAGCACGACCACGCGAATATGCGGACTGGTATGCACGATCCGCCGGGTCGCGTCCAGGCCATTGCCCTGGGGCATCTGAAGATCCATCAGAATCACATCCGGCTGAAGCTCCTCGGCCAGCGCGATCGCCTCCGCGCCGGTGGTCGCCTCGCCTACCACGAGCATATCGGGCGTGGTTCGCAGCATGGCGCGCAGCCCCTGGCGAAACGGCGCGCTGTCGTCGGCGATCAGCACCTGGATTCGATCGTCTTCCACGAAATGCCCTTTCAACAGATTGACCCGTAGGGGCATGATTGATCACGCCCGAAAACATTTTTTACCGCACCGGCTCATCGCTGATCAGCGTCAGACCGTACTGGCGCGGAAACAGCTTCATCAACTGCTCGCCCGTGGCCAGGCTGGCATCATAGGTGACAACAACCTCTTCGTTGTAGGCTTCGGCGCGCAGCTCGCGAACGGCCGGCTTTTGCGACAGGCGATTGTGAACTTTCGCGGCGCAGGGCGGGCAGTTCATTTTCTCGATAATCATCGTCAGGCGGCGCAGCTCGGGCTCCTCGACCACCGGAGCCACTATCGGCTGTGTTTGATCGCTGGCGCCGGCTGTAATACTCGCCACCTGATTTGCTTCGCCGCCGGATCGCTCTTGCTGCGCGGCGAACAACGGCAGCAGTACGGCCAGCAGCGCATACGAGATCGCGAAGGTTAGCGCCATCATCAGCGGCTGCCGCCAGCGGGCAATTCCACATACTACGCCGGCTCGCGATCGTCGCAGGGCCTGGATGATGCCGCCGGTCAGCACGATCAGACTTGCAGCAAGCGCCCAGGATTGATCGAGCTGGAGGCTGAAGAGCGCCGACGAGGAGCCCAGGCCCAGCAGCACTGCCGCCGTCGGCCCGAGACAGCACAGGCTGCCGACGACGCCGGCAAGCACGCCCCAGTGACTCGCCGAGGTGGTGGGAATTGTTGATCTATTCATCGATCTGTCCTCACGCGCTGTTTCTGAAAGGTTTCGTGAGCGCTGCGCCGTCGTTACGGAAAGTGTACCACGCTGGCTGCTTATTCCAGCGGCAGCCAGCCTCGTACGATCGTGCCGCCCGCCGTCGCTCGCTCGACATAACAATCGCCGCCTAGCTCCCGCGCCCGCTCGCGCATCGACTGTAGCCCGACGCCCGCCTGCGCATCTGGCGCGATCCCTCGGCCATCATCCGCCACCTCGATCGCGAGCCGGGAAGCGATGCTCAGCCGGATTGTGCAGCGCCGCGCGTGTGCATGACGCACAACATTTGTCAGCGCCTCCTGGATGATGCGATAGGCCGCGACTTCGACGGCAGCCGGCAGCGGCGCGAATGGCTCAGGCGCCGCGATCGTGACCGCAACGCCGCCCGACGCCAGCGTGCCGGCAAACGTGCGCAGCGCCACGATCAGGCCCAGATCGTCGAGCGCAGGCGGGCGCAGCGCATAGACCAGCCGCCGAATATCCACCACCGCCGCCTGCGACTGTTGGGTCAGATTGTCGAGCAGCGCCTCGGCCTCGTCGGGATCGCTGCGCAGGAGATCGCGGGCGGTATCGGCCTGTAGAGCTAGCGCGGCCAGCGTCGGGCCAAGGCCGTCATGCAGATCGCGGCGCAGGCGACGGCGCTCTTCTTCGCGCGCGGTGACCAGCCGCGTGCGCGCGTGTTGCAGATCCAGCGTCAAGCGCATCGCGTGAACGGCGGTGCCGCTCTGCCGGGCCAGATCCAGCAGCAGCCGGCGATCGTTTGGGCTCCAGCTTTCGCCAGGCGAGCGCGGCCCGAGAATCAGCTGGCCCACAATCTCGCTGCCGTAGCTCAGCG
>DASWTW010000011.1:0-2008 GCA_036401895.1 Herpetosiphonaceae bacterium | reverse complement strand
CCACCTGCCAGAGCTGCCGCGACGCGCTGGAAGAGCTACAGCCGCTCGTCGCGACCAGCTACACAGGCGAGCTTATGCCGGTGGCCACGATGCCACAGTTCAATCTAGCGTTTCTGCAAGCAAAGGAGGTGCCCAGCACACCAGCGCCTGTACCTGCGCAGCCCATGCATCGCTCCTGGTCGATCGATACACTGGGGCGGCTGGTGATTCCGCTGGCAGCACATGTCGGACCGGCTATGCATCAGCAGACGCCGCTGCGCGCAGCGCGCGGTGAAGTGCTTCAGCGCTGGGACGTTAAGGCGGATCTTCCCGAAGACGTGAACATTACCATTGAAATATTTGATACGAACCAGCCACCTCTGGTCACAGTGCAGGCCCAGCTTGATCTGGCGCTGCTCGAAAATCCACTTGATCAGGCAGGTCGCGTTGTACATCTTAGCGGTAATGGGCACGACTGGCAGGAGGTGACTGATGAATCCGGGCTGGTACAATTCGCGCCCATCGCGTCGAGCTTACTACCGGCGCTCCAGCTGGTGATCGAGCTGTGATCGCACTACATCACGCGCGGCCGACGACAATATACGGAGCCCAAAGCAAGGCATGGGCGAAAAGCGGCTGTGGCTGGCCCAGGTGATTCTCGGCCTGGAGGCTGGCGAGAATCGTGGCTGGGTCGCCGATGGCGCCGGCAAGCTCATTGTTTGCGGCACGCCATTGTTCAAACAGGGCCATCAGATCATAGGCGGCTAGCTCCCGCACCTCGACCTGAGCGTCGCGCAGCGCAACCGCCGGCGAAGCACCTTGACGCAGCCCGGCGTAGAAGCGATCCATAACCAGTGGCGCGACCAGATCGACGGCTTCCCAGCGGGTGCAGACGATCGAGGTTGCCCCGGCGTACAGCAGCGCGCGCTGGAGACCAAGCAGCTCGTCGCCCGGAACGACGCCGGTCACACCGCTGGTACACGAGCTGAGCGTGACGGTAGCCGCGTCGAGATCTAGCCCGTCGATAATATCGCGGGCGCTGAGCAGATCGCCGGCGCCCAGCAGCAGCGCCGAGCCGAGCGGATCGTGCGGCGTGTAGTAGGCGTGACCGGCGATATGAATCAGCCCTGCCTGCTTGCCCGACTGAAACAGCCGCTCGCGCTTCGGCTCGGCATCCGTCCAGGCGGTACCATCCATCAGCCGGGCAACGTAGCTCGCCTCAGCCTCCGCAAAATGTAGCGGCCGGTCGCCGCCCGGATCATTGTAGCCAATACAGAGCGTCGTGGCGGCCTGTGATGGCGCACGATTCAAGCAGTGACGCAGCAGAACCGTAGCGCTGGGAGCCTGAGCCACAGCCGGGCCATGGCGGCGAATCAGGTATTTGCCATCGGCGCTGCTCAGCGCGGTGAACGGCACGTAGTGGAGCGGGCCATGCGGGATGATGTAGACCGTCGCGCTGCGGTCGATCAAGCCCTCGATCGGCGCGATCAGCGTGTCGTACAGGTGATGGGGGATTCGTCCGTTCAGCAGATGCCGTCCCGGATGGGTATCGCCCAGCTGTGGCCGCAGGGTGTTGGGGTTGAGCTTGAGCCGATGAACGCCGAAGTGATCGCGGCTGATCGTAAAGACCACAACCTGCGGCACTAAAGTCACGGCGCTGCGCAGGCGAGTGTTGCCGGCAGGAATACTGTTGATCAGATGCTGGTGGCGCGGCAGCACTCCGGCCGTGAAATACTCGACGATCAGTGCGGACTCGGGCAGATGCTGCTGTAGCTCATGCACCGTGGTCACAGGCTGATCCAGCGTGAGCGCCAGATGCGGCGACTTGTGCTCCAGCGAGTCCAGAAAGGCACGCGACCGGGCGCGCTCGGCATAGTGGAAGGCTTCTTCGAGCTGGCCACGCTCCAGGTAGAGGAGCACGGTTGACTCATAGAGCTGCTGCGTGGTGCCCAGCAGTCCAATGCGCACATCCTCGCCGATCGTCTTGCTGCGCAGCGACTCGATCGACGCACTCGCGGTGAGATACGCA
>DASWTW010000010.1:0-8840 GCA_036401895.1 Herpetosiphonaceae bacterium | reverse complement strand
TGCGCGCCACGCTGCTGCGCCTGAGCGCCGATGAGCATGTGCTACTGCTGACCATGCACCATAGTGTCGCGGATGGCTGGTCGATGGGCGGGTTCTTTCTCGAGCTCTCGGCGCTGTATGCCGCGGCCATCGGTGGCACAGCCCCAGTCCTACCCCCATTGCCGATCCAGTACGCCGACTATGCCGTCTGGCAGCGCGATTGGCTCCAGGGCGCGGTGCTGGAGCGTCAGCTCAACTACTGGCGCCAGCAGCTGGCCGATCTGCCGGTCCTGGAGCTGCCTACCGATCATCCGCGCCCGCCGATTCCCTCACTTCGCGGCGCGCTCCATCGCTTCACGCTGCCCAAAGCCCTGAGCGATGAGCTGGTCGCGTTGAGTCGACGCGAGGGCGTGACGCTGTTCATGACGCTGCTGACGGCCTGGCAGGTGCTGCTCAGTCGCTACAGTGGTCAACACGACATCGCCGTCGGCACGCCGATTGCCGGCCGCACGCACGCCGAGACGGAGGGCCTGATCGGCTTCTTCGTCAATACCCTGGTGTTGCGCGCTGATCTTTCGGGGAATCCATCGTTTCACCAGCTGCTCCGGCAAGTCCGCGAGGTCTGCCTGAGCGCGTATGCACACCAGGATCTACCCTTCGAGCAGCTGATCGAGGCGCTTCAGCCCGAGCGTGACCTGAGTCGCAACCCGCTGTTTCAGGTCATGTTCGCCTTGCAGAATGCTCCTCTGTCGGCGCTTACGCTGCCCGGCCTCACGCTGAGTCCCGTGGAAGTCGCAAACGAGATCGCGAAGTTTGATCTGACGCTCAACCTGGAGGAAGGGCCGGAGGGCTTGAGTGGCTGGATCGAGTACAGCACAGAGCTGTTTGAAGCCGCGACGATCACCCGGCTGCTGGGGCACTATCAGATGCTCCTGGCGGGTATCGTGGCCGATCCCAACCGTCGGCTGGCAGATCTGACGCTCCTGGACGCGGCCGAGCGCCGTCAATTGCTTGTGCTGTGGAACGATACACAGCTCGCCTATCCCAGCAATGCAGGGATTCATCAGCTCTTTGAGGCACAGGCTGCCCGCACGCCCAATGCCGCTGCGGTGATCTTTGAAGAGCGGCAGCTGACCTACGGAGAGCTGAATGTCCGCGCCAACCAGCTGGCGCACTACCTGCGCGCACACGGTGTCGGGCCGGAGGTGCGTGTCGGGCTGTGTGTGGAGCGCTCGCTGGATCTGATCGTCGGGCTGCTGGGCATTCTCAAAGCGGGCGGCGCGTATGTCCCGCTCGATCCCGCCTATCCGGCCCAGCGGCTGGCTTTGATGCTGGCTGATACTCAGGCACCGCTGATTCTTACCCGACAAGCTATCTACGACGCCCAACGCCCGTTGTTCGAAGGGCTCCCGCAAGATGCCAATCCTGCGGCCACCGGCGATCATCAGGCGAAGGCGATCAATCCGACAGTGATTTGCCTCGACAGTGATTGGACCGCGATCGCCGGGGAGTCTGAGGCGAATCCTGGCTCATCGGTCGGGGGAGACTCACTGGCCTATGTGATGTACACCTCGGGGTCGACAGGACTTCCTAAAGGCGTGAGTGTTACCCATCGCAATGTGATCCGTCTGGTCAGCTCGCCCAACTATGCCCGGCTGAGCGCCGACGATGTTTTCCTCCAGTTCGCACCGATCTCATTCGATGCCGCGACACTGGAGGTGTGGGGCGCGCTGCTGAACGGCGCGCGGCTGGTGGTCTTTCCAGCCGGTACGCCCTCGCTGGCGGAGCTGGGGCAGGCGCTTGAGCGCTACCAGGTGACGATCCTGTGGCTCACGGCCGGGCTATTCCATCAGATGGTCGACAACCAGCTCGACAGCCTGCGCTCGGTTCGCCAGCTGCTGGCCGGCGGCGATGTGTTATCGGTGCCACACGTTCAGAAGGTGCTGCGCACACTTGATGGCTGCCAGCTGATCAATGGATACGGCCCGACTGAGAACACGACCTTTACCTGCTGCTATCCTATGCGCCATGGGGAGCAGGTCGGGCTCTCGGTGCCGATCGGCAGGCCGATCAGCAACACGCGGGTGTATGTGCTGGATCGGCATCTAAAACCCGTGCCGGTGGGCGTGTCGGGCGAGCTCTACGCCGGGGGCGACGGCGTTGGACGCGGCTACCTGAACCGTCCCGACCTGACTGCTGAGCGGTTCGTGCCCGATCCTTTCGGCGATCCCGGTGCGCGCCTCTACAGAACCGGCGATCTGGTCCGCTATCGACCCGACGGCAATCTAGAGTTTTTAGGCCGCCGGGACGCGCAGGTGAAGCTGCGCGGCTACCGCATCGAGCTCGGCGAGATCGAAGCAGTTCTGCTGAGACATCCGGCCGTGCAGGAGTGTGCGGTGCTGGTGCGCGAGGACGTCCCCGGCGATCGGCGGCTGGTGGCGTATGTCGTCGAAGAACTTAGAACCCAGAACCTAGAACCGGGAATAGAACAAAGAACAGAGAACAAAGAACAAAGCAGTATCGCCGGTCTCCCCTCTCCTACGGCAACCGAGGCTGAAGCTAGCCGAGGTTTGGGGCAGGGGCCGAGGGTGAGGGCCACAACTGAGAGCCTGATCCCAGCGCTGCGTGCGTTCGTGCAGGCGGAGCTGCCAGCGTATATGGTGCCGGCAGCCTTTGTTGTGCTCCCGGCGCTTCCTCTTTCCCCGAACGGCAAGCTGGAGCGACGCGCTTTGCCGGCTCCCGATGCCGCCTGGTCGACGCTGGACGACAGCTTCGTGGCGCCGCAGTCTCCGATCGAGGAGGTGCTGGCCGGGATCTGGGCCGGCGTGCTGCGGCTGGAGCGCGTCGGTATTCATGACAACTTCTTCGCGCTCGGCGGTCACTCGCTGCTGGCAACGCAGGTGATCTCGCGAATTCGTGAAGCCTTCCAGGTCGAGCTGCCGCTGCGCGCGCTGTTCGAGGCGCCGACTGTTGCGCAGCTAGCCGAGCGGATCGTGGCGGTACAGCGTGATGCGCAGGGATTGCTGCCGCCGCCGATCCGGCCGGTTTCGCGCGACGAAGCGCTGCCGCTCTCGTTTGCCCAGCAGCGGCTGTGGTTCCTCGATCAGCTTGAGCCCGATAGCTCGACCTATACTATTCCCGCCGCCTGGCGCCTGGAAGGGCCGCTCGACGTGATCGCGCTGCGACAAAGCCTGACTACCATCGTGGAGCGGCACGAGGCGCTGCGCACAACCTTTACGACGACCGCTGACGGGCAGCCGGTACAGGCGATCACGCCGCCTCAAGTGGTGCCGCTGCCGCTGATCGACCTCCACGGGCTGTCGGCATCTGAGCGCGAGAGCGTGCTGCTGCGGTTGGCCGGTACCGAGGCGCGACAGCCGTTCGACCTTGCGCGCGGCCCGCTGATCCGCACCACGCTGCTGCGCCTGGCTGAAACAGACCATGTGCTGTTGCTGACGATGCATCATATCGTCTCGGATGGCTGGTCGATGGAGGTATTCGCGCGGGAGCTGGTCCCGATCTATACCGCGCTCATTGCCGGAATGCCGCCGTCGCTGGCGCAATTGCCGATCCAGTATGCCGACTACGCGGTCTGGCAGCGCGGCTGGCTCTCCGGCACGGTCCTTGAGGCGCAGCTCGGTTACTGGCGGCGTCAGCTTGCCGGCTTGCCGGTGCTGGAGCTGCCGACGGATCGTCCGCGCCCGGCGCTGCCTACGTTTCGCGGTGCAAGACAAACGTTTGCGCTGCCCGCTGCGCTGAGCAAGGAGCTGGTCGCGCTAAGTCAGCGTGAGGGCGTGACGCTGTTTATGACGCTGCTGGCGGCCTGGCAGGTGCTGCTCGATCGCTACAGCGGCCAGCACGACATCGTGGTCGGCACGCCGATCGCCAATCGCACGCAGGAGGAGACCGAACATCTTATCGGCTTCTTTGTGAACACGCTGGTGCTGCGCGCCGATCTGTCAGGCAATCCAACGTTCCGTGACGTGCTCCATCGTGTGCGCGAGACCGCTCTGGGCGCGTATGCACATCAGGATCTGCCCTTTGAGCAAGTAGTCGATGCCCTGCAACCGGAGCGCGACTTGAGCCGTCACCCGCTGTTCCAGGTGATGTTCACGCTTCAGAACGTGCCGATGGTATCGCTGGAGCTGCCGAGCCTGGTGTTGAATCCGCTGCCGATCGAATATGAAACGACCAAGTTCGATCTGACGCTTTCTATGGCCGAGGAAGGGTCAGGGCTGGTCGGATCGTTGGAGTATACAACCGATCTCTTCGAGGCGGAGACGATCGGGCGGATGGTGAGCCACCTCCAGACGCTGCTCGCCGGGATTGTGCGCGATCCCAGCCAGCGCCTGGCACAGCTGCCGCTCTTGACTGAGGCCGAGCGCCGGCAGCTCACGGTCGATTGGAACATGACGGAGGTCGCCTACCCCCGTGGCCGCTGTATCCATGAGCTGGTTGCAGCTCAGGCGGCGCGCACGCCCGATGCGGTCGCGCTGGTCTACGCCGCAGGTACCCGTGAGCGGGTGCAGCTGACTTATGAGGAGCTTGATCGGCGCGCCAACCAGCTGGCGCACGAGCTTCAGGCGCTCGGCGTCGGTCCCGAGGTGCGCGTCGGCGTGTGCGTGGAGCGCTCGCTGGATCTGATCGTCGGGCTGCTGGGCATTCTCAAAGCCGGCGGGGCGTATGTGCCGCTCGATCCGGCCTATCCCGCTCAGCGTGTGGCCTTCATGCTCGCCGATAGCGCGGTGCCGGTGATCCTTTCCCAGCAGAGTCTGGCGAGCAATCTACCCGCGCATAACGGCGTGGTCGTGTGCCTTGACTCCGACTGGGAGCGCATCAGCCGGCAGCCGACAGACGCGCCTGCTACCGCTGTCGAGGACAATAACCTGGCCTATGTGATCTATACCTCCGGCTCGACGGGCCGGCCCAAAGGTGTCGCGATCACGCATCAGAGCGCGGCTACGTTCATTCATTGGGCGCTCAATACGTTTTCGGGCGCTGATCTGGCTCGTGTGGCAGCGGGCACCTCGATCTGCTTCGATCTATCGATCTTTGAGCTGTTCGTGCCGTTGAGCTGCGGCGGCACTGTGCTGCTCATCGACGACGGGCTCCAGATTCCAGAGCTGATCGATGCACAGGTTACGCTGCTGAACACGGTGCCCTCGGTGATGGCCGCCGTGCTGCGCAGTGGCTCGGTGCCGCCCAGCGTGCGGGTGATCAACCTGGCGGGCGAGCCGCTGTCCCGCGCGCTGGCCGACGGGCTGTATCAGGCGGTGCCGACGACGCGCGTTTATAATCTGTACGGCCCGTCCGAAGATACAACCTACTCAACCTACACGTTGGTGGCGCCGCACGAGCCACGCCCGCCGACGATTGGCCGTCCGATCGCCAACTCACAGGCGTATGTGCTTGATGCGCAGATGCAGCCGGTGCCGATCGGTGCCGTGGGCGAGCTGTATTTGGGCGGCGTCGGCCTGGCGCGCGGCTATCTTGGCCGCCCCGATCTCACGGCGGAGAAGTTCATCCCCGATCCGTTCAGCGCGGCGCCAAATGCGCGGCTGTATCGCACCGGCGACCGGGCGCGCTACCGGCCCGACGGCGCGATCGAGTTCCTGGGGCGAATCGACCATCAGGTCAAGCTGCGCGGCTTCCGCATCGAGCTGGGTGAGATCGAGGCTGCGCTGAGCCGCTACCCCGCGGTGCAGGAGGCGGTGGTGTTGATTCGCGAGGATCATCCGCCCGCAGGCGGGCACGCAGAGCAGCGGCTGGTCGCGTATGTGGTGCCGACCGCCGACCAGCGCCCGGCGCTCACAGATGCCGCCGCCGACCCGGATCGATCGTCTTTTGTCGCGGATCTGCGCGCCTTTGTGAAGCAGCATCTGCCCGACTATATGGTGCCGAATTCGGTGGTGCTGCTGGACGCGCTGCCGCTGCTGCCCAACGGCAAAATCGATCGTCCCGCGCTGCCCGCTCCCGCGCTTCTGCGACCGGAGCTGGAGGCCGGCTTTGCCGCGCCGGAAACGCCGGTTGAGACGCGACTGGCGCAGATCTGGGCCGAGGTGTTGCGCCTGCCACAGGTGGGGATACGCAACAACTTCTTTGCGCTGGGCGGCGACTCGATCCTGAGCATTCAGATCGTGGCGCGGGCCAGGCAGGCGGGATTACAGCTCACCCCACGGCAGATCTTCCAGTACCAGACCATCGCCGAGCTGGCGGCGGTCGCGGGCACGACTACCGCTGTCACCGCCGAGCAAGGGCTGGTTACCGGACCCGTGCCGCTCACGCCGATCCAGCACTGGTTTTTCGAGCATGAGTCGCCGGAGCGGCACCACTACAACCAGGCAATGCTGCTGGAAGTGCGCCAGCCGCTCGACCTGACGCTCCTGCACCGCGCGATCCGGCAGCTGCTCCGGCACCACGACGCGCTGCGCCTCCGATTCGTGCAGGCCGTAGAGGGCTGGCAGCAGATCAACGCGGGCATGGATGATCAGCCGATCGTCTCATCGATCGACCTCGCGGCGCTGCCGGCGACGGAGCAGGCGCGTGCGCTGGAAGCGGCGGCGTCTGTGGCCCAGGCCAGCTTGAGCCTGACGACTGGCCCGCTAGTGCGCGCGGTTCACTTCTCGCTCGGCCCAGGACGAACCAGCCGTCTGCTGCTGGTGATCCATCACCTGGCGGTCGACACGGTCTCGTGGCAGATCTTGCTGGAAGACTTGCAGACGGCCTATGCGCAGCTTCAGCGTGGTGCGCTGGTGACGCTGCCGCCCAAAACCACGCCGTTCCAGCAGTGGGCTGAGCGTCTCGCCGACTATGCTCAATCGGAGGCGCTACGCCAGGAGCTGGCCTACTGGTCAGGCGCGGGCCGAGTAAGTGTGCGCCTGCCGCTGGATTTTCCCCGAGGTGCGAATACTGTCGCCTCCGCCGCCAGCGTCGAGACCGTGTTTAGCGTCGAAGAGACGCGCGCGCTGTTGCAGGAGGTGCCGGCGGTCTACCAGACGCAGATCAACGATGTGCTGCTGACGGCGCTGGTGCAGGCGTTTGGCCGCTGGACCGGCACAGCGGCGCTGCTGATCGAGCTGGAAGGGCACGGGCGCGAGGAGATTTTTGAGGATGTGGATCTCACTCGCACCGTGGGCTGGTTTACCACACTATATCCGGTGCTGCTCGATCTGCGGCGGGTGATCGGGCAGGGCGCGGCGCTCAAGGCGATCAAAGAGCAGCTGCGCCAGGTGCCAAGCCGTGGGATCGGGTATGGCCTGCTGCGCTATCTGCACAGGGACCGAGCGATCAACGATCAGCTGGGTAGCCTGCCCGCAGCCGAGATTAATTTCAACTATCATGGGCAGGTCGACCAGACGGCGCCGTCCGGCGGTCTCTTCGACCTGGCACGTGAGCCGAGGGGCTCATCCCAGAGTCTGCGCGGTATGCGCCGCCATCTGCTGGAGATCAATGGTATGGTTGCCGAGGGCCGGCTGCGCCTGACGTGGACCTATAGCACAGCACTGCATAGTCGTGCAACGATCGAGCGGCTGTCTCAGGGATACCAGGCGGCACTACGGGCGCTGATCGCCCACTGTCAGTCTTCGGACGCGGGCGGCTACACGCCCTCCGATTTCCCGGACATGAAGTTTGGTCAAAAGGCGCTCGACGACATCATCGCGAAGCTGAGCGAGTTTGTGGAAGAAGAGGATTGATCCGCTTCCTGGTGCGTTGGTGAGGCGGCTCTCTCGCCTGTATGTGAGAATAACCTGGTATCTGGTATAAGGAGATCCTATGAGTGTCGATGGTGATGGCGTGGGCCATGTAACGATTGCTGGTCCTGCGCAGCCGCGGCTTGATGTTCGCGCCGCGTTCAGCACCATTCCAAAAGTTTTTCGGCTGGCCTGGGAGGCGCACCGCGCGGCGACCATCGCGCTGGTGCTGGTAACGCTGCTTGCCGCCGCTATACCGGCTGCGCAGGCCTGGGTCGCCAAAATGATCGTGGACTCGGTGGTGCAGGTGCTTAACGCCGGGCTGACAGCGCGGCAAGGCCTCAATTGGGTGCTGCCCTACCTGCTGTTTGAGCTTGTGCTGATCACCCTGGGCGCGCTCTTCTCCGAGGGTCGCATGCTGCTGCAACGGATGCTCAGCGGGATCATGCGCTTCCAGCTGAACACGGCGATTATGGATAAATCGCTGGCGCTTGACCTGCAATACTTCGAAAACGCCGCCTTCTACGATCAGCTGCAAAACGCGCGCAACGAGACGGAGTTCCGCGTGATGACGATGATCGAGACCTGCTTCACGATGATCCAGAATCTCATCACGTTTGCGTCGTTCCTCGTGATTTTGCTGTCGTTCAGCCCCTTGATCACGCTGATTCTGTTTGTCGCAACCATTCCCTCGCTGATCGTCCAGATGCGCTACAGCGACATGTTCGTCTTCATGCTGACGATGCGCGCGCCGGAGCATCGCCGCATGAACTACCTGGAACATCTCCTGACCGTCGATAACAGCGCGAAGGAGGTCAAGCTATTTGGCCTGGGCCAGCCGTTGCTCCGGCGCTACCAGAAGCTCTTCTGGAAGTTCCATCGCCAAGAAATGGCGCTGATGGAGCGCCGCAGCGTGATGAGCTTGTTCTGGGGCATGTTGACGACGCTCAGCTATTACGGCGCCTATCTTTGGATCGTCTGGCGCACGATCAGCGGCGGCATCACGCTTGGCGATCTGACGCTCTACCTGGTGGTGTTCCGCCAGGCGCAGGCCACCGTGCTGGCGATCTTCTCCAATACGGGCGAGCTGTATGAGAGCGGCCGGTTCATGGAAAACCTGTTCAACTTCCTGAAGCTCAAGCCGCAGATGGTTACCGCCGCCGATCCGCT
>DASWTW010000009.1:0-17280 GCA_036401895.1 Herpetosiphonaceae bacterium | reverse complement strand
GTTCACGCGTGAACATCGCCGCCACAGCGATCTGAGCTGGCTGAGCTGGTCGTGCGACCGGCTATACGCCCTGAGACCGCTCACGATACGAGTCGTCCCGATCCGCCAAGGGCTGCTCCAGCGTCGGCGTGATGCTTTCCTGCTCGGATTCAATCACGGGCGCCTGATGCACACCGCCGACATGAATCCGATCTTCGTCGAGCAGCGTCACGGTGTCGAAGGGCATTGTGCTATCGTTTTCGAGCAGCAGTAGCTGCGGCCGTCCGGTATCTACGGTCATGCCCTTGAGCCGGTACTGCTGATTGTTGGCGGTCTCGTCGACGACACAGGTGCGCGACGACAGCACGACCGAGGTATCGCCGACGGTACGCACAGTCTTGCGCGCGCCGCTATCGTTGGTAGGATGGCTCGAATCGGTAATGCCGCCCGAAACCACCTGATCCGTCGTCAGCGCCGAAAGATTCGGCGTATCGCCGGCGGTGCCGGTGAGCGATTGCTGCATCTGATAGGCGGCAAAAGCTTTCCACTCATCATCCGAAACATTCATGCGAATCGTCTCGGCGCTTGTCTCCTCCAGCGCATTGATCGGCACCACGCGCTCAGTACCGAGCAGCCCGGGATTGACCGTGATCTGATTGGCGATACCGTTGTCGACGATGATCCGTGACAAACTTCCGATATGCTTCTCGCTAGAATAAACAGGAGTACCAAAGATCAGCGTGTATTCCATACAAGCCTCCTTTAGCAGGAGATATAGCAATCCGTTTGCCAGGGCTGTGGACATGGCAACCGATGTTCTGCTATGATACTTGTGCAGCGTCCGGGCGGGCTAAAGCCCTGATTCTGCCGGAGAAGAGGATTGGCTGTGGAGCGCTTGCCCACATCCGCAGCCTGTAGGCGCACCAACGCTTAGAGCCGAAAGGATCAACGATGACATGTCCTGTCTGTGGCGCTGCCAACGAGAACGGCGCGGCCTTCTGCTTCCGCTGCGGCACACCTCTTAAATCAGACACCCCTGCGGCTACTGGTCCCACCGTCAGCCTGAATCGCAACGATCCGCCGGCCTACGAGTCGCCAACGCCGGTGACCCTGGCAAGTGAAGAAACTCATGCGCGGGTCTATGACGCTCCGCCGCCGAGCAGCAACAACCCGCAGTTCACAGTGCCGCCCGCGCCCCAGTACAACCAGCCGGGGCAGTACGGTCAGCCAGCACAGCACAACCAGCCCGGTCAGTACAACCAGCCGGGACAGTACGGCCAAACCGGCACTGCCGCCTATGGCGTGACGAGCAACACTGCGGTGATCGCGCTGGTTCTGGGCATCGCCTCGTTTGTCGGCCTGTCGCTGCTTGGCGCGATTCCTGCCATTATTCTGGGCCGCAACGCGAAGATCGAAATCGGAGCATCGGGAGGACGGCTCACGGGCGAGGGCATGGCACAGGCGGGCATCATCCTGGGCTGGATCAACGTTGCGCTGAGCGTGCTGGGCTTTTGCGCATTTTGCGTGCTGCCGATCCTGCTTGGCCTGGGCTCGTCCGTTAGTCCGTAGATGGCTGTACAACCCTCATGATTTGTGGCAACGTCGCCATAGTGCTCAACGCACACTTTCCGTACGTCCGTCGTGCCGGTCGCTGGCCGCATGGCGAGGAATCGCTGCACGAGGTGATCGCCGAAAGCTACGTGCCGCTGCTGACCATGCTCCACGATCTGCGAGCCGGCGGACGTTCGCTGCCGATCACGGTATCGCTCAGCCCGGTGTTGCTGGAGCAGCTGGCTGATCCCGTGATCGTCGACAACTTTGTGCGCTGGCTTGAGGACATGCGGCAGCGGGCGAAGACGGATCTGGCGGCGTTCGAGGCCGAGGGCAACAGCCACGGCACGTACCTGGCGCGCTTCTACATCGACTGGATCGATGTGATCGAGCATACCTTCGTCGAGCGCTTCGGGCGAAATCTTACGGCGGCGATCCGCTCGCTGATCCGTGAGTCGACCGAGATTTTGCTGGCCCCTGCAACCTACGCTTATCTGCCGCCGCTCTCGCCGCGTGAGCTGCGCGCCCAGTTCGAGGCCGGCGCGCTGGTCGTGCTGCGCCAGCTTGGGCAGCGTCCGGTAGGCGTGTGGCTCCCCGGCGGCGGCCTCCCGGCGACACAGACCTATATGCGCGAGCTTGGCCTGCGCTACGCCGTGGCCGGGCCATGGGAGCGAACCGGAATCCTCCGGCAGCGCAACACCTTGCCGATCGTCCTCTCGGATCGGCAGCTGGCCGAGCATGTGCTGGCGCCCGGCATCGGCTATCCCGGCGATGGCCTGTACCGCGAGTTCTACCGTGATCATCCGGTGTCCGGCCTTTCCTACTGGCGTGTGACCGGCACCGATGTGCAGAACGAGGACAAGGACTGGTACGATCCCTACCTGGCATTTAGCCGCATGGAGCAGCACGCCGATCATTTCGTGCGCGCGATCCGCGAGCGGCTACACGCTGCGCCCGCCACCGACAGCCCGCCGACGGTCGTGGTAGCCTTCGACGCCGAGCTATTCGGCCACTGGTGGTTCGAAGGTGTGCGCTGGCTACAAAGCGTGGTCACGCGTTTGATCGACGCCGAGGATATTCGCCTGGTCACGCTCAACCAGAGCTACAACACGCTGCCCGAGCTCGACGCCGCGACAATGCCATTCGAGCCCAATGTGCTGTTTGACGATCCGCTGGTCGCGTCGCTCCAGGAGCGTTTGAAGCAGGCGACCAGCAGCTTTGCCGCGCTGGTGAAGCGCCTTCCGACCGCCAGCGGCCTGGCAGAAGCGCTGCTGTGTCAGGCGGCGCGTGAGCTGCTGCTCGCCGAGAGCAGCGATTGGGTGGCGCTGATCGCGACAGGCGCGGCGCAGGATTATGCCCAGCAGCGTTTCGACGAGCATCTTGACCGCTTCGAGCAGCTGATCCGCTACACCGAGAGCGAGGAGCCGTCACCCGACGCCGAACGCTACCTCCAGGAGATCGCCCAGCTTGATAATCCGTTTCCGTTCATCAACTACCGCATGTTTGCCTGAGCTGCATACACTCGGGCACGGCGTTTGCAAGGATCGGCTCCCAAGTAGCACACGCTGCGCACGCCTTCCCGGTGCGTGACGCGACTGCGGAAGGAGCGAGAGATGGCGGAGCACGCATTCAACGTCGGCGATCGGGTGACCTGGAAGAGCCACGGCGGCACGGCTGAGGGCAAGATCGTGAAAGTCGCCACGCGCGACGGCAGCATCGAAGATTTCGACTACAATGCGTCGGAGGATGATCCGCGCTACATCGTGGAGACCGGCGAGGGCAAGCGCGCCGCCCACAAAGCTGACGCGCTCACCAAAGCGTGATCGTGAGGATTGATGGATGTCGGGGCGTATCACATACGCCCCTTTATTCATTCAGGTTCGCGCCGCGTTGGCCGAGATCCGCAGCAGCAGCCCGATGATCAAGAAGTTGATCAGCACCGACGAGCCGCCGTACGAGATGAAGGGCAGCGTGATGCCGGTCAGCGGGATGACGCGCAGGTTGCCACCGACGATGATAAAGGTCTGGATCGCCAGGATCGAGGTCAGGCCGATCGCCATCAACTGCTCGAAGCCACGGAAGCGGCTGTTGATCGACAGCGCAATGTGATAGCCCCGGTACATCAGCAGCATATACACAATCAGCAGGCCGATTGCGCCCGCGATGCCTAGCTCCTCGGCCAGGCCGGCAAAAGCATAGTCGGTGTGGGCGGCCGGAATGTAGCCGGGCAATCCCTGGCCCAGCCCGGTTCCGAAGACGCCGCCGGCTGAGATCGCATACGCGCTCTGGACCGGCTGGTAGCCGTTCGCCATCGACCAGGGATCGAGCCAGAGCTGCACGCGCTCGGCGACACGCGAGATCGCCCGGTTGAGCACAAACGCGCCCGCCGCGAACGCGCCAAGGCCGGTCACCACATACCACCCTTTGTTGGTTGCTACGTAGAGCATCGACAGGAAGAGCGTGAAGAGCAGCAGCGCCGCGCCCAGGTCGCGCTGGATGATGATGATCCCCATCGTCAGGCCCCACATGCCGACCATCGGCAGGAGATACGGCAGCGGCGGCAAGCGCAGCCGCCCGATGCGGAACGGCACCTCGTTCATCACCTCGCGATGCTCGTCCAGGTAGGAGGCCAGGAAGATCACCAGGATCACCTTGAGCAGCTCGGAAGGCTGAAGATTGAACGGGCCGAGATCGATCCATAGCCGCTGATCCTGGCCCTCGGGACCCTCACCCGCCACCAGCGTAATCGCGACCAGCGCCAGGCCCAGGATGATCCAGATCCAGCGGTGATTCTTGAGCCAGTCCATGAATGACATGCGCTGAAGCCGGATAAAGATCCGATCCAGCGGCGCCAGCGCCATGCCCAGCAGCAGCAACGCGCCCGCCAGCACAAACGTCGCCTGCTTCGACGCGATGTTGCCGTAGTAATCTGGGCCGTACAGGATGTCGTAGCTGTCTTGCAGGCGCGCGTTCCACAGCAAGCCGAGGCCGGCCAGCACCGCCACCAGCGGCAAGATCAACTGATCGGCACGCGGCAAGCGCCAGCTTAGAATGAAGCTGATCAGCACAAACAGCAGAATCGGCAGGCTGGAAGGCCAGAGCAGCCCAAGCAGATCGTTCGCGGTCTGCTGCTGATCCGAGCCGAGGCCGGACAGCGACGCGAGCAGGTAGCCGCTGGCGAAAAAGAGCAGCGCTGTGATCAGCAGCTGTAGCTCGGTAAATCGAATTCGTCGCAGTTGATCGAACATGGGACTACGCATCTGGTAAGCCTCTCTACATGCCTTTCATTATACTCGCGATTATGGAACCAGGCCCTCACCCCGTCGCTGCGGCGACTCCCCTTCCCCAAACCTCGGCAGGCTTCTGCCTCGGTTGCGATAGGAGAGGGGAAGGTTCGGTACTCGCGTTGTTCTTTGTTCGTTTGTTCCCTTGTTCGTTTGTTCTCTCGTTTGTTCCCTAGGTTCTGGGTTCTAGGTTCTAGGTTCTTTCGTTCCCTACGAATTCAGCTCGACGATCTCGCCGCGCAGCAAAAAGATCACCTGCTCGGCCAGGTTCGTCACGCGGTCGCCGATGCGCTCAAGGTTGTGCGCCAGCGTCAGCAGGTGGATCGCCTCGTCGCTGTACTCGGGCTGTGTGCGCGCCAGATTGATCGTTTCGCGAAACAGCCGGCGATACAGATGATCGACAGCGTCGTCGTCGTGGCAGATCTGCTCGGCGTAGGCAGCATCGCGGCGAGCCAGCGCATCCAGCCCGCAGTGGAGCAGGCGCAGCACGCGCTCACCCATCTCCGGGATCGCCTCCGGGAAGATGCCGCCCATCGCCTGGAGCGGCACAAAGCCGGGCTCCTCGTTCATACGCCGCCCGATCTTGCAGCAGGTCGCTGCATGATCCGCCATACGCTCCAGCTCGGGCAGCAGGCTCAGCACCACGCTGATCTCGCGCAGATCGCCGGCCATCGGCTGCTGGCGCGCGATCAGCGTCAGGCAGCGCTCATGCAGCGCCTGGGCGGCGGCGTTAATATGCTTATCGTCGTTGACGATGCGCTGCATCGCGTCCAGATCATTGACCTTCACCGCTTGCAGCGCCTGCGCCAGAGCTTCTTCGACGCGGCTACCCAGTGCAAGCGTATCGGACATTAGCCGGTCGAGCTGGTCTTGAAAATATTGCCGGTTCATCTCACCACCGATGCAGGATGCAGGATGCAGGATACGGGTTACGACTGGGAATTGCACCTCATCGTGCAGCAGTATCTTGCATCAAGCGTCGGCTAATCATTAAGATCGACGATCTCGCCGGTCACCAGAAAGATCAGGCGCTCGGCGATGTTGGTAGCCCGGTCTGCGACACGTTCCAGGTTATGCGCGACAAACATCAGATGCAGCGCGCGCTCGGTATTGCTGGGATTTTCGATCATGACCTTGAGCAGCTCGTTCTGGACCACCGTGGTCAGCCGATCGACCTCGTCGTCATCCTGGGCCAGCCGCCGCGCCGTCTGCGCATCACGATTGACGAACGCATCCAGCGCCTCACGCAGCATCCGCTGTGCTGCCTCGGCCATACGTGGAATATCGACCAGCGGCTTGAGCAGCGGCTCGTTCGCGCCGCGGATCGTGATCTCGGCGATTCCTTCTGCGTAATCTCCCATCCGCTCCAGCTCGCTGGCGATGGAGATTACCGCGCTAATCAGGCGCAGATCGGCGGCGATTGGCGCCTGGCGGGCTATCAGATTGAGCGCTTTGTCCTCAAGCGCATACTGTGCGCGATCGATCGCGTCGTCGGCGGCGATCACGCTGCGCGCCTCGTCGACATCCTGCGTTTTCAGCGCGTTGACGGCTCGCCCGATCGATGACTCGACCTTGCTGGCTAGTCGCAACAGATCGTCTTGCAGCTCACGAAGTTGCAGATCGTAATGTTGGCGCGGCATAACAGAGTCCTTTGTGCGATGTCGTGTACCGCCACAGCACACGGCTGAAAAAATATGATCCAATCACCGCGTCGCAAGCGCACGGCACGAGAGTAGATGGAGTTGAGCTGTCGATTCGCCGACGTTCTGCCGAAACAGAGCGTCAGGCTGCGCCTCATGAAGGACAGGGACAGGGGGAAGGCATAGGCAAAGGCGCTAGTATGTTAACTGGCATCGCCGGCATTGGCCCAGAATTGCTCGACCTTCTGCTTCAGCAAGGTATGCGCCGGCTGTTCAAGGTGTCGATCTTGCAGCAAGATTCGTTCCGCCTCTAGCCGGGCCGCGTGCAGCAGCCGGGTATCGCCGAGCTGCGCCATCTTGAGATCGGGCGTGCCGCTCTGGCGACGGCCAAAGAACTCGCCGGGGCCGCGCAGCTTGAGATCGACATCGGCCAGCACAAAGCCGTCCTCGCTTTCTTCCAGCGCCCGCAGCCGCTGCTCCGTAACCTCGTTGTCGACATCCGACACGACGATACAGAACGACTGGTGCTCGCCACGACCGACGCGGCCACGGAACTGGTGCAGCTGCGCCAGGCCGAAGCGCTCAGCGCCCAGGATCAGAATCGTCGTCGCGTTGGGCACGTCGATGCCGACCTCGACCACCGCCGTCGCGACCAGCACATCAAACTCGCGATCGCGAAACGCCGTCATGGTCGCATCTTTTTCTAGCTGGCTCATCCGCCCATGCACCAGGCCAACGCGCAGATCGGGAAAAACCTCGTGCTGCAAATATTCCTGCGTCTCCACCGCCGAATCCAGCTCCAGCTTATCGCTCTCCTCGACCAGCGGGCAGATCACGAAGGCCTGACGACCAGTGGCGATCTCTTTGCGAATATGTTTGTGCGCCTTGGCGACCTCGGCCTTGCGAATCCATCTGGTCTTGATCGGCTGGCGGCCCGGCGGTCGCTCGTCGATCACCGAGGCGTCAAGATCGCCGTAGATCGACAGCGCCAGGGTACGCGGAATCGGCGTGGCGGTCATCACCAGCAAGTGGGGGTGATGGCCCTTACTTTTGAGTCGCTCGCGCTGCTCGACGCCAAAGCGGTGCTGCTCGTCGATCACGACCAGGCCCAGGCTGTTGTACTGCAAGCCCTCCTGGATCAGCGCGTGCGTGCCGATCGCCAGATCGACCTCACCCTTGGCGATGCTTTCCATCACCCGGCGGCGCTCCTTGCCCTTGAGCGAGCCGGTCAGCAGCGCGACGCGCACGCCCGCGCCGTCCATATCTTCTTCATCGCTCATGCCGAGCAGCCGCTTCAACTCCTGCATGCGCTTGAGCTGATCAGGATCGATGCGCTGCTTCCACTCGCTGCTGTGCTCGGCCAGATCTTTGGCGTCACGCGGCACCTTTACCTGGCTCAGAATCCGCTTCAAGCCCTTGTAGTGCTGCTCGGCCAGAATCTCAGTCGGCGCCATCAGCGCGCCCTGAAACCCATTGGCGATCGCCTGAAGCAGCGCGGCTGCCGCCACCACGGTCTTGCCTGAGCCGACATCGCCCTGGACCAATCGCGCCATCGGCACGGGACGCTGAAGATCAGCGAAAATCTCGTCGAGCGCTCGATTCTGCGCGCCGGTGAACTTGAACGGCAGCCGCGAAAGAAAATCGGCGTGTACGTCGGAATGCAGATCGAGCTTGTAGCCGGGCACGCCCTGCCAGAGCTGCTTACGCTGCAAAACGCCGAGCTGAATAAACAAGAACTCGTCAAAGCCCAACCTGTAGCGAGCCAGCGCCAGCCGCTTCTGATCGTCGGGAAAGTGGATCTGCGCCAGGGCCTGGGCCAGCGGAATCAGCTTAGCGCGCTCGCGAACCTCGTCGGGCAGATACTCCTGCACCAGCGGCACCGCCAGATCGATCACCTTTTTGATCGTAGTGCGAACGTTGCGCTCGTACATGCCCTTGGTCAGCGGATGAACCGGCACCAGGCGGCCGGCGTGGATCAGCGCATCCTCGCGGTACGGCTCCCACTTGGGCGAGTTCATCTGAATCCGGCCGTTGAAGGCTGTTACCTTGCCGCTGACCACAATTCGATCGCCGAGGTTGAGCTGATTGACCAGCCACTTCTGGCCGAAAAAGGTGATCTGGAGCGAGCCGGTATCGTCCTGGAGCACGAGGTTAACGCCGCCGAGATTGGTGCGCGTGCTGAAGCTTTTAACCTCGGCAATATCGCCGATCACGGTCTCTGTCGCGCCTACAGACAGCTCGGCGATCGTCGTCCGCGATGAGTAGTCATCATAGCGATGCGGAAAATGGTAGAGCAGATCGGCGATCGTGCGCACCCGCAGCCGGGCAAACGCCTTGGAGAGCGACGGCCCGATGCCGGGAACTGCCGACAGCGGCGACTCGAGCGTCAGCGGCTCGCGTGGCGGCGCGGGCTTGGCCGATTTTGCGGCGCCGGCTTTCGTCTTTCCACCCTTGGCACTCGTCGTCGCAGCCCGCTCTTTGGCAAAAAGCGCGCGCAGCTGAGCCAGCGACTCGTCGAGCCGCGACTGGCGATCGTCGGGGTCGAGCGTCGCATAGCCACGCAGCCGAACCAGCGCGGCCTGAACCGCCGGAATCTCCAGCGCGCCGTTCGCGTGATCCGCCCACACAGCCAGAAACGCGTCGAGGCCGCCTTTGACCGCGTTGGTGTAGCCGGCCTTCGCCTCCGCCGCAAGGCACTTGCCCAGTTGGATGATTTGCTCTTGTGAATCCATCGCTTAAGTATTTTGACGAATTATAACCCGTCGCGCAAGAAGCTGCATGGTTTTCGCTGCCGGGTATCTACTATTGAGTATTGAATCACCTTCGATCACACTTTGTACTCTCTTTTCTACAGCTTTGTACAGTTAAACACCTGGATTGGGCAGCCCGGGCGCTGGTATTGTCTTGATTACACCGCCAAGTGCGGCGCCTAGATCATATTGTAGCCCGTCACCAATCTACAGGAGAATACTATGAAACCTACCGCATCCCAACCGTCGAACGCCTATATTGGCGCATCCTGGCTCGCCCTGATCGTCGGCGTCTCCGCCTTTCTGATAGGTCTGTGGAATGCCGAGATCCTGTTGTCGGAAAAGGGCTACTATCTCAGCGTGCTGCTGTATGGCCTGTTTGCGGCTGTGTCGATCCAAAAAAGTGTGCGCGATCAAGAAGAAGGCATTCCCGTCACAGGAATCTATCTTGGCCTGAGCTGGGCGTCAATCCTGATGGTTATTCTGCTGCTGATCGTCGGGCTGTGGAACGCGACGATGACCCTGAGCGAAAAAGGCTTCTACGGGATGTCATTTGTGCTCAGCCTTTTTGCAGCGATAACTGTGCAAAAGAATACGCGCGACCAGGCACGCCGCGAGCAAACATCCCCAAACCAGCGCGCCCGCAGCCTGAGCAAGGACATGCCGCCGTCGCTGCCGCTCACACCGCTGGAAGGCCGCGAGATCTAGGACAGATAGAGACCGCTTATGGCAGAGGCAGCAAAAGCAGAAAGGCTGGGCGTAGCACCCAGCCTTTGTATCGAAACGGTCTAAGGCTTACCGTCCTTGCGCTGCTGCTTGATCCCCTTAAGATGTTTGGCGATCGCCTTGCCGCGATGCTTTTCTTGCTGGCGGCGAGTCTGTGCCGCTGCGCGTTTCGGCGGCTGTTGATTGTAGTTGTCCCGCTCGGGGGCCGGTGCCTCTTCGTCAATGTCCCAATCTTCATCTTGGCTGAGGTAGCGCCGCAACTGGTCGTTCATGGTAGAGATCTCTCCTGATGAGCTTGATCCGTCGCAATGATTCGATCACAACCATCGACGGGCGCTCGCTCTACCTGATCCTGCCTGCGGCATGTCGCTGTTGTCCTGCGCGAGGACTACACGCGCCGCATACAGGGTTCGAGCTGAGCGCCCGCACACCAGGCTAGGGCGGCAGCTCGGGTAAGTTGTGTAGCGTTCATGAACCCTCCTTTTAATAGATCATGCGGATACGCTAGTGTATCAAATCCACGCAAGTATGGTATGCGACTTCCGGTGGATTAAGCACGAAAGCCTCGGCAACAAGAATTGCCGAGGCTTTCAGAGCTTATGGTCTTGGAGGCGGACCACCCGGCCCGCCAGGACCGCCGCCCATCGTATCCTCCGCGCCGACGCCCGTATCCGACAGATCCAGGCCAATATGGAAGTTTCCGGTGTAGCCCTGATTGGCCTGCGCCAGCGCGATCATTAGCTGATCGCCGCCGTTGCTATAGATGCCGTCGTTGGCGTTGGTCGTGTCGCGACTGCCGCTGTGCTCGGTGTAGGGCGCCTGTGTGTAGATCTGATCCGAGATCGCATCATCGAAGTACATCTGCGAGGTGAACTCGTACTCGTTGCCGTCGGCGCCTGTGGTGTGAACTTTGAAATGAATATGCACCGCGCGGCCACGATACCAGCCGGGATAGATCGTCGTGAACTGGACCTGTCCGCTGGCATCCGTCACCTGATGACCGCGCAGAAAGTTCTCGTTGGCGGTGCCCTCGCCCTCAAAGGCCGAGTACACGCCTACCGCGTCACAGTGCCAGATCTCGACGGTCGCGCCCTCGATCGGCGTGCAGCTGCCGGCGCTGATCTGCGACACGCGCACGGTCAGGACGAAGGGCAGCCCTGCTTTGACGGTGCCGCTGGTGGTGTCGCTGCGGATGTCTGAGCGGTTGAGCTGCACATCGGCGTAGTACGGCCCGACGGTCTGCTCAGGGCTGACCACACAGGTCGGCAGATCGGCAACTGTCGTCGCGGCAGAAGCCGTCTCGCTAAGGCCGGGATTGGACGCGGCTGTCGCGACGGCTGTCGCCGCCTCCGGGTTGAGGCTGGCCGCTGCGGTACCGGCCGCGCTGGTCGCCTGGGTTGTGATGTTCGCGGCAGAGCCACAGCCGGCCAGCATGGCAGCGCTAGCCGCGCCGATCAGCGCCAGCGCCTCGCGGCGGCTGAGCAGCCGTCCAATCTGACGATCATCGTTATCCATAGAAAGCTCCTCCTGAGCCGTTGCCAGCATGTTTAATGCCATCTACATGAACGCTCCATGTAGCTGCCGGCCAATGAAGCGGTGTCATGGCTCAAGTGTAGCAAGCGCAGATGTAGAAGCTGTGTAGATAGTATGAAGAAATCGTGAGGATCGTCGCGAGCAGCGGCCAATAAAAAAACCTTCCCGCCGGCACAGCGCCGACGAGAAGGGTTATGCGCTTCGATCTCGATCGATCAGCCTTTTTTGACGCCGGTCACGCCGATCAGGCCAGGACCGCTGTGCACACCGATCACACCGGTGAGCTGCGAGACGATGATGTTCTCGCGTGGGTGGAACGAGGACAGCTGGTTGGCAAACTCCTCGGCCAGCGGCGCGGCCTGGCTGTGGAGCACGGCCAGATGCTCGTAGGGCGCATCGGCCTTGGCCAGCTCCACCATACGCGCGATCGCCTTCTTGTGGCTGCGCACCTGCTCAGCCGGCAGCACCTCGCCCTGAACCTGAATCATGGGCTTGACATTGAGCAGCGTGCCCAGAAACGCCCGCGTTCGCCCGATGCGCCCGCCGCGCTCCAGATACTTGAGCGTGTCCAGCACCGCCCACAGCCGAATCTTGGGAACCATCGCCTCCACAGCCGCCGCGATCTCATCGAGGCTCTTGCCCTCGCGCGCCATGCGTGCCGCCTCGATACCCAGGAATCCGGAGCCCAGCGAGACGCTGCCTGTGTCGATCACCCGGATCGGTACATTCGGCACCATTTCTTTGGCCTGCTCGGCCGAGCGCACCGTGCCGCTCAGCTTGCCGCTCAGGTGGACCGAAATAATGCCATCATGGTTGCTCGCCAGCCGCTCGTAGGTCTCGGCGAACAAACCCGGCGACGGCTGCGAGGTCGAAGGATGCACATTGCTTGAGACCAGACGCTTGTAGAACTCGTCGCTCGACATCTCCACGCCGTCAAGATACGAGTCGTTGCCGAACAAGATCGTCAGCGGAACAACCGAAATGCCAAGCTCTTCACGCATAGACTGCGGAATATCGGCGGTACTATCCACCACCACTGCTACTGCCACTGTATCCTCCTTAGAACGAAACGGGAACAAAAAAACCGGGTGCCCTCTGGGCGCACAAGAGAACAAAGAACAGCGGAACAAAAGAGAACCGGACAAAACATAGAGCAAAAGATCTTACCGAAATCCCTTTGTTCCTTTGTTCGCCTGTTCCTTTGTTTGCCCGCAAGGGCCGACCTCTACCCCTCGTAGGCCGCCACACCCATCGCGCCCGGCCCGAGATGCGTTCCCAGCGCAGGCCCATACTCAGCACACAAAATATTGTCGCGAGGAAAGATCAGCATCAGCTTATCAAGCAGCTTCTCGACATCTTCCGGCGTTGTGCTGTACATGACCGAGACCTCGTGTACGTTGGGAAAATCTTCGATGAACGTGTAAAGGCCGTCGATCGCTTTGGCGCGAGTGCGCGTGCGCTCGTAGGGCACAATATGGCCCTCGTCGATCAGCAGCAGCGGCTTGATCCGCGACATCGAGCTGAGCAGATTCGACGCCATGCTGACACGTCCCGAGCGATCGAGATGCTCGACAGTATCCACAAAAAAGACGCTGTGCGTATGCTGCACGCGGTGATGCACCTCACGCACGATCTCCTCGGCGGGCACGCCCTCGCGCGCCATGCGTGCCGCCGCCAGCACCGTCAGGCCCATGCCCATCGAGGCCGAGTGGCTATCGACCACGTCGATGCGGGCCAGCGAGACGGGCAGCCGCTCACGCGCCTGCGCCGCCGCCTTGTAGGCCGTGCTGAGATGGCTGGAGATATGGATCGAGATAATCGCGTCATACTGCTGAGCCAGCCGCCGATACGTCTGCTCGAAAACGATCGTGGGCGGTGCGGTCGTCGTCGGCGGCGTCGGGCTTTCGTGCAGCAGGCGATAAAACTGCTCGTTGGTCAGGTCGATGCCCGCGCGATAGGTTTCTTCCCCAAAATTCACATACAGCGGCACAACTTCTATGTCTAGCTCGCGCAGCAGCGCGGGCGGAATATCCGCCGTGCTGTCGGTCACAATCTTAACGGTGGACATCGCTTCCTCCGACTACACATCGCATCGACCCTTGCGTAGTCCGGCCACCGTCGGCAATAAGCGCATTTCGGTCGATCATGTTATTCCGCTGAAATAATAAAATCATAGAACGGCTGTCCACCGCACTGCACTTCAACCGTGTCGAGATGCGTATAGCGCGCTGTGATGCGCTCAGCCAGCGTCTGCGCCTGCTCCTCGGTCGTCGTCGCGCCGTAGTAGATCGTGATGATCTCATAGTCGTCCATGTCAACGCGCTCAAGCATATCGTCGATCACCTGATCGCGATCGTCGCCGGCCTCAACCAGCGTGCCGTCGAGCAGGCCGATCGTCTGGCCCATGCGCACCTCTTTGTCGTCGACGGTGGCATCGCGTACGGCCGTGGTGATCTCCAGCGTGCGAACACCTTGCAGCGCCGAGGTCATCGCCGAGGCGTTATCGTCAAGATCTTCGGTGTAGTTGAAGGCCAGCATCGCGGCCATGCCCTGCGGAACGGTCTTTGAGGGAATCACGCGCACGTTCTTCTCGACCAGCTCCTGCGCCTGTCGTGAGGCCATCATGATGTTCGAGTTATTGGGCAGAATAATGACCTCAGTCTGTGGCAGCTCATTGATCGCGCCCACAATATCCTGCGTGCTGGGATTCATCGTCTGGCCGCCGGTGATCACCTTGCCGACGTTGAGCGAGTGGAACAGATCCACAAAGCCATCGCCGGGAGCGACCGCCACGATGCCGATCGGCGCGACGTGCTCCTCGTGTACCACGGCTTTGACGCCGATCGCCGACGCCGACTCCTTGGGCGCGCGCGTGGCATCAGCCGAGACCATGCCGCTTTCTTTGATGGCCGCCTTCTGCTTGTCCATATTGGCGATCTCGATGCCGCTCAGCGCGCCGTAGGTGATCGCGTAGTTCAGCACATCGCCGGGCCGCTCGGTGTGAATATGCGCCTTGACCAGCGTCTCGTCGCCCACGACGACCACTGACTGGCCCATGCTGGCGATCGTCTCGCGCACTTCCTCGAACGGAATATCGCTGCCTTCGATCAAAAAGGTTGTGCAATAGCCGAAATCATCTTCGCTATGGATCTCATCGATGTCGAACGCAACCTCAACCGGCCCGCTGCTCTCTGAGCGCTTGATCTCCTCGCCGCGTGTCTGCTTGAGCATACCCTCAAGCACGATCGCCAGACCTTTGCCGCCCGCATCCACAACGCCGGCGTCACGCAGCTGCTTAAGCTGGTTCGGCGTTTCGGCGACCGCCTGATCCGCGCCGCGCACCGCCGCGTCCAGCACCTGCTCAAAGCTCGCGCCGCCCTCGGCCTCGGACAGCGCGGTCTCACCGGCGACGCGCGCCACGGTGAGGATCGTGCCCTCGGTGGGCTTCATCACCGCTTTGTAGGCGCGCTCAGCCGCCTGACGCAGCGCGGTGGCCAGACCCTGACCGTCAAGCTCTTCCTTGCCGCCGATGCCCTCGGCAAAACCACGAATAATCTGCGAAAGAATCACGCCCGAGTTGCCGCGCGCGCCCATCAGCGCCTTGCGATACACCTGCTCGGCAACAGCGGCGGCGGATTGCTGCGGCTGCACATCCTTCACCGCCGCGCTGAGCGTCAGATGCATATTCGTGCCGGTATCGCCGTCGGGCACCGGAAACACATTGAGCGCATTGACCTCGCCGACATGCTGATTGAGCCACTCGGCGGCGGCTTGCAAACCACGAAGAAGCATATGCCCATCACACAGCTTAGTGTTGTGCTGATCCATGGAACCTCCGAAAGATGAGTCCTGAGTCATGAAAACAGGCGCGCAGTCGGGCCACCAGCGGGCTGACTGCATCAGCCTGCGTTATTCGGTGCGAATGCCCTGAACATGGACGTTGACCGTGGATACGGGCATTCCAAGCGATTTGTTGAGCGCGTAGGTCACCGTCGCAATCACCTGCTGAGCAACTTCTGAGATCCGTGTACCATATTCCAGCACAACATAAAGATCCACCGAAATGCTATCTTTGCCGATATGCACCTCGATGCCACGGTGCTGATCTTCCTGGCGCAGCACCTGCACCACGCTGTCGCGTAGATTCGCGGGAGCCATGCCGACCACACCATACGAGCGGCAGACCGCCTGCGCCGCAATCGTCGCGATCGCCCGTGGTGAAACTTCGATCACGCCCTGCGGCAAAACCCGTGTATTAGGATGTTCTTTCCGATCGCTCATAGATACGTTGTACTCCACCAGATAGGCGCTTAACTGCGGCGGTTCCGCCCACGCGGTTTGCCAGAAGCGCTGAGCTATGGTATCATTTGGCGCAGAGCAGTCGCCTGCCCAGACGGGGTAACGGCTGCTCTGCCATTGCACATACGAATTCTCCGTTCCAAGAGATCATAGGCTGTAGGAGGCAACCACTCATGGCGAAATGCGCTGAGTGCGGCAAAGGCCCAAGTTTCGGCAACGCAGTAAGCTTCTCGAACCGGCACACCCGCCGCCGCTTCAACCCGAACCTGCAAACGGTTACGCGGGTGCAAAACGGCAAGCCGGTTAAGGTGAAGATGTGTACCCGCTGCATCCGAACGGCGGTCAAGACCCGCTAAAACATGTTGAGATCGTTCGGTAGAGGCCCATCCATCTGGATGGGTCTTTGTGTTGCTTCTGCGCGAACGGGCGATCTGCTGTTTCATCGCAGCGCATTATAGTGCAAACGCCGCCGCCCGATCAAGGATCAGTATTGACAGGGCATCCTAATAGTTTGTAGATTGAGCGAAAACTACACGAGAACACTTGCTTAAAGCGAAGCAGGAGTAGATATAATTAGGTGCATGCGAATTATAGCTCGTCGCACCCTGCGGATATTTTGGGAACAACATTCAGATGCTGAGCAAGCTCTAGAAGCATGGTATCACGATACCAAACATGCAACCTGGACTAGCCCAGCGGATATTAAGCAAGCTTATGCTAACGCCAGCATCTTGCCCAATAATCGCGTCGTCTTTAATATTCGTGGTAATCATTACCGCTTAGTCGTTGCCATCAATTATTCATTCGGTATCGTCTTTATTCGCTTTGTAGGAACACATCGCGAGTACGACACGATCGATGCGACAACCATATAGGAAGAGCTATTATGCTGACTATTCGCCCAATTCGCACAGATGCCGATTATGAGGCAGCATTACGGACAATCGAGGAACTCTTTGATGCTGCTCCCGGCACACCCCAGGGTGATATGCTCGATGTCCTGACGATCCTTGTGGAAGACTACGAGTCACAACGCGATCCGATTCCATTTCCCGATCCGATCGAAGCGATCCTGTACCATCTGGCTAGTCGCGACCTATCACGACAAGATTTAGAGCCATATTTTGAGAGCCGCACTCAGGTAGACGAAGTGCTCAATCGTCAACGTCCTCTCTCGCTCGATATGATTCGCAAGCTACATCTTGGCTTAGGCATTGCGGCGGATGTGCTGATCCAGCCGTACCCAATTACAAAGGCAGCGGCTTAACCAAGCGCTATCCATTCGCCTTCAGTTATTCAGCCTCCTCTGCCAGCAGATAGCGCTCGATCGCCGCGCATGATTCGGCCTACAAGGGTATTAACCTAATCTTGGGCCGAGAGCTTGGCGATCACGACGATAATCAAGAGCCGATCAATATGACCAGTCGATTAGACGCTTTGTTGATGGGCGCTCGTTTCTAGAATAGCCTTGATACATCACGAGGCTAGCGATTAATTGGCAGAATACGTGCGCGTGAC
>DASWTW010000008.1:0-7138 GCA_036401895.1 Herpetosiphonaceae bacterium | reverse complement strand
GCGGCTGTACATAATATTCTTTCGATGCATACTCGGACTCCTGTTCTTGCTCATTACGTCTGGTTGTATTTTAGCACGATTGTTCTAAAATAGCAAGCATTTGATTGACAAAAGCTGTACGCGTCGTTATGATCCGCATGGCAGCGCAGCTCCCATGGAACAGCGCTCCAATACTTTGCGAAAGAGAGTTGCGCGTTGCGCTCGTGGAAATTTTGGCTCGGCGTTTTGGTAAGCGCCCTATTTGTGTGGTTGACGGCGCGAGGGCTGGAGTGGGGCTCGTTTTACGCTGCGCTGCGCGGCGCGCGCTATCAATGGCTGCTCCCGGCGATCATCGTCTATTTTGGGGCTGTCTGGGCGCGGACCTGGCGCTGGCACTATATGCTGCGGCATATGAAACATGTCAGCGTCGCGCGGCTGTTTCCGGTCGTCGTGATCGGCTACATGGGCAACAACGTGTATCCGGCGCGTGCCGGCGAGGTGATTCGCTCCTATGTCCTCAAGAAGAAAGAGGGCGTGAGCGTCTCGGCATCGCTGGCGACGGTGGCGCTGGAGCGATTGTTCGATGGCCTGGTGATGTGCGCGTTTGTGTTCTTCGCGCTGCCGTTCGCGCCGCTGCCGCCGGTCTATCGTAACGTCGTGGTCGGCTTTAGCCTGCTGTTTTTTGCGGTGCTGATCGTCTTCTTGCTGCTGGCGGCCAATCCCGATCGTACGGATCTGGTCGCGGCCCGGCTGATCAACGCGCTGCTGCCGCAGCGCTTCCGGCCACAGGCGACGACGCTGGCCAGCAAATTTCTGGTCGGCCTCCACGCGCTGCGCTCACCCCGCGAGCTGTTCATGATCCTCCTGACCTCGGTTGCGATCTGGCTCACCGAGACCGGCAAATACTGGGTGATTGCGCACGCCTTCCCGGAGCTTCAGGTCAACTTCATGGTGCT
Organism: Herpetosiphonaceae bacterium; assembly: GCA_036401895.1. Lineage (GTDB taxonomy): Bacteria > Chloroflexota > Chloroflexia > Chloroflexales > Kallotenuaceae > LB3-1. Next base: position 6,203 of record DASWTW010000008.1, on the reverse strand, counting down.
GATGCTGATGACGGCGGTGGTGAATCTGGCAACTACGCTGCCGTCCGCGCCGGGCTATGTCGGCACCTTCGACAAGCCGGGCATCGAGATCCTCAAGGCGTTTGGACAGCCTGCGAATATCGCCGCCGCCTACACAATCGTGCTGCATGTCGCGCTGTGGCTGCCGATCACGCTGCTGGGCTTTGTGTTCATGGCCCAGGAAAGCCTGCGCTGGCGCGAGCTTGAGATTGTGACCCGCGAGGAAGCTGCTCCCACTCCGGCGATGCTAATCGATTAGCGCGCCGCTCAGGACTTATAATTTTATATGAAGATCGGAATTATTGGCGGCGGCTTTGCAGGATTGACGGCCGCCTCGGATCTGCTCAAGGCCGGGCACCAGGTGACAGTCTTCGAGGCCGCGCCGCAGGTTGGCGGTCTGGCCTCCGGCTTCAAAGCGCCGGGCTGGGATTGGTCGCTTGAGCGCTTCTACCACCATATTTTCACCACCGACTCCGACATTATCGCGCTGGCCAAGACGATCGGCGCCGAGGATCTGCTTTTTTTCAACAAGCAGACCACGGCGTTTTTCTGCGCCGAGCATGGGGCGCATCCGGTGACTACGCTGGGGATTTTGCGCTATCCGCATCTGCCGTTCGTCGACCGGATTCGCTTTGGCGTGAGCGGTGTGCAGCTCAAGCTACGCAACGATTGGCAGCGGCTGGAGCGCATCACCGCTGAGCAGCATCTGACACGCTGGGCCGGCAAACGCGCATATCAGCAGCTCTGGCAGCCACTTCTCGACGGCAAGTTCGGGCCGCATGCCGCGCAGGTCAATGCCGCCTGGATCTGGGCGCGCGGCAAATCGCGATCGTTCAAGCTGGGCTACTTCAAGGGCGGCTTTCAAGCTTTCGCCGATGCGCTGGCGGCGTATGTTTCCAGGCTTGGCGGCAGCGTGCAGCTCAACTGTCCGGTGCAGCGCCTGGAGCAGCTCGCCGATGGCTGGCGCGTCTTCGCGAACGGCGGCGAGCAGGACTTCGACCGCGTGATCGTGGCGTCGGCGCCGGGCGTGCTGCTGAAGCTGGCTCCGCAGCTGCCAGAGGAGTACACGGCCAGGCTCAAGCTGCTCAAGTCGATCGGCGCGGTGGTGATGGTGGCCGCGCTCAAGCAGCCGCTGCTGACCAACGGCGTCTACTGGCTCAATATCACCAAGGGCGCGCTGCCGTTTCTGGCGCTGGTGGAGCATACGAATATGATTCCGGCGCGGCACTACGGCGGCGATCGTGTGATCTACTGCGGCGATTATCTGCCGACCGATCATCGCTACTTTTCGATGTCGTCCGAGGATGTGACGAGCGAGTGGCTGGCCTCGTTGAAGACGGCCAATTCCAACTTCGATCCGAGCTGGGTCAAGCAGACATGGCTCTTTCGCGAGGCGTACGCACAGCCGGTCGTGCCGCTTAACCACTCGCGCAATCTGCCGTCGCTGCGCACGCCGCTGGATGGGCTATTTTTCGCCAGCATGAATCATGTCTATCCGTGGGATCGCGGAACGAATTTTGCCGTAGAATTGGGTCATCGCGTTGCGCGTGAGGTAGCGTCAAAGGACGTTATCGCTTAAGATAGCAGATGTTTGGCATTGACCAGGCATCGACATCTAAGGTGCTATGGAAGAACATTTATCAGGTGGCGCATTAGCTATCCGGGTTCTGGCCGTTCTGCTGCTTGTCGGTATGAACGGCTTCTTCGTTGCGGCAGAGTTCGCGCTGGTTGGAGCGCGCGCGTCGCGATTGGATCAGATGGCCGAGGAAGGGCGCGGCGGTGCGAAGCTGGCGCGCTACATGCAGACCCATCTCGATCGCTATATCGCGGCGTCACAGCTTGGCATTACCGTGGCCAGTCTGCTGCTCGGCTGGCTCGGCGAGGATACGTTCGCGCAGCTGATCGAGCCGCCTGTGGCGGCTCTGCTTACTGCGCTGCTCGGTTCGATTCCGGCAGTCTCGCAGTACGCCAGCACGATCAGCACAGCGATCGGCTTTGCGTTGGCGATCTTTATCGTCACGGTGCTGCATATCGTGCTCGGTGAGCAGGCGCCCAAGGTGTTTGCGATCCGCGCCGCAGAGCAGACTTCGCTCTTTATCGCGCGGCCACTCCAGATCTTTAACCAGATCTTTGGCCTGATCATTCGCTTTCTGGACTGGCTGACGAATCTGGTGCTGCGACTCTTCGGTGTGCGTGGACAAACCGGGCATCACGGCCCGCCGACGCTGGAGGAGCTGCGCATGATGGTGCAGGCCAGCCGGCAGGGCGGTGAGATCGCCGAAGAAGAGCAGGCGCTGCTGATCAATGTCTTCGATTTCGGCTCGCGCGCGGCCTACCAGGTGATGATCCCGCGCACCGATGTCAAGACGATCGCCGAAGATGCGACGGTCCGCGAGTTTTTGCAGCTGTTCCGCGAGACTGGTCACACGCGGTTTCCAGTGCTCGGATCCGGCGGCATCGACGATGTGCGCGGCATTATCTCGGCCAAGGATCTGCTCGTTATGCTGGGCGACGGCAGCATCTCGTTCGATCAGCCGATCCAGCCGCTGGTCCGATCGGCCTTTTTCCGGCCCGACACCAAGCGCGTCAGCGATCTGATGCATGAGATGCAGAAGGATCGCCAGCGCATGGCCGTGCTGATCGACGAGTACGGCGGCATGGCCGGCATCGTGACGCAGGAAGATCTGGTCGAGGAGATCGTCGGCGAGCTTGATGATGAGCTGGATACTAATCCCGACGATATTCGTCCGATCGACGAGCAGCGCGCGGTGGTCGAGGGCAGCACGCACATCGACGATGTGAACGACGAGCTTGAGCTGTCTATTCCTACCGGAGATTACGAGACGATCGCCGGGTTTATTCTGGAGCAGCTTGGTCGTCTGCCCAGTGAGGGTGAGACCGTGCAGTACGATGGCGTCTCGCTGACGATCCTTGAGATGCAGGGGCCGAGGATCGCGCGGATCGAGATTCGCAGAACCTAGAACCAAGAATCTAACGGAACAAGGGAACAAACGAACAAAGGAACAAAGAAGTACCGAATCTCTCCCCTCTCCTATCGCAACCGAGGTCGAAGCCGACCGAGGTTTGGGGCAGGGGCCGGGGTGAGGGCCTTTTATATGACATTGGATGTTACGACGCTCAAGGAGCGGCTGACCGATCCGTCCAACGATGGGCTGTGGATGCGCGAGCGGCTGATGCTGCGCTTTATAAACGGCGGCTCAGCGCGTCCGATCGCGCCGCCGCCGGGCGCTCCGACGCCGCTTGAGGGCGCGGTGCTGGCGCTGCTTTATCCCCATAATGGCGAGATCTGCCTGCCGCTGACGGTGCGCAACGCGGCGCTGCGCAAACACTCGGGCGAGGTGTCGCTGCCCGGTGGCCGCTTCGACGACGAGGATCGTGAGCTGAGCCGTACGGCGCTGCGCGAGGCCTGGGAAGAGCTGGCGATTCCTCCGGCGGCCGTCACGCTGTGGAGCAGCCTCACGACGGTCTGGATTCCGGTCAGCAACTTTCAGATCACGCCGTTCGTCGGCTGGTCGGAGATGCGCCCGGATTTCACGCCGTCCACCGGTGAGGTCGCCGAGCTGATCGAGGTGCCGCTGCGCACGCTGCTTGATCCTGAGATCATCCGCGAGGAGGAGTGGGAGCGCAGCGGCGTGCAGATGCATGTGCCGTTCTTCGCGATCGGCGAGTACAAGGTCTGGGGCGCGACCGGGCTGATCCTGGCGGAGCTGGTGGGCAAGCTGGTGGGACGCTAATTGATTCCTGGGCGTATCGCAATACGCCCCCACGAGACTCATCCATCCCAATCATAACCTTCGATCTAACCTATGAGCCGCTACGATTCAGATCTGCATCATCGTCGCTCGGTTCGGCTGCCCGGCCACGATTACAGCCAGGCTGGCGTTTATTTCCTGACCATCTGCGCGGCAGAGCGTCTATGTTTCTTCGGCGAGATATTGGGTGACGTAATGTCTCTCAGTGATGAAGGACGGATTGTCAAGGAAGAATGGCAACGCACGGCAGAGGTGCAACCGAACGTGGTGTGGGATGCGTTCGTGGTGATGCCGAATCATATGCATGGGATTTTGATAATCACCGCGCCAGCACGGGGCGTATCGCAATACGCCCCTACAACGTCCAATCATATATTGCGTTCGCCGTCGCAGACCGTTGGAGCGATTGTACGCGGATTTAAGGCCGCTACCACCAAGCGCGTCAATATCCTTTGGGATACAATCAGCGTTCTGGTCTGGCAGCGCAACTACTACGAACATATTGTCCGCCATGACGACGATCTCGATCGGATTCGCCGCTACATCGCGAACAATCCATTGCGCTGGGCGTTGGATCGATTGCATCCCGACAACATGCCAACACAACCGTAGGGGCGTATTGCATACGCTCTGGACACGAATGCCCCGCACGCAACACGCCCCTACGTTCAATCTACCAAGAACTTGATCCAAGGGAACAACAGAGCCAGATCTTTGTTCTTTGTTCCCTTGTTCGGTTGTTCCTTTGTTCCTTATTACCCCGCCACCTGCGCCACATCCTGATCCGCCCGCTCACGAGTCGCGCCGCCGATCGAGAAGTACGTCGCCTGCGGATGATGCACCACGATCGCGGCGGTGCTCTGCTCCGGCACAATCTGGAACGACTCAGTCAGCGTCGCGCCGATCTCCTCGGCCGGGAGCAGCTGCCAGACCTGCGCGTGCTGATCCAGATCCGGGATCGCGGGATAGCCCCAGGAGTAGCGCTTGCCGCGCTTGGGATCGTCGCTGATGCCCAATCCTTTGCGGATGACCTGATTGGTATACTCAGCCAGACCCTCGGCGGCAGTCACGCCCAGACCATGCACAAAGTACGAGCGGCTATAATCGCCCGCCGCCTGTAGCTCGTCCACGTACTCCGTCGCGACCTGGCCCATCGTTACGACCTGGAAGGCCGCCACATCCATGCGCCCGCTCTCGACGCTGGCGTAGTAGTCGGCCAGGCACAGCCGCTCGCGCTCGGGCTGTCGCGGGAAGGCGAAGCGCTGAAGCTCGCGCAGAAACTCGGGCTTGAGCACGCCCTTGGCCTGCGCCCAGAGCGCCGGATCGTACACGATCAGATCGTTTCCGTCCGACTGCACCGGGAAGAAGCCGTAGGCCACCGCCGGCTTGAGCCAGCCGCGCTCCTGCGCATCACGCTGAAGCTCGCGCAGCCGGGGCATGAACTCGGTCTCCAGCAGCTGCTTGTACTCGTCGCCCTTGGCGTTCTTCGCGCCCCACTGGAGGCGGAAGAGCGTATTCAGATCCATGTGCTGCCACACATCGTCGAGCCGAATGCGCGTCGTAGTTTTCGCGCCCCAGAACGGCGGCGTCGGCACGTCGATGTCGTCGCGAACCTTGGAGCGAATGCGCTCGACATTCTTTTCTTTGCCGAGCTTCTCCAGCACCGTGCGTCCGCGCTCAGGCTCGCGCAGCGCCTGCACGGCCTGCGTGATCGTCTGATGTACAAAGGTGTCGCGCTGGCTGGGATCGACCAATCGATCGACCGTCTCCAGGCCCTCGAAGGCGTCTTTGCAGTAGAACACGCCCGACTCGTACGGCTCTTCCTCGCCCACGAACAGAATGCGCTGGCCGTATTGGCGATTGATCGCCGCACCGCCGACGATCACCGGGAAGTTCAGCCCGCGCCGGTGCAGCTCCTGCACGCACAGCGGCATCTGCTTGGACGTGCTGACCAGCAGCGCGCTCAGACCGATCGCGTCGGCCTTGACCTCGATCGCCTTCTCGATGATCGTGTTGAGCGGCACCTGCTTGCCCAGGTCGTAAACGGTGTAGCCGTTGTTGCTCAGGATGGTGTTGACCAGATTCTTGCCGATGTCGTGGACGTCGCCGAAGACGGTGGCCAGGACGACGGTCCCCTTGCTGACCCCCTCCTGCCGCTCAAGGTAGTTTTCCAGGCGGGAGACGGCCTTCTTCATCGCCTCGGCCGATTGCAGGACGAAGGGCAGGATTAGTTCGCCGGCCCCGAACTTGTCGCCGACCTCTTTCATCGCCGGCAGCAGCACCTCGTTCAGGATCGCGACCGCCTCCTCGCCCCGCGGCGTAGCCTCGCTATCGGCGGCAGCGACGGTCGCGGCCGGATCGCCGAGGCTCAGATCGCGCGCCTGGAGCCGGGCGTCGAGCGCAGTGTCGATA
>DASWTW010000007.1:0-73510 GCA_036401895.1 Herpetosiphonaceae bacterium | reverse complement strand
AGGTGTACTGCGACGGGCTGATCTGGCGCTGTTTGCTCCAGAAGGAGTAGCGCAGATCGCTGGTGAGGCTGCTCGCTCCGTGTGGCCCGCTCTGCTTCTGCCCACCGCCGAGCAGCGTATCCGCGATCAGCAGCCCGTCGCGGTTGATGTACGTCAGCCGGCCCTCGATCAGATCGAACTTGGGCGGCGCGCAGCCCAGGTCGGCGATCACATACGGCGTGCCACCGGTGATCGAGACGGCTTCCAGCTGCCAGCACGGAGCATATTTCGCGACACTGGGCGCTTTGGCGTAGGCGATCCAGGAGGAACTCATCTTGGACGGACCAAAACCGTAAACTGTCTTCGATGTTTGCGCCAGAGTAACAGGCACGCTCATCGTCGCAATATCACGCGCTTTCAAGTTTGCGTGCTTATTAGCGGTCTCGCTGTCGCTAATCCAAAAATCTTCCCACCAGGTTATAGTCGAGCCAGCGATCGCGGGATAGGCGATCGCGCCGGTGGCTATGGTGAAAATCTGTCCCGTGCGCAGATTTTTGGCGCGCAGGCTTCGTCCGGCTGCGTGCGCTTCCTGCCAGATCACAACGCCGTTGCTGAGCGCGACGTTGGGGCCGCGCTCGTCCGAGGCGAGCACATTCGAGGCGACTAGGATTGGCTGCCCGTTGCTCAAATCTGCCGCGTACACGTGACGGGCCGCGTCCCACTGGGGACCGGCAGGTTGAGTCCAGACCACGAATGTGCCGTCGGTCTGCACGTCGCCGGCGCGGACATCGACCGGGATCGACAGCGCCAGCGGCGCGGCCTGTGTGGGTGCTGTGGGAATAAGCGCCACAGTGGTGATACAGAGAAATAGCCAGAAAATCCATCGTGGAGTTCGCATAGCTGTGCTCCTTTACGGAAGTGTTTGGTGATGGCAAATTCTAGCCAACATCGCACCAGGTTGATAGAAGAGCAGTGTCACACAGCTGTGATACAGCTATGAAATTCCTGATAAATTGAAATCGACATAATATATTTTTAGATCTCCTCTATGCCGCTATCACATATTGCCTCTATTCTCAGCGCACATTTTCATAGCGCTTGATCGACGGAGAACGCAGGTGTATAGTGAACCAGTGCCAGGATCACGCCGAAACTTATTCCAGCATACAGGCCGAGTTTCGAGCGTTGGAACTTGTACCTGGTGTTGTAAGTTCCGATCTTCGCTCCAGGCTATTTTTCTACCTTATCATTCTCTACCCTCCTGCTTATTCCTTCAGTTAATCTTTGCTCCGCAGTTCTTGGTTCCTCGTTGTTTCTTGGAGGAGGCGTTATGCTGATTCAATCCCGATCGAAGAGCCCTGTTCTCCGCCTGATCCTGGTTGTCACGCTGGCATGTGCCGCGATTGTCATGGCCTCTCCACCGCGTCTGATGGCGCAAGTTCCAGATGAGAGCGGTGTTACGGCCTCGATGCTGCCGGTCTTCAACCTTTCGCACGATCCGGTCAACAGCCAAACCGCCCTGAGTCTAGCAAGCAAGCTGGAAGGTATCGCCGGCCAGCAGGCGCGAACCGAGACAACCTACGCTGGAACGGAGCGCTTCGATGTGTTTCACGAGGGTGGAAATAGCAAAGCTGTGCCTGTGCTGGAACAGTTCGCCGCTAGCTTTGGTCTGGTTGCGTTTGATGCATCGCAAGCGTTCACGTCTCAGGCGCGCGGGCCGTTCAACCTGAGCAACGCTAAATTGCTGGCCTGTCGTTTCTTACAGGACAACGAGCTGTTTCCCAAGGAGACGCTGCCAGATGCAAGACAATGCGATGATCCTGCCAAATTGCCCTATGAGATCAGCATCGCCAAGCTGAGCAGTCAGTCGCCGGACGTCGATGCGCCGACTGCAACTCAGGATAGCGCAGTGATCGTTCGGGTGCCGCTCGCGCTCAACGTCGGCGGGAACACGCCCGAGTACATCTCGCTGGCTGGTCCGGGCGGCCATCTCTCGCTGCTGCTGACCAACACCGATCTCCAGAGCAACGCTCCGCCGATCCTGGATCAGCAGGTGCCGGGACTGGCTGCCCTAGCGATGCCGTGGCTGGGACGCTCCTACGATCCGATCGGCGAGTATCCGATCGTGACTCGCGACGAGGCGATCCAGCAGCTTCGTGACAGTGTGCGCGACAACACGCTCGATCCGGGCGAGCCGGAGCTGGTCTATTACGTCGGTGATGCAGCCGTAGAGCAGCCGGTGCTCATGCCAATGTGGACCTTCCCCGACGCGACCGCTGTTGTTAATGGGCAGGTCGTCAATCTACGCGAGCCGGTCTTGCCCGGCGTGCATGGCTTCCTGCCCTCGGTGGCGATCACCAGCCCGGCATCGGGAACCCAATTCCGACCAGGCCAGTCGCTCAGCTTTACGGGATCGATCAGCGGCGGCGTGGGGCCGTACACCTACGAGTGGCTGCTGGAAGACGGCACGCTGCTTGGCTCGGGCAGCATTCCGAGCGGCAATCCTACGCTCATCACGAATCAGATTCCGGCAGCGAATCGTTTGGGTATTCCAATCGGCACGCTGGTTCGGCTGCGAGTTACCGATAGCAACGGCGCGGTCAGCGAGTCCAGCGTGATGCTCCAGCCGATCGTTCCGGTAATCTACCTGCCGATCACGGCGAAATCAGCAACTGCGGCGGCTGGCAGCACACCACCGATCTCGATCGCGGCACCGCCCTACGGCGTGGGCGTGGAGTGGATTCAAAACTACAATGGCGTGCCCGGCCTCGGCAATCTGGGCGGGACACAGCCAGACGCAGACGGGTTTTACAACAATCTGGCAGGCTACGGCTGGAATCGGACGTTCCGCTGGTACAACAACAGCGCCTGGGAGAAAGATTGGCGCGATTGCTCGCTTGGCGGCGGCGATTGCAACTACGGTATCGATCGCAGCAACACCGATTTCGCCTACTTCGCAGGCCATGGCAGTCCATCACAGATCTACTTTGGCGTGAACCAAAGCTCGACCAACTTTTTCGGCGGCAACGCTCGCTACCAGAACGTACGTTGGGTAGCGTTCTCGTCGTGCCAGACAATCAGCGCGACCACCATCGGCGATTGGTTCAACGCGTTCCAGGGCGCGCATATGCTGCTGGGCTTTCATAGCAACATGGCCGACATCGCGTACGGTGGTCCGCTGGCCGACAACCTGCGGATTCCACGCTATTTCGGGACTGACTTTCCGGCGCTCCAGCGAACGATCGCACAGGGCTGGGTTCAGACTGCGTTCAACATGAACGCTGGGCAGCCGTCGTATATTTATGCGACTAGCGCAACAGTGAATCCGATCAACAACAAGCTACCGCGTGGGGGCGATCCCGCGCTGCCGCGACCGTATCCGGTCAACTTTTATCACTGGGTCTGGTGGGAATAAGCGCTTAGTATCGCACGGGCGTGAGCCGATCACGCCCGTGCCTGCCGTCGCTTACGGGTTCGGCTGCGGCACGCACGGCTCGATCCAGTCGTACCACGGCTTGAGATTTTCCAGGTGCCGCAGCGCGCCGACGAGCCAGGGATGGAGCGGATTCGGGCTGAGGACCAGACGCGCCATCACGGCCGATCGATCGTTGAGGCCGGCGCGAATGGCGGCGCGCTCTCCGTCGCTGCGGGCGTTGGCCAGGCTCACGGCGGCGATCCAGGCGCTTTCGCGCGCCTTGGCCACGCTGAAGCTAGCCAGCTCCTCGTCGAGGTTGCCGCCGGCCAGATCCAGCACCGTCAGGATCGGCGCATACACCCGGCAGATCTGCTGCTGAAGCTGATCGACGGCCGCGCGCAGCACCAGATTGACCGCGTTGTGGTCGGCGTAGCGCTGGCCGCGATTGGGATCGATCGTGACCTCGGCCAGCGCCAGCGCCAGATCGTGATTAATGTGGGCGTTGATGCCCAGCACCAGATCTTGCAGCGCCAGGCTGTGGTTGCCGCTCGCGGTCTCAAAGGCGATGCGCCAGGCTTTGGGCACCGCCGCCAGATTCTGGCGCTCGAAGTCCAGCAGCGCCTGGCGGTACAGATTGGCAAAGCTGATAGCGTAGCGCGCAGCCCACTCGTTATCCGCAAATCGACGCTCGGCAATGCCACGCCGGATCGCGTCGGTGATGACCAGGTAGGCTGTGACAAAGATCGCCCGGCGATCGCGCTGCTGGCGATAAATGCGCTCGATCGTCGCCAGGCCGTCGAAGGCCGCGTCGAGCGAGGTATAGGCGACCTCAAGCGGCAGCGTGACCGCGCGACTGGTCGTTGGGGCTGGGAGAGGATTCGTCATGGGGGATCTCCTCCTGAAAGCTCTCGAATGAGCGATCCAAGCATAGCCGACCGCGCAGCCCGGCGCATCGGCTTTCCGGCGGGGAGCGGCTCGACTTCCGGCCGATGGCTACGACTGCGGCGGCTCGGCCGGAGCCGGTCGCGGCGGCACACGGATCAATGCGCTGAGCAGCGCGGCGTTGGGCACGATCACCGTTCCTTCCGCGCCGGCGACAACCGTGTTGACGCTGCCGATGCCGCTGATCTCGCCCTGAATATCGCCAGTGCTGATCGGCTGGCCCACCGGGAAGCGCTGTCGCAGGTAGTAGCCGGCCAGCACATGATGCACCGTGGAGCGTGCGCCCAATCCCAGCGCCAGCCCGATCGCCAGGCCGAACGCGCCGATCAGAATCGTCAGCGCCGTGACCAGCAGGCTGGTGTCGATACCCAGCACGTCGAGCGCCAGAATCACGACGACCACGCTGATCAGATATTGCACCAGCCGTCCCAGCCGCCGGGCGTAGGTCAGACCGGCTCCGGTGGCAAAAGTCGTCACCAGATCGCCGGTGAACTTGGCCACGATGCCGCCCAGCAAAAAAACGATCAGCGCCGCGATCGCGTTGGGCAGAAAGAGCAGTAGCTGCTCAAGCAGCTGCGCTACCGCCTCAAGGCCCATCAGCCGGGTCGCCGTGATCAGAAACGAGAGCAGCAGCAGCGTGAAGATCGTCTGTGCGATGATCTGCGAGAGCGGCGTTTGCACCCCGAGGCCACGCAGCGATCCGGTGATGCCGGTGCGCTCCACCAGCGGATCGAAGCGCACACGCTTGAGCACGTTGGCGATCAGCCAGCGCACAATGCGGGCGATCAAGTAGCCCACCAGCAGAATAATCAGGCCGTTGATCAGATTGGGGATGAAATTAATAATATCCAGCACGATCTGCGTGAGCGAGTCGATCACTACCTGAAAATCCATGAGTTGCTCCAAAGCTAGATGGCCGGCGCGGGCTGTGGGCCGGGAAGAAAGCTGAGCAGCAGCTCCAGCAGCTCGACGATCGTATGGCCCAGGCCAACAAAGCCGAGATCCAGCAGATCGATCAGCGCTGTGTCCTGGCGCACACGCTCCAGCAGCCGGGCTTCGAAATCGGGCGGCACCTCAAGCATCACGCCGCGCAACTCGCCGACCAGCGCGCGCACCCGCCGGGCGACCTCGACCTCGGCCGCGACGTCGGGATTCGCCGCGAGCCAGGCGTCCAACTCGGGATCGGCCAGCGTTCCATCGGCCAGCGCGGCCAGATCTATGTTCATATCACGTGGTTCCATTGTGTTTTTTCCTGTGCTAGCGGCTGTCTCCGCGACATGCCGGCTGGTTCGAATCAGGTTGCGCGCTCTCGGCGCACGCCGGGACAGATCACATCCAGCAGCTCCTGGAAGGCCAGCCGCGTGCGGTGGATGCGCATCTTCACGGCGCTCAGGCCAATGCCCAGGATCTCGGCGATCTCCTGGTAGGAGCGATCTTCGATGTCGCGCAGGATCAACGCCGCGCGTCCGCCCAGATCCAGCCGGGCCAGCGTGCGCTCCAGGCACTCGCGCAGCTCTCGACGCAGCGCGGCCTCCTCCGGCGAAAGGCTGCGCGAGTCGATGAAGCGCGGCTCGTCGCCGGCAGCGTCGGGGCGCGGCGTGAGCGAGGTTGTCGCCGGACGGCGCTGCTGCTTGTTGAGCGCGTCGAAGCAGGTGTTGGTGGTAATGCGATCGAGCCAGCCCACAAACGTTGCCGGATCGTTCAGTGTCTTGATGCCGCGATACACTTTGAGAAAAACCTCCTGCGCCTGATCTTCGGCCTCTTGCTGGTTGCCCATCAGCCGGTAGGCCATGGTGAAAACCCGCGCTTTGTACTCGGCGACCAGCTGCTCAAAAGCGCGAGGATCGTCAGGGAGCGTGCGCTGGCAGCGCCGCACCAGCTCTTGTAGCGCGAGCGACTCCACGGTGCCTCCTCTCAGTTTGGTACAGGGTGTATCTACGTTACCAAATCGGGCAACCGGCTGTCAATTCACTTTTATTGACGACAAATCTTGCAAAAAGTCACCCGCCTGTATTCGCGGTTGTTTGGATCGACGATTGGATCGGCTTGGGATGTGACTTTTTGCCTGGCCGCTCGTCTTTCCATCCAGGAGCCCTGGATGGAAAAGAACGCTCTTTGAGCTGCGAATGGATGATCCTTTGGGAGAGGTATCACGATGACGCGACTGCTGATCGTTGAGCCCGACAAATATCTGCGCGATTTTTTGACACGTGTCTTCGAGCGAAGCGGATATCTGGTGTTGGCCGCCACAAATGAGATCGATAGCCTGGCGTTGCTTGCCCAACATATGCCACAGGCGATCGTGCTGGATCTGTTTCCGCTGCGCAAGGCCCGCACGCTGCTGAGCGAGCTGCGGCAGCTTGAGCGTACGGCGGCGATTCCGGTGATCGGGCTGATCGGCGGCGATCAGGTCTCGGCTGAGCAGGCGCGCTCGCTGGTATGCGATGGGTATGTGCGCAAGCCGTTCGATCTGGAAGAGCTGCTGTATCAGGTCACAACATTGGCCGGCATGCCCGCGTCGAGCCATGGGAGCGAGCAGATCAACCGGCGGCGCGGCGAGTAGTTCGATTGCCAAAGACCATGTGACTTTTAAGCTCAGGTCGCGTCTTGAACTATAGCGCTCGATCGTTATCCACGGTTGGAGCGTTCGAGTACAATCAGAAGTGCTTGCCGAGACAGGCAGGCCCAGCTAAGGAGGATTCCGGTATGGAAGTGTTGATTCAGCAAATCACGGAGCGGACCGGCATTAGCGAGTCGCAGGCGCGCGATGCCGTGGAGATGGTGGCAAACTTTATCAAGACGCAGCTGCCTGAGCCGATGGCCGCGCAGGTCGACTCGCTGCTCGGCGGGCAGGGCGCGCAGGGCGGTCAGCTGGCCGATCAGGCGCAGCAGGTGCTGGGCAACCTCGGCGGTATGTTCGGCAAACAATAAGCGCGCTCAGGGCACGGCTCGGCGGATGCGGTGATCGCATCCGCTTTTGCTTTGACATAATGCATATTGCGGCATAGTAGTTGCAAGGAAGCACTACTGGTTGATTGGCTGAGCAGGTTGTAGCAGGAGAATGCTCCGATGAAGGAACAGGTAGCCGTCAAACCGAGCTGTGAGTCGTGTTTGTTCTGGGATGGGAAGCAGAGCTCGTATCTGGGCATGTGCTGCCATCCACAGAACTACCCGAGTCGCGTCAGCTTCGATCATTCCTGCCGGCTGTACATCGAGCAAACGCCGATCTGGTCGATGCAGTCGCTGCTGCGAGAACAGGCGCACTCCACGAACGAATAGCTCAGGCTGCGGCTGCGGCAGAGCGAATAGCTGCCGGAAGCGCACCGTTATGTGCAATCGAGCTTGCACGAATCTGCGCGCATCTTGCCCCGCTGCGTGTCGCGGCATGTGGTTTGCGCGGATGGCCTGCGATCAATCGCCGGTGTGCTCCGCCGCCTCTTCGAACTGACTCAAGACCAGAGCGCGCAGCGCCGCGAGCGCCAGCCTGGCATCGCCGCCTCTGGCCTGCAAGCGCACCTGGTGGCCCTGCGAAACACCGATCAGCATCACGCCGAACATACTTTTGGCATCCGCAGCGGGCGTGCCGACGCGGCTCAGATTCGTGATCGTGATCTGGCTTTGGAAACGGGCCGCTGTTTTGACGAACAGGGCCGCCGGACGTAGATGCAGCCCTGCGGGATGCTCGATCGTTAGGATAGACTCCATCGCCTCGTTCATGGCGTTGCCCTTTGCTGCTGGCTGGATTCGTGTTGCTGGATGTGCAGCGTTTCCCTAGCACTGTTCGGACCACTAGCGATGCACTTTGCGCAGATCCTTGGTCTGCTCGGCCACCTCCGCGATCCGCTCAAGCGCCGAGCCTACCGAGGCTTCGACCGCCGCCATCAGCGCGCCTTCGACCAGCGGCGCATCGCTCAGGCGGTAGGGGTGTGAGAAGTCTTCCAGGGCCATCTCGGCGCTGATCACGGCGCTGCCAAGGTCTACCAGCACGAAGATGCTCTCGCTGCCGGCCGCAACCAGTCGCTCGGCGGCGCTGCGAATCAGATCGACGCTGGTTCCCAGCCTGCCGTCGCTGGCGCCTCCGGCAGCCGCAACCGGCACCTTCTGCTGTGTGACCTGATCCGCCAGCTCCTTAATACCTTCGGCGATCTTGCCGCTGTGTGACACGATCAATAGTCCAACCATATGTCCTCCGTGCGACGAAGAGGTGAACAAAAGAACCAAGGAACAAGAGAACAAAAAGGACCAAGAATCAAGAACCTAGAACCAGGAGCAATGCTCATTTGTTCCTTTGTTTATTTGTTCCTTTGTTCCTTAGGATACCCTAGAATAGGCAGGAAGGACAAAGGGAAACCTGAGAATCGAACCACAAGGAGGTACTGTGTCGAACCAACCATCACCAGAGCAGCTGGCAGCGCTGATTCATGAGAGCGGGGAGATCTGGGATCATAAGGCTGAGTTTTGGGATGAGAAGATGGGCGAGGGCAACCTGTTTCATCAGCATCTCGTCGCGCCGGCCGTCGAGCGGCTGCTCAGCCCACGCGGCGGCGAGTCGATCCTGGATGTGGCCTGCGGCAACGGGCTGGTTGCGCGGCAGCTGGCGCGCCTGGGCGCGCAGGTCGTCGCCACGGATGTCAGCCAGCGTTTTCTTGAGCGCGCCCGCCAGCGGACCACGGAGCACGCCGACCGGATCGAGTACCGCCAGATCGATGCGACCGACGCGGCGCAGCTGCTTACGCTGGGCGAGCGGCGCTTCGACGCTGCGGTCTGCACGATGGCGCTGATGGATATTCCGACGATTCAGCCGCTGCTCTCGGCGCTGAGCCGGCTGCTCAAGCGCGGCGGCCGCTTTGTGTTCGCGGTGCCGCATCCCTGCTACAACTCCAGCGGCATCACTATGCTGGCCGAGCAGGAAGATCGCGGCGGGGATCTCGTCACGACGCACGCGATCAAAGTGTTCGACTACCTGCATGTGCCGTCGCAAAAAGGCACCGGCATGCCGGGCGAGCCCGCGCCGCACTATTATTTTCACCGGCCGCTGAGCGTGCTCTTCGCCGATTGTTTCGCGGCGGGCTTTGCGCTGGATGGCCTGGAAGAGCCGGCCTTCCCGCCGGCCGTGGGCGATCCCAAGATCTTGACCTGGACCAGCTACGAGCACATCCCGCCGGTGCTGGTCGCGCGGATGCGGCTGCTGGACCAGGCTACCAACGCCTAGCTGCAAGCGGCGAGCCGGCCTATTCCACCAGCACTTTATCGCCCTGGACGAACGGAGCCTGAATCACGAAATGCAGGTAGTCGTCGGAGCTGGACGTGAACGTATGCACCTCGTTCGGCTCGACCACCAGCATATCGCCGGCGCGCAGGTGAATCTCACGATCGTCGACCTGCGCAACGCTCGTGCCGCGTGCCACGAGATAGATCTCGTAGATCTGGGCATGGTAGTGCTTTACGGCGATGCCCTGGTTGGCATAGCCTACCGGAACCGGAACCGCCGAGTTCCACGGGCCTACAAACCAGCCTTTGGCAACCTCGCCGTCGATCGTCTGATGTAGCATCGGGCAAGCTCCTTGGTGTGGGTGTGATCAAGATCGCGGAGCTGGATCGCGCTCCTGGTCGATCGGGAGCACCATCGAGACCAGCAGCCGGTCGAGCGCCAGCGCCGGATCGTCGCATATGCCGCAGTGAACCGGCGACGGCTGGATGATCGTGCTGCGCGGCGCGACGAGCCAGCGAAAGCGCTCTTGCTGCGGCAGCAGCCCGATCGGCCCGGCGCCTTTGCCGCCCTTGCAGATCAGCAGCATATGATCGAGCTGCTCCTGGATCGGCCCGAGATCCAGTCCCGGCGCGAAGGCTGCCAGCCGCGCGAAATCCGGCTCGATCCGCGCGTCGAGAAAGCGCCGCGTACGACAGAAGAGCACCACGCCCACATTAAGGCACTCGCCGCGCTCAACTCTGGGCACAATGCGGATAACGGCGTACTCAAAGGAACTGCGCGCGGACATTGATCGCCTCCTCCACAAACATACGCGGTGATTCCAGGCGATTGACCAGGTAGTCGACGTAGGCCCGGCGCTGCGCGGCATGATCGGCGAAGGCCGGATCGTCGCGCATCCAGGCGTCGGGCACCATCGCGACGATCTCCTCGATCAGCGCGGGTGTGATGCGCGGTGCCAGCGCCTCGTCAGCGCCCCGCAGATCGCCGGCGACCGGCAGCAGTACATGGTCTTTGATCGCGGCGAAAGGGCTGCGCGCCCGCTTGAGATAATCGGTCCAGGTGTGCTGAACATACAGCGCCGCGCCGTGATCGATCAGCCACAGCTTGCGATGCCACCACAGCAGATTCGTGTTGCGCGGCGTGCGGTCGACGTTGGTGATATACGCGTCGAACCAGACGATCGCGGAGGCCAGCGCCGGATCGATCTCGGGCAGCGTCACCGTGTCGAAGCCGAGCGAGCCCGGCAGATAGTCGAGCGCCAGGTTGAGCCCCGCGCTGGCCTCGATCAGCGCTTGGATCTCCTCGTGCGGCTCGTTCAATCCCAACGCCGGGTCGAAGTCCACAAACACGATCTCCGGGATCGGTAGCCCCAGCGCGCGCCCTAGCTCCCCGCAGATCAGCTCGGCGATCAAAACCTTCGGCCCTTGAGCTGCGCCGCGAAATTTCAAAACATACATGCCGTCGTCGTCGGCTTCGATAATCGCCGGGAGCGAGCCGCCCTCGCGCAGCGGCGTGACGTAGCGTGTGGCTCTCACCGTTCTCAGCATGGCTTCTCCTTTATCGACCCGCCAATCTTGCATATGATACCGTACCCGCCGCCGATCGGAGCCACATAGCATCGAATTGTGAGAATTAGTCCTGAGATCGCGTTAAGCAAAGTAAGAGCCTGGTATAAAAGTCGGTATTTGATACATAAGTCTTCTTATGGCAGCTACATACCTCTATGCATGCTTATGGTACAAAAGTGATACAAAGATACCTGAGTCGGTGTATAATGCTAACTAGCACTACCAAACCTCCATAACGGAATGGCACGTGATCAACATGAGATCCAGAACCGTTCGACACAAAAACCTTACCCGAATCGATCATCCTAAGAAGAACACCCACGGATATTTCGTTCGTATCCAGTGGAAAGGCGAGCGCCGCTCCAAGTTCTTCTCTGATCGAGTACACGGCGATCGGCTGGCGGCTTTGGTCGCCGCGCTCGACTGGCGCGATGCGACCGAAAAGGAGCTTGGCAAGCCACGTACGGAGCGTCAAGTTCTGGGAACGATCCACTCATCGACCGGCGTACCCGGCGTTCGGCGGCGGCGTGAAGGCCACACCGAATACTACGAAGCAACCTGGACGACCACCGTCGGCAAGCAGCGCCGCACCAAGTTCTCGATCGCTCGTCACGGGGAGAAGCGCGCGCTTCAGCTCGCTCGTAAGGCGCGCCAGCAGGGAGAGCGCGACAGATTGCGCACGCCTGCCTACACTGACGAGTAGCATTCCTTACACCGCACAAGCCGGGCTTCCCGCTAGTCCCCGCCTGGCAGCTAAACGATTCCCAACAAGTAACTGCAACCGGCTGGCTCTACTGGTAGCGAATCCAATCCTCTAAACGCTTCGGCGCTGTATTCGTAATTTTTTCTCTCGTCTCACGCGGGCGCAAGCATGACCATCGGCTTGAACCGGCACTGGTGAAGCACTTCCACCGGTTAAGCAGCTCATAGATTAATCGTGAGCCTGCCGGAATGGAGCCGCTCACGATAGGACTATTTGACAGCTTGTCGCTTGCATCGCCGCTGCCTATGCTGAGAAGCGCTTGAGTAGCGCGGCGAGCCATTCCC
This sequence comes from Herpetosiphonaceae bacterium, assembly GCA_036401895.1. GTDB lineage: Bacteria > Chloroflexota > Chloroflexia > Chloroflexales > Kallotenuaceae > LB3-1. Next base: position 61,347 of record DASWTW010000007.1, on the reverse strand, counting down.
AGGATGAGACACTTACATCGCTTGCCTGGCTACCCAGCTTCAATCGGTCTGCGCCTTACGCCGCAAGGAGTCGCCTGTGGACGACGTTAGAGAGAAGATGCTCACGATCGCAGATGCGCGCGTGGTTCGCGCTTTATTCTGCTATCTGTGTATTATCGCGCTGGGGCTGATGTCGAGCACGCCGTCACACGCCGCCACCCAGAGCATCCAGCTGAATATTTTGTATATTCACGGCGTCAAGGGCGGCACCGCCGATCGCCAGAACGCGCAGTACTCGCTCGACGAGCTTGAAACGGCGATCAACGCCGAGATCGGCAGCCGGATTGCAGCGTACGAGACCGCGAATCCCGGCACGACGATCGCCTTTCGCTCGGCGCGGGCTAATCTCTACACCGCGCCGCCGTCGCCGTATCATCCCTCGGACTCGCTGGGGCCGCTCTTCATGGACGACTGGGAGGTCGGCGATCCCGGCTGCACCACCACCAAGCAGGGCCAGCCCTGCACAACCGCCTACGAGTGGCGCTACCGCCTGGCGCGTGAGATCGAAAGCAAGTTTCCCGCCGATGCCAAAAACATTATTCTGGTGGGGCACAGCACCGGCGGTCGCGTGGCGATGGAAGTCGCGGCCAACGTCGGGCCGGACGGCGTCGGAACGATGAGCTGGGGCGTGCAGCACAAGATCGCGGGCGTGGTGACGGCGCAGGGCATGCTTGACGCGCTCAACAGCAGCAAGTACAACGTCGTCGGCACGGCCAGCTTCGTCACCACCTGCAAGAACGGAGATCCGATTCTGGGCTTCGGCTCCAGCACCGCGCTGGGGAACGGCTGGTGCGAGTACGCCGGCAACGTGAGCGGCTTTCCGGCGGCGGATTGGGTCGCCAACAACAAGCGCGCGCTGATGCTGATCTCCTACGCCAGCTGCTCGCCCTCGCTCTGGACAGGCTACAGCGACGGTCCGCTGCCCTACGATGCCCAGGGCAGCTCGGCCGCTACCGGCGTGCAGATGACTCCGGCTCCCGGTCAGACTTGGCGACCGGCGCATGGCGTCAGGTACGGCTCGTTCTGCCACAGCGCGATCACCAACACCGGCGACAGCAATCACGCGGCGGCGGTCAGCGCGGCCAAAACCCGCATCTTGAGCTGGATCTTCGACAGCGCGCCGCGCACCGCCGCCCAGGGCTCGATCACAACCGGCACGCTCGGCTACAACGCCTCAAGTCCGGTCTATGCCGTCGGCGGGACGTGCGGAAGCGGGCAGATCGACGGTGGGATTGCCGTAGCAGGCGTATGCAAACATCCCGGCTACTTCGACGGCGACGATCATGTGGTCGCGGCCAGCGAGCTGACGATTGGCGACGGCACGAGCTGTAGCGGCACGATCAAATGGACCCAGCGCCACGACAGCAGTAACAATCATGCCGCGACGCTGTGGTGGAAGACGTACTCGCAGCCGGCCACACGCAGCCTGATCGGGACGCTGCCGCCGAGCTAGCAGCTGCAGGTCTGGCAGAAGTGAGCTGATTGATTCGGTATGGTCCTATTGCGATACGTCCGGCGAATGGAGCAGACGAGCCGCTCAGCTGATCGCTTGCCAGACGCCGCTGGTGTAGAAGGTTTGAAGCTGGGCGCTGTACGGCGCAAGATTGCAGTGCTGCTCCGCCAGCCAGTCGGGACTGTAGTAGCTGTCGAGATACAGCTCGCCCGAGTCGCCGATTGGCAGCACAACCGAGCCGCTCTCGCCGCGTCGCACCATCTCGGCGATCAGCTGGAGCGCACCGTAGAGCGCGGTGCCGGTCGAGCCGCCGCAGCGCTTGCCGGTCAGCTCGGCTAGAAAGTACAGCGCCGCATATGAGGCGTGGTTCGGCACGCGCAGCATGCGATCGATGCAGTGCGGCAGAAACGACGGCTCGACCTGTGGCCTGCCGATGCCTTCGATGCCGGAGCTACAGTGCAGCCGGATGCCAGGATTGCGATCGTGGTAGTAGTCGTAAAAGACCGAATGCTCGGGATCGACGACACAAACCTGCGTCTCATAGCCCTGGTATCGGATGTAGCGCGCCACCGTGGCCGACGTGCCGCCGGTTCCCGCGCCGCACACAAACCAGCGCGGGATCGGATGCGGCTCCTGAGAAAGCTGCTGAAAGATCGACTCGGCAATATTGTTGTTGCCGCGCCAGTCGGTTGCGCGCTCGGCGTAGGTGAACTGATCCATGAAGTGGCCGTCGATCTCATCGGCTAGCTGCTGGGCGGCCTGACGATCCAGGCTGGGATCGTCTACCAGCAGATACTCGCCGCCGTACTGCATGATGCGCTTGATCTTGGCCGGCGATGTGGTTTTGGCCATCACGGCAATAAAGCGCAGGCCCAGCAGCCGTGCGAAGTAGGCCTCCGAGATCGCGGTGCTGCCCGACGAGGCCTCGATGATCGGCGTTTCCTGGTTGATCCAGCCGTTACACAGCGCGTACAAAAAGAGCGAGCGCGCCAGCCGGTGTTTCAAGCTGCCCGTGACGTGGGTCGACTCGTCTTTCATGTAGAGCTGAATCTGTGGTGTTGCCGGAAGCGGCAGATGGATCAGATGTGTATCAGCCGAGCGATTGAAATCGGCGTGAATTTTCGCAATAGCTGCGCGAGCCCATGCGCTGGTCATATCGATCTTCTCCTTTGACGATCGGTCGCAAGCGCGGCACACAGACAGGCCGGTGCCGCGCTCACGTCGTGCCATTCTAGCACGGGCGGCTGTTGAAGGAGATGGAGCGCAAAGAGAAGAGACGCCAGCCTGACGGCAGACGTCTCTGAGGCCGGGCTGGGAGCGCGTGAGCTAGCGCAGCTCGACCCAATGTGCATTGTTGAGCCGCTGGAGCAGCTGGAGGACGTCCTGGATCAGTAGTTTGGGGTCGCGATGCTTGGAGATGAAGCCGTCGGCACGGGCGGCGCGGAACGTCGTCACCGACTGCTCGTTGGCGCTCCAGCCGATGATGCGCGCCTCGGGATGGAGCGCCGGATGCGCGTTCTTGCCTTCTTCGTCACGCAGCCGCGCCAGAACCGGCAGGCACTCCCCGTCGGAGAGCATGAAGTCCAGAATGATCAGGCGAACCGTCTGATCTACCTGAGCGTCGAGCGTGCGGAGCAATCGGTAGCCGCTGGCGACGATCTGATGCTGGCCGTCCATGTCAAAGGCTTGCAACTGCTCGGCCTCGGCACGCAGCTGCTCGGCGAGCAAAAATGCGATCCCGATGTTGTCTTCAACGATGATAACCGGCGTGCGGGTGATAGCGGCAGTGCCCATTGGTCCCATAAGCTCTCCATGCTCCTATGTAGTGATCGTTGCGATGCTCGTTTCGTCGCACAGCTCGTGCTCAGCCGCGAGCGCGGCTGGAATGTTCGGCAGCACTATCTGAATCCACGCGCCGCGTTTCGGCAGGTTGCCATAGTTGAAGTAGCCGTGGTGCAGCCGCGCCACCCGATCCATCAGCGGTAGGCCCAGACCGGTGCCGCTGATTTTGGTGGTAAATATGCCGACTGGTAAAGCGCTCTCCGTTCCCAGCGACTGAAGCTGAGTCAGGAGCTGCGGTGGAAAGCCGGGACCAGAGTCCTCGATGCGAATGGTGGTGGAGCGCTCAGATTGGAGCACCCGAATCGTGATGACGGGGTCGTCCGAAACCTGCATGGCCTCGGCGGCGTTGCGGAGCGCCGTCGTACAGGCCATCGAGAGATAGGCGGGATCGGCGATGACCTCTAGATCGGGTGGAACGTCGAGCGTGATCTCGACGGGTATATCCAGGGCGCGGATCTCGCTGGCGGCTTCCAGCAGCAGCGGCGTGATCGCGACCGGCTGGATCTGCTCAGCTGATAATACTCCACTTCGCGTGATAATCAATAGCCGTTGGAGTAGATCGTTGATGCGCTTTGTGGTGTCGGCATAAGCAGTATAAGCGGCCTGCCCATCGATCTGGGTCCACTCCTGCGGCACGGCGGTCAGCCGAGTTTTGAGCGTCGGTGCGAGCGCGGAAAGCACGGCGGTGGTGCCGCGCAGCTCGTGCGCGATGAAGCGCATAAAGGTCGTCAGAATCTGCTCCTGCTGGAGCTTGGCGGCGGCATCTGCGCGTTGCGCGCCCTGCCAGGCGGCATGTTCGCGGATGCTCCACATTACCAGAAAGAGCAGCAGCGCGAAGCCGAACTCAAAGCCGGTGTACTCCTGACGGTCAATCTTCGGGCTCGGATTCTCGCCTGGGCTCAGATGCATGCCGATCACCACGACCAGCGGGTAGAAGACGATGGGAAAGATGCGACCAGACGCGACAACCGCAAACAGCACCGGCAAGATCATGCCGGCCGAGCGAGCAGCCGGAAACTGCGAGAACGAGATTCCGACGAAGCTGCCGATTGTGATCAGCGCCACCACGATCACACGCGGCGCGACCGCCTGCGGGCTGTGGATCATCCAGCGGCCCATCAGGTACAGGAGCCCACCGACCACAAAGTCGATGGCGATGACGATGGGATCGGCGTCCTGCAAAATCAAGCTGATCGTGCCCACGATCACCAGAATCCCGGCAAAGATCAGCGTCAGGAGCACGATCGGCTCCAGAGGACGCCAGCTATTGATTAGACGACGGACGACCCGAGACAACACGCGATGCCGTAGCACGTGAGAGAACACTACGCTCCTCCCGCTGAATGAACCTCTGGACGTACAAGAATAGGAGACAGGGGGTGCTAGTTCCCGCGTATACTACCATCACATTTCCTCGCAGCCAGTACTGTCGTTCTGGCACCACGTTGCCGCACACTATCACCCCCGATCGTGTGCCGGCGATCCCTAACGTGGACAACATCTTAAGGAGTTTAGATATATGGCTCACGATCGGCGGACGTTTCTGACGCGGACTGGAAAAACCATGCTCGCTGCTTTTGCAGCGCTGGGTCTGGATGATTCTTTGCTCACTGGTCCTGCTGCTGCCCATGCGCAGACAGGATCACCTTCAACGCGCACAACTGATAAAGCGGCCGCGAACGGATCGACCGCCCTGGTTATCGATACCGACCCTGGTGTCGACGATGCATCGGCATTGGTCTGGCTGCTCAGCCAGCGGCAGTATGCCTATGAGCTGCTGGGTATTTGTACAGTTGCCGGCAATACATCGCTGGAAAACGCCACGCGCAATGTGCTGACCGTGCTGGATACCGTCGCTCCCACACGCAACGTTCCGGTGCTGATGGGCGCGGAGCAGCCGCTGAACGGCGAGCTGAGCAGCATTCCCAAGCTGATTCACGGCCGGGATGGGCTGTGGGGCGCGCAAAAGCCGCTGCCGATCCGTGGCGTCCAAAAGAACGTGCCGGCCTTTTATCATCGCCTGTCCCAATCGCGGCCCGGCTTCACCGTCGTCGCGCTGGGGCCGCTGACCAATCTGGCGCAGACCTTGCAGCGCTTTCCACGCACCGCCGAGGGCATCGGGCGGATTGTGTGGCTGGGCGGCGCGAAGTGTGGCGGCAACCAGACGGCGGTGACGGAGTTCAACGCCTGGCAAGATCCAGAGGCCGCCGAGATCGTGCTCCGATCGGGCATTCCGATCACGATGCTGCCGCTGGACACCTTCACCGACTTTGCGATCACGCCGGAAGAGGTGAATCTTTTGGAGCGCAGCAGCAATCGCGGCGGTCGTTTCCTGGTGCAGCCTTTGCGTGGCCTGCTGGCAGCCTTTGATCAGCTTACCGGCGTGGAGCGGGCCAATCTTCCCGACGTCGTCGCGATGATGGTGGCGCTCGATCCCACGCTGGCCACGACTCAGGAGGCGCTGGTCAAGATTATCACCGATGACTGCCTGGCGCGCGGCCAGACGATCGTCGGGCTGAGCTTTATCGAGCGGCTGACGCTGATCGCCACGGATGCCGAGCTGAGCGCGATCGTCGATCGCTACCCCAACGATATGCAGCGCGTGGTCAACGAGTTCTTCGCGATCTATAGCCGCGAGCCGGCGAACGTCGCCTGGGTTTCGGCGATCGATGTGGACGGCGTGCGCGACCGCTTCTTTCGGGCGCTGACCTGAAGCTGAGCTTTTCAACGCGGCATTTCCCCTTTCCCCGCACGCTACCTCAAGCGCAATCCTCCGGCAGATCCCACACGGCAGCTGTGGGGTCTGGCTCTTCGCATACACTCATTTGTGTGTTCGCCGATTCACGGCTATGATCGCCGCGCGCTGGGAAACCTGCGCAGCGCGGATCGGCTCAAAAACTGGTCAGCCGGGCCATTTCCCTATGGCTCGCTCGGCCTGGCTGGTAACAACGCGTTGAAGCCGCCGATTTTCGGCGCGGGAAATGCTGCTTGGTGAACGTTCTTTGCATCAGAAATCGAGGTGCTGCATGGCGATTGCAACGATTAATCCGGCGACCGGCGAGACGCTTAAAACCTTCGAGTCTTTGAGCGACAGGCAGATCGATGCCAAACTTCAGCTTGCGGTCGATACGTTTCGCTCGTATCGGCGCACGTCGTTTGAGGAGCGAGCCGCCTGGATGATGCGGGCAGCCCAGATCCTGGAAGACGAGAAGCAGCAGTGGGGCCGGCTCATGACGACCGAGATGGGCAAGACGCTTCAGTCGGCGGTTGCCGAGGCCGAGAAGTGCGCCTGGGCCTGTCGCTACTACGCCGAGCACGCCGAGCAGCTGCTTGCCGACGAGCTGGTCCAGAGCAACGCAACCTGTAGCTACATCCGCTACCAGCCGGTCGGGCCGGTGCTGGCGGTGATGCCCTGGAATTTTCCCTTCTGGCAGGTTTTCCGCTTCGTGGCTCCCGCGCTGATGGCCGGCAATGTCGGGCTGCTCAAGCACGCCTCGAATGTGCCCGAGTGCGCGCTGGCGATCGAGGAGATTGTGCGGCGGGCCGGCTTCCCCGAGGGCGCGTTCCAAACGCTGCTGATCGGCTCCGACAAGGTCCAGCGCGTGCTGGAGGACGAGCGCATCAAGGCGGCCACGCTCACCGGCAGCGAGCTGGCCGGCAGTCAGGTTGCGGCCACGGCGGGCAAGCTGATCAAAAAAACAGTGCTTGAGCTCGGCGGCAGCGATCCGTTTATCGTGATGCCGAGCGCGCATCTCGACGTAGCGATCGACACCGCTGTCAAAGCGCGTACGATCAATAACGGCCAGTCGTGCATCGCCGCCAAACGTTTTATTATCGCCGAGTCGATCGCGGATGAGTTCGAGCGCGGATTCGTGGCCGGCATGGCCGCGCTCAAGGTTGGCGATCCCATGGACGAGACGACGGCGATCGGCCCGCTGGCAACGCCCGACATTCTCCAGGATCTCGATCAGCAGGTCCAGCGCTCGGTCGCGGCCGGTGCGCGCTGTTTGACCGGTGGCCGGCGGCTGGAGCGGCCCGGCAACTATTACGCGCCCACGGTCCTCGCCGATATTCCCGAGTCCGCGCCGGCCTACCGCGAAGAGGTTTTTGGCCCCGTGGCGCTGCTCTTCCGTGTCCGCAACGTCGACGAGGCGATCGCGCTGGCCAACGACTCGCCGTTTGGTCTCGGCAGCAGCGCCTGGACCAACGACGAGGCCGAGCGCGAGCGTTTTATCGACGAGATCGAGGCCGGCCAGGTGTTTATCAACGGGATGGTCGCCTCCGATCCGCGTCTGCCTTTTGGCGGCGTGAAGCACTCAGGCTACGGCCGCGAGCTGGGAGCGTACGGCATCCGCGAGTTTGTTAACGTAAAAACTGTCTGGATTAAGGATGATGCCGAAAGCACCGGGAGCAAAACCGAGTAGCCGTCAGATCGGGGAGACTTAAATACTGCGCCGCGCGCTGCTCCCCAACAGTGCGCGGCGCACATGACGCTTGTTGTTCGCAGAACGCGCGTCACTCGGCTGAACAAGGCGTGACCTGTGCATCACGCGATATCCTGAGCTTGAATAGTTTAGGAATTTTTACTAACTCCTGTGCTGCTCATTAAACCACACTACGGTCTGTAAGATCCACGGTTTAAGGGGTACAAAAACGGGTACAGTTTTGAGGACGGTGGGAATCAGGGTCAATAAACACAAACGGGGCGTCTGCTGTGCGCCCCGTTTATCGATCTGCCTCTGGCTGATTGTTCCTCAGTCGTGGCTCAGGACTGATCCCGGCCGCCTACCTCGCGCGACTCGGCTCGCTCCTCATAAAACTCGTCGATCTGCTCATAAATCTCGTCTGGAAAGCGCAGATCGCGATACACGTTGCAGCTTGCGGGGTCGTCCGGCGTCGGGCAGATCTGGAAGTCCTGCTGTGCCTGCCACTCCAGAATCCGCTCGCGCTTGGGCGGGTTGTAGCCGCGATCCTGAACCTGCTGCACCAGCGAGCGCGCATCGGTCTCGCCGTGGTCGGGCTGGTTGCTGAGCAGCCGCACCAGCTCGCTTTCATCCAGAAAGTGCCGCGCGACCATCGCAAAGGTGAGCCGCCCATAATGGCCGATGTCGGTGCCGGATTCGAGCGCGTCCATCAGATGTGCCATCATCGCCGAGTCGCGCAGATTGGTGCTGCGTCCGTCGTCGTTGGTTTGTGTATTTCGCCCCTGACTCATCTCTCACTCCTTTGATTCGACCAAATGTTCGTATTTGTAATTGCAGATTACGTGCCACGGCGCGACGACTCGACCCCGCTCCAGCCGCGCTAGAGCTTGCTGCCGGCCGCTCCCTGGCGCAGTCGCAGCGTCTCGGTCTCCAGAATTTCCGTCGCTCTGGTGATGAAATCAAGGAGCAGTGCGCGCTCGGCCGCGCTGTAGCCGCTGGCTAGCTCGATCATCGCCTGGCCCATCGGCTGGTAGAGCGCCAGAATTGCCTGCTCGCGATCGGGATTGTTCAGCAGCTCCAGCACAACGCGCCGCCGGTCGCGTGGATCGGGAGCGCGGCGAACCAGCTGTGCTTTTTCGAGCCGGTCGATCACGCCGGTGATCGCACCCGTGGTCAGTGCTACGCGCTCGGCTAGCTCGCCCGCCGCGATTGGGCCGGTTTGGCGTAGAATCGTGTAGCACTTAACGTCGGTTGCGCTCACGCCCAGCCGATCCGCGACCGCCGAGTGAAACAATACCGTTGCGGTGCTGAGCCGCGAGCCGATCAGCTCCACCATCGCTGCGATCGACGAATCTTCTTCAGATTGAGGGGTTGACTTCTCAGACATGGTATCTTATACTCTGATTATCTTAGAAAATAAGATAATTAATAAAGGAGTAATATCATAACTAAGATGATAATCCCGAACCGATAAACTGGCAAGGCCGACGATCGAATCGTAAACCAGCCGGATCGACGTGATCGAACAACTCATAGGGAGCACCAATCATGAGCAGAACGAAAAAAGCTTTGATCATCGGCGGCGGCATCGCCGGACCCGTAGCTGCGATCGCGCTCAAGCGGGCGGGCATCGACGCCGAGGTCTATGAGGCGCGTAGCGAGTCGATGGATCACAGCGGCGCGTTTCTCAACCTGGCGCCCAACGGCGTGAACGCGCTCAAAACGCTGGGCCTCGCCGAGCGGTTGGCGGCGGACGGCTTTCCGTCTGAGGCGATCCTGTTTTTCAATGGACGGGGTAAGCAGGTTGGCAAGCTGGATAGCACGGCGGAAGAGCAACGCTACGGCGCGTCGAATCTGATGTTGAAGCGCGGCCTGCTGCACAAGGCGCTGCGCGAGGCCGCGCAGACCGAGGATGTGCGCCTGCACTTCGGTAAGCGGCTCGTCGACGTCACGCTCACGGATGCGTCGGGCGTGATTGCACACTTCGAGGACGGCTCCATCGTTCACGGCGATCTCCTGATCGGCTGCGACGGCCTGCACTCGCGGACACGACAGATTCTGCTGCCGAGCGCTCCGCAGCCTGCATACACCGGACTGATCGACTGCGGTGGTTTCGGGCACTGCTCGGCGGTAGCTCCCGGCACGCAGCACATGATCTTTGGCCGGCGGGCGTTCTTCGGCTACATCGCCAGCGCGGACGGCGAAGTCTACTGGTTCAGCAATGTCGCCCAGGCCAAGGAGCCGACCCGCGACGAGCTGCGCTCGATTCGTGATGACGAGTGGAAGGATCGGCTGCTGGCGCTGCACAAAGACGATCCCGCGCCGGTCGCCGAAATTATCCGCTCCACGCGCGGCAGCCTCGGCAAATGGCCGGTCTATGACATCCCGTTTCTGCCGACCTGGCATCGCGGCCCGATCTGCCTGATCGGCGATGCCGCACACGCAACGTCGCCGCACATCGGTCAGGGCGCGTCGCTGGCGCTGGAAGACGCAATCGTGCTGGCGCAGTGTCTCCGCGATATTCCCGGCACCGAGCAGGCTTTTGCCGCGTTTCAGCAGCGGCGTAAAGAGCGCGTGGAAACGCTGATCAAGCAGGCGCGTCGCATGGGCAGCCGCAAGACGCCGTCTCCGCTGGCGGGCTGGTTCCGCGATCTGCTGCTGCCGGTCTTCCTCAAAGGCAGCACCTCGCAGCTGGCCCCGGTCTATTCGTACCGACTCAGCTGGAACGAAAAGATCGCGTAGCTGTTGGCTGTACCGATAATCGAATATTCTCTACCCAACGCCAGTTTCAGGAACACGGACTAATCGGTTTTTAGGATCTTTGGGTTAAAAAAGTGTTGTTTCGGGGTATTGGCGCGGCGCGGCGGTGTGCTATAATGGCAAGACCTTCTCCCCAGAGATGCTGCTTTCGTTCTAGTAATGGGGAAACATATGCATTCGTCGGCATCCCGTTCCAGGCGCAGCCCGCAGGGAACAGCACCGAAACGCTCTTCCATACAACGATCCTATACACGGCAGACTGACTCCGCCGTACATAAGCGCTTGCCCGACTCCGCGAATCTTAGCGCGGCCGAGGTGTTGCAGCTCCAGCGCACCGTCGGCAACCAGACGACGCAACAGGCGCTTAAAGGCCAGCAGCCCGAGCAGCAAAACGGGCAGGATGCCGCCTCGCGCATCTCGCAGGAAGATGTTAAGTACGAGCTGATTGCGCATAGCCTGGCCTATAAAACCGTGATCCCCGACTCCGCCAAGCGGCTGCTTCAGCAGTGGGGCTACGAGGGCGAGTGGCTGGGCGCCTACGACGATCAGGCGACCGGCTTCTTCGTCGGGCTGCTGGAGCCCAGCGCTGCCGGCAAAGCGGCTGGGCGGCTGCCGATTCTGGCCTTCCGTGGCACCGACGACAAGCTTGGCGATCTCGTAGCCGACACCGATCCGATCGCAGTTGGCTACGAGCAGTTTCAGGCCAACAAAGCCCATGTTGCGCAGATGATTAAAACAGCGGGCGGCAAAGTCGACGCGGTTGGGCACAGCCTCGGCGGTGCGCTGGCTCAGCATGCCGCCGTGACCTTTCCCTCCGAAATCAACCGCGTGGTAACGTTCCAGTCTCCAGGCGTGACGGCCGGGCAGGCAGCAAAGTTTGCCAAGCTCAAGAAGCGGCCCTCGGTGACGCATCATATCGCGAAGGGCGACATGGTCGATCTGGCGGGCGTCGGCCATTTGAGCGGCGAGGTATATAAGCATCATCCAGCTGACAAAGGCGTGCTCGGGGCGCATGTCTCGTTCTTGCTCAGCGCGCCTGAGTTCAAAAAGCATCACGAGGCGCTCGGCCTCAACACGGATCAAGACTGGGACGACATGAAGGTGAGCAAGGACAACCGCGTCACCGCCGAGAAGCCGACCGAGCGCCACGAGAGCTACCCGCATAAGGTCAAAGGAATGATGGCCGAGACGGCACGTACCGGCATTGGCATTGGTCTGATGCCGCTGCGCGGGCTGATGAGCCTGTCCAGCGCCACGATCGATCTATTCCGCGAGGCCAACGCCGATATTCACGAGCTGGCGACCAAGGGCAACGCCGCGTTCAAAGACCTGTCGGCCGAGAAGCGCAGCTTCATGGTCTACCGGCTGTGTCAGGGCCGCACCGGCGGCGAGGATGAGCGGACGATTCTCACGATCCTTCAGGCTTCGGTGGCCAACGGCGATGTCGCGCAGGTGATTCAGCTGGCCGGGCCGAGCCAGATCTACTACGCGCTCGACGGCTCCAACTACAACGCGCTGCGCTCGATCTACAACCAGCACTACTACAAGCACGCCTCCATCAGCGATCTCAAAGCGCTGGTCGATCATTGTCTCGGCGGCCTGACCGAGCGCTGGGAAGAGATGCTCTCGGATCTGCTGGTCGCGCGATCGCAGGACGGACGGCAGCTAATCGAGCAGGTCGGCGGCGGAGATTACAATAAGGGGCTGCGTCGCATCCTCGGTGTGCTCGACGGCAAGGAGCGCCGGGCGGTCGCCGCGCACTACCACTACGAGCAAGAGGTCAAAGATGTGAGGGGCGCGGCCAGCGGCGCGAATTAGGCTGTCTGGATCAAGCGATCGAAGTGTCAGGGCGTGATTATTGGATCACGTCCTGATTGTTTTTAAAAGATCGCGCGGTGGGCGTACAATGATTGAGCATTGATTCGTCACTCAGGGAGCTTGCGATGCCGACTGCACACTATCCTTCCGGCCCCAGGGGCAGGCCGATCGTCGGGCTGCTGGCGGCCTTTCGCCGCGATCCGCTGGCGTTTCTGATGGAGATTGGCCGCGACTACGGCGACATTTGCCACTTCAAGCTCGGGCCGCAGCATGTTGTTTTCCTGAACAATCCCGACTACATTAAAGATGTGCTGGTGACTCGACATAAGCATTTCAAAAAGGGACGTGGTCTGGAGCGCGCCAAGCAGATGCTGGGCGAGGGCCTGCTCACCAGCGAGGGCGAGTTTCATCTGCGGCAGCGGCGCCTGGCGCAGCCCGCGTTCCACCGTGAGCGCATAGCGGCGTACGGCGAGGTGATGGCGCGCTATGCCGATCGGTCGCAGGCGCGCTGGAGCGATGGCGCGACGCTGGACGTTGCGCAGGAGATGATGCATCTCACGCTGGCGATCGTCAGCAAGACGCTGTTCGACGCCGATGTCGAGGATCGCGAGGCCGACGAGATCGGCGTGGCGCTGAGCGATGCGATGGGGCTGTTTCGCAGTGTGTCGCTGCCGTTCGCCGAGCTGCTAGAGCGGCTGCCGCTGCCCAGCGTCCGGCGCTTCCGCAAAGCCCGCGCCAGGCTCGACGCTACGATCTACCGCTTGATCAACCGGCGGCGCGCGGATCTGCTGACCGGCGGTGCGGATCGCGGCGATCTGCTGTCGATGCTGCTGCTGGCTCAGGATCACGAAGGCGACGGCGGCAGCATGACCGATCTTCAGCTGCGCGACGAGGCGCTGACGATCTTTCTGGCCGGACACGAGACCACGGCCAACGCGCTGAGCTGGACCTGGTATCTGCTCTCGCAGTATCCCGAGGTCGAGGCCAAACTGCACGCCGAGCTTGATGCGGTGCTGGGCGGCAGGCTGCCTACTACCGCCGACGTGCCGCAGCTGCCCTACGCCGAGATGGTGATCTCCGAGTCGATGCGGCTGTATCCGCCGGCGTGGATCTTGGGCCGCCTGGTGCTCGACGAGTACACGCTGGAAGACTACCGGCTGCCGGCGGGAACGCTGCTGCTTTTCAGCCAGTATGTAACCCAGCACGACCCGCGCTACTTCGCCGATCCGTTCACCTTCGATCCCGAGCGCTGGACGCCGGAGCGCCGAGCGGAGATTCCCAAGTTCGCCTACTTCCCGTTTGGCGGCGGTCCCCGGCGCTGCATCGGCGAGGGCTTCGCCTGGATCGAAAGCATCCTGGTGCTGGCGACGATCGCTCAGCGCTGGCGGCTGCGTCTGGTGCCGGAGCATCCGATCGCGCTTCAGCCGCTGATCACGCTGCGGCCCAAACACGGCGTGCAGATGATCGTCGAGCGGCGCGAGCGAGCGCTGAGCGCGGGCGGCTAAGCCTTAAGTCCGTGTTGACGCGTCCAAGAGCGTCTGTTATGCTACGGATTATTCAAGGATTGAGGATACACATGCTTCCAGCAGGGTTTCAGTATTGCACCGGTGGTTATCGTGGCTCCACTCAGCACGCGGACCATAGGAGTACTGTGCCCAAAAAACGTGCTGTGTAAGACCTCAACAGATAAACACGAAGCGTTCAGCTGTGGGCCGGTACAGGTCCACAGCTTTTTGTTGCCTTGCGCAAGCGTATGCGGCGGCGTGGACCTGCTGGCCCTCTCGTTTGCATCAGGAGCAAGGTTATGACGATCATCAGTTTGCAGGGATTGACCAAATCGTTCGGCGGGCGGCCAATTTTGGAGCCGCTCAGCTGGAGCATCGACGCGGAGGCCCGCATCGGGCTGGTGGGCGCTAACGGAACCGGCAAGTCGACGCTGCTGCGCATGATGGCCGGGCTGGAGACCGTCGACGGCGGCTCGATCGTGCGGCGGCGCGGCCTGCGGGTGGCGTATCTGGCTCAGGAAGTCGCGGGCACCGACAGCGGGGTGCTGGCGACGGTGCTATCCAGCCGCGCGGATCTGGCGGCGCTAGAGGCCGCGCTGGCGTCAGTCGAGGCCGAGCTGGCAGCGCCTGAGGTGGCGTATGACTCGGATCTGCTGACGCGGGTGCTCGACAAGCAAGCCGCGCTGCTGGAGCGCTTCGAGGAGCTGGGCGGGCCGCGCATCCACAACGAGGCGGTCGCGCATCTGCGCGCGGTTGGCATCGCCGACGACGACTTCGAGATGCCTACGCGCTTCTTGAGCGGCGGCCAGCGCAAGCTGATCGCGCTGGCGGGCTGCCTGCTGCAACAGCCGGATCTGCTGCTGCTGGACGAGCCCGATACGCATCTGGACCTGGCACACAAAGCCCAGCTGGAAAGCCTGATCCGCACCTTCGACGGCGCCGTCGTGATTGTCTCGCACGATCGCTACCTGCTCGACGAAACGGTGACGACGATCGTGGAGCTTGAGAATCGCAGCCTTCAGGTCTGGGAAGGCAACTACTCGGCGTATGCGGTGGCCAAAGAGATCGCACTGCTGCGCCAGCAAGAGCTGTATGTGGCGCAGCAGAAAGAGATCGCGCGTCTGGAGGCGGCGATCGCGCGCTTCAAGCTGTGGGCCAGCATCGTGGTCAATGAGCGGCATATCAAGCAGGCGCGCAACAAACAGCGCCAGATCGATCGCATGGACAAAGTCGATCGGCCGGTGCTGGAGCGTAAGCGCATGGGCCTGCACTTTCACACGGCGCAGCGCGGCGGCCAAAAAGCGCTTGAGCTGCGCGATGTGACGATGGCTTTCGGCGACGATCTGATTCTGCTCGGGCTGAAGCATACCTTCTGGCGTGGCGAGCGCGTGGGCATCGTCGGCGCTAACGGCTCGGGCAAGACCGTGCTGGGGCGGCTGCTGACCGGGCAGCTCACGCCGACTGACGGCGAAATCTGGCGCGGGCCGAGCATCGAAATCGGGTATTATGCACAGGGACACGAGACGCTCGATATGCAGGCGACGCTGGTCGAGACGATCCGGTCGGTCAAGCCGATGTACGAGGAGCAAGCGGTTGGCTTTCTGGGCAAGTTCTTATTTCCCTACCAGATGGTGCAGCAGCCGGTCCGTTCCCTGAGCGGCGGCGAGCGCTCACGGCTCCAGCTGGCACGCCTGATGCTCAGCGGCGCGAACTGTCTGGTGCTGGACGAGCCGACCAATCATCTGGATATTGCGTCGGCGGAGGTGCTGGAAGGCGCGCTGGCCGATTACACAGGCACGGTAATCACGATCTCGCACGATCGCTATTTCCTGGATCGCATCGCCGATCGCACAGTGGAGATCGTCGACGGCGACATAACGCTCTACGAGGGCGGCTACAGCGCCTATCTTGAGCAGAAGGCGCGCAAGGCCAGCGTCGTGCTGGCGCAGCCGGAGCCGCGCCGGGTCAAGCGTCCGGCGTGAGCGCGGTGATATTGGCTTGGAGGAGATACGGGCTCCGGCGAGCGTGCTGGAGCCTTAGCATGAGGTGGTATGGGGATCTTGTGGGGCTTTGTGGCAGCGTTTGGCTGGGGCACGGCGGATTTTATGGCGCGCGGTGTCAGTATGCGGCTGGGCACCTGGCGGGCGCTGCTGTACGCGCAGCTGGTCAGCTTCATATTGCTGCTGCCGATCGTCTGGTGGAATGCGGCGGCGATGCCGCTCACGGCGGGCGTGCTGGCGCTGGGCGCGCTGCTGGGCACGCTGAATCTGGTCGGCTCGGGGCTGCTCTACCGCGCGCTCTCGATCGGCCGCCTGGCGATCGTTTCGCCGATCTGCTCGGCGTTTGCCGCGATCACGCTGGCGCTCTCGCTGCTGACGGGCGATGTGCTGTCAGTCGGTAAAATCGTTGGCCTGGTGCTGACGGTCGTCGGCGTGATTCTGGCCTCGACGCCGGAAAGCACGGCGGCGGATCGGCGTGAGGGCGTGCGCGGCATTCCCGAGGCGATCGGCGCGGCGGTGGCGTTTGGCGTTACGTTCTGGGGCCTGAAATATGTTGTGCCGAGCACGGGTCCCTGGATTCCGGTGCTGGAAAGCCGGATCATGGCGCTGCTGCTGCTGCCGCTGCTGGCCCGTCCGCTCGGCCAGTCGATCGCGCTGCCGGAGCGCTCGGTCTGGCCCTGGCTGCTCCTGATTGGCCTGATCGACACGATCGCCAACACGGCGTATAACCTCGGCATTCGCAGCGACGCGCCCGGCGTGGTGGCCGTGCTCGGCTCGCTCTTCAGCCCGATCACCGTGCTGCTCGGCTTTGTGATCCTGCGCGAGCGCTTGACGCAGCGGCAGTGGTTCGGCGTGCTGGTGATCTTTATGGCGATCGCGCTGATCGGCATTGTGGATAATTTTGTCGCCGTGTAAGTACAGCTTTACTGGCACGACTGCTTAATCTGGCTCGTCGCCGTGTTACTAAGCCTTTTGCTCCTGAGTATTGTTAACCAATTTTTGACTAACGACATAGTACTTTATTCCTATGCCATGGTTAGCTGAGCTTTGCTACAGTAGGCGCAAGGAGGTTTAAATGAAGTTAAAAGCCCTTGCGCTGGTATTCGCGCTGATGCTGGTGTCCAGTACTGCAACGTTTGCCGCGCCGAAGAAGAACGAGCACTGTATCATGGTTGTCGGCGAAGAGGATAGCGTGCAGTGCTACCGCAGCCTTGACGATATTGTCGTTCCGCACGGCCATATTCTGATGGCGCGGCTGTGGGACGGCGGCAGCTTTGACGGCGCTTCGTTCTCGATCTACAACAACGACAGCATCGGATCATGCGGCGGTGGCGTCCCGAATCTCGGCGTGGTCGGCTGGGATAATCGTATGTCGTCGTTCTCCAACCACTGCGGTATTCTGACCTTCTACTACGACAACAACTACTGCTGCGCGATGAGCCCAGGCTATTCGCAGGGTGCGTTCGGCATCTCCAACACGCAGATGAACAACCAGATGTCGTCGTTGCGCTGGT
This sequence comes from Herpetosiphonaceae bacterium, assembly GCA_036401895.1. Lineage (GTDB taxonomy): Bacteria > Chloroflexota > Chloroflexia > Chloroflexales > Kallotenuaceae > LB3-1. The sequence goes on along the minus strand of DASWTW010000007.1, from coordinate 43,992 downwards.
AACACCACGATCGATGCGCAACCAATCGAAAGCCCTCACTCGCGCGAGTGAGGGCTTTTGCTGGTTTCGGCGTGCTGGAGGTGATTTTAGGTCGGCATTCTGGCTTGAATCAGCGTGCCCTGGCCGGGCTCGCTCTCGATCGTGAGCGTGCCGCCGAGCTTGGTAACGCGCTCACGCATCGAGCGCAGGCCCAGATGGCCGGGAAAGCGCTGTGTTGTATCGAAGCCCTGGCCGTTGTCGCGCACGCTCAGCAGGAGCGCTCCATCGATACAGGTAAGCTGAAGCTCCACACGGCTGGCCTGCGCGTGCTTCACAATGTTATGCAGCGCCTCCTGCGCGATACGGTACAGCGCTTCTTTGCGCTCGATTGTCAGCTCGGGCTCGTCGCACAGCTGCACATCGACGTCGATCCCGTGACGGGCGCGAACCGACGCGGCCTGCTTCGACAGCGCGGCGGCCAGCCCTTCCAGCTCAAGCGACTCGGGCCGCAGCGCGAAGATCAGCGCGCGCATCTCGGTCAGGCCGGCCTCCGCCAGCGCCAGCACATAGTCGAGCGGCTCGGCCAGACGGCTGGGATCACGATCCAGCAGCGTGCGGGCGGTGCGAGCGCCCAGCGCAATGCCGTACAGCGCCTGCGAGACAGAGTCGTGCAGCTCGCGGGCCAGCCGCTGACGCTCCATCAGCGCGGCCAGGCCCTGAGCCTGCTCGAAGAGCCGCGCGTTCTCGATCGCGACGGCCGCCTGGTTGGCAACGGCCAGCGCCAGCCGCACATGCTGCTCCGTGAAATGATGCGCAACGTCGTGCTTCAGCGTCAGCATACCGATCACGCGATCCTTGAGGATCAAAGGCACGCCGATCCATGAGCGAATGTAGCTAAGCACAGTATGCAGATCTGCGCCGACGATCGTCTGATAAGCGTGACCCAGCGGCGTATCGCTGGTGGTGTCGTCGATGATGACACACTCGCCCGCGCGGAGCTGCTCCCAGATGATCCCCATCCGGCTCATCGCCAGCCGATCCTCGACCTCCGCATCCTCGGGAAGCGGATCGCGATAGCCGAGCAGCATCAGCTGATCGCCTTCAGCAAGGTAGATCGTTGCGCCGGTATAATCGACGACCGTTTGCAGCTGATCTAGAATCAGCGCCAGCAGCGGCTTGAGCTCCAGCGTCGACGCGACATCGTGCGAGACCTCCAGCAGCGTCGATAGCTCACGCGTGCGCTCGGCAACACGCTGCTCCAGCAACTCATAGGCCTGCACGCGCTCGGTGATGTCGCGGACCACGCCCAGGATATGCGGCCGGCCCTTGTAGGTAAAGGAGCTGCCGTGAACCTCGACATGCAGCGGCGTGCCATCGCGGCGCACGTCGATCGATTGGGTTTGATAGGGCCGGCCCTGCTGGATCGTCGCCAGGTACTCGTGGAAAATATGATGCTGGCTCGGATCGATGATCAGGCTGGGATGCTGGCCGATCAGCTCGTCGTAGGTGTAGCCGTGCATGGCGCACACCGCCGGGTTGACCTCGACAATCAGACCTGTGTCAAGATCATTGATGATCAGGCCGTCGCTGGTCGCCTCGAAGATGCTGCGGTACTGCTCCTCGCGCTCGCGCAGCTGCTCAGCAACGCGCTTCTGCTCGTCGATATTTTCGACCATCACCACCGCATACTCGTGCTCGTCGACGCCGTTGCGAATGAGCGAGATGCTGCGCCGTCCCCAGAAGATCGAGCCGTCTTTGCGAATGTAGCGCTTCTCGCCTTGATACGATGTGCGCTCGCCGCGCTGGAGCTCGCCGTACAGATCGTCGTCGATATGCAGGTCGTCAGGATGCGTGATCGTGACCGAGCTGGACGCCTGTAGCTCGTCGGCGGTGTAGCCCAGCATCCGCCGCAAGGCAGCGTTGTTCTCGATGCCGTACCCCTGTTTGTTGATCAGCGCCATGCCGATCGCCGCACCCTCGAACATCGATCGAAAGCGCGCCTCGCTGGCACGCATGGCTTCCTCGGCCTCTTTGCGCTCAGTGATGTCCACGAAGATAAGCACCACCTCGCGGATCGCACCGGCTGCGTCTTTGATGGGATAGATCACGCTCTCGACCCAGCGTGAACGGCCGCTGCTGATGCTGGGCGTCTGGCTCGGATCGTAGCGCATGGCAGGGATAGTCGTAGCCTGTCCGGCAAAGCCCTGGTGAATGTACGGCAGCAGTCCGGCGGCGTCGAGCTGCGAGTCGGTCAGCACGTTGAAGCCGTCAAGCTGCTCCAGGCCGGTGAAGCCCCAGAGCGTGAGATAGGCCTGATTAGCGTGGGTGGTCTTGCCCTGCGGGTTGAAGATCTGGATGCCGAAAGGCGACTGCTCAAACATCGTGCGGAAACGGGCCTCGTTTTCGCGCAGCCTGGCCTCGGTTTGTTTGCGCTCGGTGATGTCGGCGTGCGATCCGACCAGCCGGTAGGGCTTGCCGCGCTCGTCGCGCACGGCGATGCCGCGCGACAGCACCCAGCAGTAGCTGCCGTTCTTATGCAGCAGGCGATGCTCAAGCTCAAACCAGGGCGTGTGGTCGGCCAGATGCTCGTCGATCGCTGTTCGGGCACGGGCGAGGTCGTCGGGATGGACGCGCGTTTCCCACTCGGGAAACAGATTCGGCAGCTCGTGATCTTCATAGCCGAGCATCTGCTTCCAGCGCGGCGAGAAATAGACCGCATTGTTGGGGAAATGCCAGTCCCAGATGCCATCGTTGGTGGCCTGCATCGCCAGCACGAAGCGCTCCTCGCTGAGCCGCAGCTCGCGCTTGCTGGTTTGCAACTGGGTGATCACGTTGGCGAAGCTTGCCATCAGCCGGCGGCACTCGGCGGTCGATGTCGGCGTGTCGTGCATCAGACGCACCAGCAGATCCGGATCGTCGCCGTCGTGCTCAAGGCGCGCGATGAGCCGGCTGGTGCTGCGCGCAGCCACCCAGAGCGAGAGCAGAAGTCCGGCGATCAGCGCGGCGAGCAGACTTGCTCCGATCAGCAGCGCGCCGCGAGCGGGAAGGGTAGCCGCGCCGACGATGTAGCCGATCAGCAGAAGATAGCCGCCGCCCAGCAGCGCCAGCGCCGCAAGCAGCCGTGCTTCCATGCTGTCGAAGCGCGTCGAGCGGCTGGACAGGCCCGATGAGTAGGTTTCTAGTTTCATGGGATCTTCCTGGTACCGCCCCAGGCACGCGGCGGCGCAAACGTGGTGCCGGAGGTTGGAGGCTGGGGCGGCAGTCGAAGTGGATAGGCAGCGCTAGCCGGCTTGATCGGCGGAGACCAGCCCGATCCGAACCGCGTGCAGCGCGGCCTGGGTTCGGCTTTGAACGCCAAGCTTGCCGAGAATATTGCTCACATGCGTTTTAACGGTTTTCTCGCCAATATTGAGCGTCCGCGCGATCTCTTTGTTGGCCTGGCCCAGCGCCATCAGCCGCAGCACCTCGGTCTCGCGCTCGGTAAGCACCTCGGGGCTGTTGGGCGCGTTGACCTCACGCATCAGGCGCGCGGCAGCCTTGGGCGAAAGCTGCACCTGGCCTGCGGCAGCGGCCTTGATCGCGTTGCGCAGCTCGTCGGCCTCGGTATCTTTGAGCAGATAGCCGATCGCGCCCGCTCGAATCGCGCCGATCACTTTCTCGTCTTCCAGCACGCTGGTGAGAGCCAGCACCTCGGTGTCCGGCATTTCGCGGCGGATCGTGCTCGTTGCGGCGATGCCATCAACCACGGGCATCAGCAGATCCATCAGCACCACGTCTGGCTGTAGCTGCCGCGCAAGGTCGATCGCCTCCGCTCCATTGGTGGCCTCGCCGACCACATCCAGCTCCTGGTCAAGTCCTAAAAACATGCGCAGTCCCTGACGGACCACGCTATGGTCGTCAGCGATCAAAATACGAATCGCCATTGGTATTCCGCCTTTAGTTGGAGGCTATTCTATCGAAGGTCTGAGAAATAGGTGCATCATCCGCTGGGTGCAGACAATTGATTTAGAAGCTACACTCGGATAATGCTCGTATTGTAGCACATTCTATCGATTTTTATGGTCATACGGCCCTGGCTGTCGCATCTGTCCTAGCCGTGGAACTGGAACGAGACCAGCATGATTAAGCTGCTGCTTGTGGACGATCAGCCCTCGGTGCGGATGGGCTTGCGGATGCGCCTGTCGCTGGAGTCCGATGTAACGATTGTGGGCGAGGCGGGCGATGGCGAGGCCGCGCTGTCGCTGGCCCAGACGCTGCGTCCCGATGTGATTATTATGGATGTTCAGATGCCGCGCATGGACGGCATCTCGGCCACCGCCGCGCTGCGTACGATCGCGCCCGGAACCGGCGTGGTGCTGCTCAGCCTCTACGACGACGCCGCGACGCGCGCGCGTGGTCAGGCGGCGGGGGCGCTGGCGTTTGTGCAGAAGCAGGGCACCATGGATGCGCTGCTCACCGCGATTCGCGACGCAAAGCCACTGAACTAGGGGCGTTTTGATCTACTTGCCCGCGTCGTCAAATCTATTCTATGCCAAAGCCCATAAAGCTGCGCTGAAACTCCGCTATAGGACAAGGCGGCCAGAACGCCGGGAGAATCGGATGGGCAGGGATAATGCACTCTGCTATACTGGTGCCACCCCCCGTTCCTGCCTACACTAAGGAGTCTACTATGTCGATCCGTCGTCTGGGCTTCTCCTCCCGCCGTGTGCTCGTGCTGACGAGCTTGATCATGCTGCTCATGTTGTGGGTATTCGTCCAGGTTGCGCAGGCATCTGCTCCGCCATATGGGACTGAGCGGTGGGAATACTATTACAGCGATGCGGCACAGACGCAGCTGGTTGGGTACCGATATTGGAGTTGTACCGGCACTCTCTCATACTGGGGGAGGTATACACAATACCACACGATCAGCGACTCCAACTGTTAGTGAATGACGAAAAGGGGCAGCGCCGAGACGCTGCCCCTTCTGTTTAATCGCTGCTGATCTTGATATAGAGATTTTGGATTCGGTTGAGCGGCAACACGATCCATCGTAGCCACTCACAAGTCTGTGCGCGTACTACTCCGCCTGGGCCTCTGCCGTTTGTGCCTGGCTCAGGCCGCCGTTGGACAGGAAGTTCTCTACCAGCAGCAGGCCGGACTCACCGCCGCGCCGGACCATCCCCAGCAGCGTCTCCATGCTCGACACCTCTTCGAGCTGCTCATTGACGAACCACTCCAGAAAATGCTTGGTGATGTGATTCTTCTGCGTGATCGCCAGGTCCATCAACCCGTTGATCTGCTCGGTCACTTTCAGCTCCCAGTTGAGCGATAAGCGCACCGCTTCTTCGGCCGAAGTGAAGTGGCACTGCGGCGCCGGGATCGGCGGAATTTCGAGCTGGCCGCCCGAATCGGCGATGAACTTCACAAAGCGCATCGCGTGGTCGCGCTCTTCCGTCGCCTGCGTATAAAAATGCTTGGCGAAGATCGGCAGGTTATCGCCGTCGAAATAGGCTGCGATCGCGACATATTGTAGCGAGGCTCCAAATTCATTCCCGATCTGCTCGTTGATGGCAGCGTTTAGCTCTGGGCTAATCAGCATAGCAACACTCCTTTGTTTAAACTGTATTCTTGAGACCGTCGCATTGTATAGCCTTCTGGCATCTTGCGCCATGTCTCGCAGCACATCGTGCTCTTACTTCTACAGATTTACCTAAATTCCTCCTAACTTCTGCTGGCTTGTGAGATTCGTCTCAGGTAAAACTTCGTATAAGTATATGAAGAGTAAAATTTATGGTACTATAGTATCCTGATCAAGTAAGTCAGGAACAAGCGATCCTCAACTCCCCCCAAAGCTAGTAACTCGCGATGCCGCGATACCATCGATCGGAGGCGATCGGTGCGTATGAGGCTGGTCGCTGCTGCCTGAGCCGCAATCAAGCACTACTATAGACTGAGTAAAAGGAGGCTGGCACGGCTCGAAACTAAGTTGCTGTTCACACTCTCGTCGTCGATAACCACAACACTTAGGAGATTACTATGTTGAAGCGTCTATATTCGTACAACGATACGTTGGGCTCAGTCGGCTTATTGGTGCTGCGGCTGGTGGTGGGTGGCGCGTTTGTGCTGCATGGTCTGCCCAAGATCCAGCAGCCGTTCAACTGGATGGGCGATGCGTTTCCGGGGTTTTTGCAGGCGCTGGCGGCGATCGCGGAGTTTGGCGGCGGCCTGGCGCTGATCCTGGGCCTGCTGACGCCGATCGCGATGCTGGGTCTGATCTGCACGATGGTCGTGGCGGTCTTTACGCATGTGACGCGCGGCGATCCCTGGGTTGGTCAGGGCGGCTCGTTTGAGCTGCCGGCGCTGTATCTGATCATCGCGCTGACGATCGCGCTGCTTGGCCCCGGCCGCTTCTCGCTGGATGCGCTGCTGCTCAATAAGGCCAGCGGCTCGTCAAGCTTCTCGCGGCTGGTGCGTCAATCGCAGGAGTAAGTCGGCTGCGGCTTGTAGCTACGAACAGCGCGCTTCGCCAATCACGAGCGAAGCGCGCTGCTTGTTTAATCCAGTCAGGGTATTGGCTTGAAACGACTCAGGCGGTGTTTTCGGCGATCGCGGCCAGCTCGGCCCAGCGCTCGAACGCCTGCTCAAGCTCGGTTCCGGTCGCGGAGAGCGTCTCGGCCAGGCGCTGCATTTCGTCATACGAGGCGCTGCCACTGCTAAGCCGCTCGTTAAGCTCGGCCTGCTGGGCTTCCAGGCTGGCGATCCGCTCCTCAAGCGCTGCCAGCTCGCGCTTTTCCTTGAACGAGAGCGTGCGTGGACGCGGCTCACGCGCAGGTTTGGCGGGCTGAGTGCGCTCGACCGGCTTTGCTTGCTGTGCCTGGCGCTCGCGTCGGTCGGCGGCGTAGGCTGAGTAGCTGCCGGGAAACGTGCGCACGCTGCCGTTACCCTCGAAGACCAGCAGATGATCCACCGTGCGATCGAGCAGATAGCGATCGTGGGAGGCGATAATCAGCGTGCCGCCGAAGTTGTCGAGATAGGTTTCCAGCGCCGCCAGCGTTTGCACATCCAGATCGTTGCTGGGCTCGTCAAGCATGAGCACGTTGGGCGCGAACATCAGCGTGCGCAGCAGGTACAGCCTGCGCCGCTCGCCGCCCGAGAGCGTGCCGATCAGCGCGTAGTGCATGCGGGGCGGGAACAAAAAGCGATCCAGCATATCTGCCGCCGAGACGATCTGCCCGTCGCTGGTGCGCACGAGCGCCGCCGCCTCGGTCACATATTCGATCACCCGCAGCGACTCGTCGAGCGCCTCGCTTTCTTGATCGTAGTAGGCTAGCTGCACGGTCTCGCCGCGCACCACCGCGCCCGCATCCGGCTGCTCACGCTGAGCCAGCAGGTTGAGCAGTGTGGATTTGCCGGAGCCGTTCGGCCCGACGATGCCCAGCCGCTCGCCGCGCCCGATCTGCAAGCTTAGATGATCGAACAGCGTCTTGCCATCGTAGCCTTTGCTCACGTCCTTCAGATCGAGCACGCGCGTGCCGAGCCGCTGGGTGCCAAGCGTGATCTCCAGGCTTTGATCCGGCTCGGCCTCGGGCTGCTCCCGCATCTCGGTGATGCGCTCGATGCGCGCCTTCTGCTTGGTGCCGCGTCCCTGCGGACCCTGCCGCAGCCAGGCTAGCTCGCGGCGCATAATGCTGGCCTGGCGCTCCTGATCGGCGGCGCGCTGGACGGCACGCTCAAGCTTCTGCTGCAAAAAGACGCTGTAGCCGCCCTGGTACTGGTAAAGCGCGCCGCGATCCAGCTCCCAGGTATGCTTCACCAGCCGGTCGAGCACGTAACGATCGTGAGTGATCAGCAGCAGCGCGGAGGGTAGACGGCTGAGCAGCGTTTCCAGCCAGTCGACGGTGTCGGCGTCCAGGTGGTTGGTCGGCTCGTCGAGGATCAGCAGATCGGCGGGCTCGATCAGCGCATGAGCCAGCGCGACTCGCCGTCGCTGGCCGCCGGAGAGCGTGCCCAGCCGCTGGCTGAGATCGGTGATGCCGAGCCGCGACAGGATCGCCTCGACCTCGGTCTGAGCATCCCACGCGCCGGCCGCGTCGAGCTGGGCGCTGACCTCGCTGAGTCGCTGGAGCAGCGTGGGATCGTCGGGCGACTCCCGCAGCTGCGACACGATCTCGTCATAGTCGCGCAGCAGATGGCGGCGCTCGCCGGCTCCCGAAAACATGTAGTCGCGAACCGTGATGCGCTCGTCCATCTCCGGCTGCTGCGCGAGATAGGCCACCCGTGTGCCGCTGCGATAGGTGAGCTGTCCCTGATCCGGCTGCTCCACGCCCGCGACGATCTTGAGCAGCGTGCTTTTGCCGCTGCCGTTCACGCCGATCAGGCCGATCCGCTCGCCCTGCTGCACGCCGAACGAGAGCCCTTCGAAGAGCCGCCGATCGTCATATTGTTTGCTGAGATTTTCAGCCGAAAGAAGTTGCATAGTGTAGCCCCGGTCACATGGCGAAATCGCCAGCCGGGATTGTACTCAATCTGAGCGCCGGTCGCAAAGAAGTGCCCGCTGGATTGCGAGTCGAGGTCGAGCGCGCCACAGCGCAACCCGTGGCGCGCTCGGGAATGCGTTAGCTTACGGGTGCTGGCAGCCGCCGTCGAGCAGCCGCTGGATCTCGTTCTTATCCGGACGTGTGCCGCTGCCGGTCTGCGCGATCTGCGCGTTTTCGATGCGCAGGCCGAACTGGTTGAAGGGCTGCACATTCAGGCCGCGCAGCGTGTAGGTTCCGCAGTAGGTACGCACGCTGCGGTCGTTCTGTGTGGCCACAATCACGATCGGCACGTCGATGTAGATCGAGCCGGCCGCGCCCTCGCCCTGCGGCGTGCCCAGCGTGATCGCGACCTGGCCGGTGCTGGCAAAGCCCTGCTGGAAATCGGCGAAGCTTTGCCCGCTGGCCTGGCCAAGATTGTTCCAGTAGGTGTAGGCGCGCGCAAAGTGTCGCTCGTTGATCGCCGCGTAGTAGGCTTGCAGCAGGTTGATCGGGCTGGCGAACTGCGACGGCGGCAGCGGCTCGTTGATCGGGCCGAGCGCGGCGCTGGCCAGCTTCCAGGTGTTGCCGCCGATGCGCTCGACGCGATACGAGCCCTGGAACTGCTGAACCTGCTGATCGGGATTGCCGCGCGGCACATTGATCACGCCGAGGATCGTCACCGGCACCTCGACCAGATCGGCGCTGAGAACTTTGGGATTGCCGAGCAGCAGGCTGACCTGTACAGTGTTGTCAAAGCCTGAGGTGAACTGCTCCAACGTTTGATTGCTGGCCGCTCCGCCGTTGGCCCACTGGTTGTACGCCTCGGCAAAGCTGCGCCGGTTGATCGCGTCGTAGTAGGTGACCACCGTCTGGACCGCGCCCGCCGGAATCGGCTGGGCTGTGCCGGGCGCGCCCAGCTCCGCGCCGAGCCGGCCAAGCTGGACTTTGTACTCATTCGGGTTGTTCGGATACCACTCGAAGCGCGCGCGCTCAAACCATTGGGTCTGCACGGTCACGCCGCTGCTGTTGGTGTACTGGTAGGGCTCGGTGATCGGCAGGCCGAAGAGCGCCAGGCTTTCGGCATAGCTTTTCCCGGCGCGGCCGTCGAACTCCAGGCCGTGCGTCGTCCAATAGCTCAAGAAGCCGCTCTGCGCCTGCTGATTGCACACATTGTGGCGAGTCTCGGCAAAGTAGGTGCAGCCGGCGACAGGCCCTACGGACGTCGGCTGACTCTGCCAGGTGGGCAGGATCTCCGCGCCGAGCCGGCCAAGCAGAACATCGTAAGGTGCCTGATTCTCGGGATGCAGCTCGAAGCGCTGGCGCTCAAAATACTGCACGGTGCGGCCGTTCTCGGTCAGCTGATCCGTGAGCGGATAGCCAAAGACCGCCAGGCCGCCCTGCTGCCGCCAGAACTGAAGAAAACGGCCGCTCACGCGATGGCCGGTTTCGGGAAACACAACTTCTTCCTGGGCGCGGGCTGTGGTAAAAACGCCAAAGGCCAGCGCCAGGCATAGCAGTACGCTAAAGATGGATGTGCGACGCATCATATACACTCCTTGCATAACGATCGGCCGCTGCTCGGCGAGAGCGGCTGGTGTCGCGCACGATCGTTGTGCAATATCTAGATACAATTAAAGCATATACCCGAATTGAGCACGAGGCCGTACAATTGTCTGATGCCTGACTGACAGCGACGCTGCGGCGGAATCTGTATCGGTTTGTGTATCAATTTTTGTAGTAGTTAAGTGTATTAAAAAGACCTTCTCAGATCTGGCCGCTTCTGCTTCAATAGACATATAACTTTAGCTTTGAGGCAATACTTCGATCCCCAGCATGACACCAGGCAGACCTACCAAGCTACCTCTACCCTACGAGGAAAGGAGCGTCAGATGCGCCCCCGTCCGGCACTGACCAGTCGCGAGCAGGAAATTTTAGCGCTTATCGCCCAGGGAAAACGCAATCAGCAGATCGCCGATGCTCTGGGAATTGCCCGCTACACGGTGGAAACCCATCTCAAGAACATTTTTCGGAAGCTCAAAGTTCAATCGCGGACCGAAGCGGCGCAGCGCTACTGGTGGCTCGCCGCCGAAGGAGCGACGGCTCATCCCTAGCGCATAGAGGAGCTTCTGAAGCGCCATGTATAAACGCTGTGCCACATGCGGCACAGCGTTTGTTGATTCTCCTAGCGAAACCTGACGATTTATGACTGGCTCAGCAGCTGATCGGCGATGCGCCAGACCAGCTCGGGCACGATCTCGAAAGAGTACGGCGCGTGGACGCGCTCCAGGCGCTGGTGGTAGTCGCGGCCCCACGGCCCGATGTTGATCGTCGGCAGGTCGAGCGCGCTGATCGCGGTGTAATCGAAGCGCAGCCTGGCCTCCCAGGCGGGCGTGTTCAGCGCGATCGCTGCGACATCTTCGTCGCTGATGGAGCTGCCCAGAAAGCTCATATCCGAGATGCCCGCGAAAAACGGCTTGAGCTGGATCGCGACGCCCGCCTGCCGGCTGAGCGCCGTAGCCTGTTCCGAGGCAGCCTCGCGCAGACGGCGCTGGCGCTCAGTATCGCCTTTGATGTAGGCGGGCGGGTAGTACAGCGAGCCGAAGCCGATCACGACTGCCGGTCCTGCCAGACCGCTGGCGGCCCACAGCGCCTCGGTCAGCCGCCGGTTGAAGGTCGGCAGATCGATCCCCGGATCTTGCGCCAGACGCTGAGCAAGCTCGGCGACTGCTGTTTGTGCCGCCGGATTGTTCTGCCGCGTAACCCGCGCCTGAAGCTCGGCCAAGGTCAGCACCAGCGGCTGCCAGGCTGGCGGATCGGCGTGCTGGCCTGCGAGCTGGCTGTAGCGTCGCGCCTGCTCGTGGAGATAGCCCAGCGCGCTGTGCATGGCGTCGTGTACCAGCGCGGTGATGCGCTCCAGCACGTCGCTGGCCGATCGTCCGTGGGTGAGCACGTTGTAGTAGCACCAGGCGGCGGCGGGCGTGGTGACGTCGTACTGGGTTTTGAGATCGCTTTGCTTCAGGCTGACCGGCGGTGGCGAGACCGCGCCGTCGACTGTATCGCTCAGCGCGGTGTTGCACTCGATGCGTCGGGTGATCTCGGCGGCGATCAGATTGGCGTTCACGCCGTCGAACGGAACGCCCGCGTGTGTGTCGCGGCCCACCACGTAGACCGAGGGCAACAGCTTGCCAACGGTGCCGAGATACACAACCTGGCCCGCGCTGCCGTCGCCGCGATCGTTGGAGGCGTCCAGGTTGATTGCGGCCTGAAGATGGAGATCGCGCTCCTCGGCGATCTCCGGGAGTCGCAGGGCGGCGGCGCGCATCCCGTGCGACGAGTCTTCTTCGTCGGGCGTGGTGATAAACAGCAGGTTGCCCCGGCGCTCGGGCTGCTCCGCGAAGTGGCTCAGCACCGCGATGCCGGCCGCCAGACCGCTCTTCATGTCGAGCACGCCGCGTCCGGGTAGAAAATCGCCGCCTTGCAGATCACGCAGCGCCAGGTGATCCGCCTCGCTGCGGCAATCGGCCTGAAGCTCGGCGATCAGTCGCGGCAGCAGCGCCTCGGGATCGTAGGCCCACGGCGCGAGATGCCCGTAGTTGTCGATGCTGACCACGTCGTAGTGGCCGGCCAGCACAACCGTCGCGGGCGTCCTGCCGCGTACCAGCGCGAACAGGTTGTAGCGCTCGTGCAGATCGTTGGTGGTGCGCTCAAGCCAGAGGTTTTCGGGATGGGCCTGAAAATACGGTAGCCTGGCCAGCAGCTCGTACAGGTGCTGGGGAAATTCGGTCTCGCCGGGTGTGTTCGTGACGCTGGGCAGCCTGACGAGCTGGAGCGTCCAGTCGCGCACACATTGATACCAGTAGCTCATGAGTACGTCCTTGATACCAGAGCTGGCGATCGACGCCGTTGTCGAACGCGATCGATGGTCTCTGGGCAGCTTGAGGATAGATCGGCTACCAGTGTACTACGTTTTGGCGCTCGCTGAGTTGGCGGAACGTCCCGCGCCGGCGCGGCGAGATCGCTCAGCCTGACTCTGACCGGCTCGCTATGGTGCGACCGGTATTATGTGTGATTCGTGCCGCCGGAATATCTTTCAATCGCGGCGGCTGGCGATCAGCCGCTCGCCGAGCCCGCGATCCAGCGCCATGTCGATCGCGGTCCAGGCCATCGCCAGCGAGCCGTCGACGATCGCTTGGTCGGCGTCGGGCGTGATGCAGTGCGCGGTGAACTCGGGCTGGTGATTGACGGCCGGCAACGAGTTGATGCCGATCGACGGGTGGATCGATGGGATCGCGTGCGAGATGTTGCCCATGTCGGTCGAGCCTGCGGCGCGCTCCGGGTTTTGATTGGCCGCGCCCCGGCCCAGCGCGGCGGCGTTGCGCCCATAGATCGCCGCGATCTCGGGATCGTGCTGCATTTCCGCGTAGGGCTTGTCGCCGCCCGCAAACTCGACCCGCGCGCCGGTAGCCAGGGCTCCAGCCTCGAAGCAGCGCTGCACGCGTGGCCGAAGCTCGTCCAGCTCGGCTAAGGTCTGGGCGCGAACGATATATTTAGCCGACGTGTGCGCCGGAATCACGTTCGGTGCGTCGCCGCCACGCGTGATGATGCCGTGAATACGATCGGTGGCGCGAATATGCTGGCGCAGCAGGCCGATCGCGGTCTGGGCGATCGTCAGCGCGTCGGCGGCGTTGATACCCAGCTCAGGGAATCCGGCGGCGTGCGCTTCCTTGCCCGTGTAGTGAACGTCAAAGGTCGAGGCGGCGATGATCTTGGGCGTGACCGTATCGTAGGGGCTCGGGTGTACCATCATCGCGGCGTGAACACCATCGAACGCGCCGCGTTCCAGCAGCAGGATCTTGCCGCCCGCATCGCCGCACTCCTCGCCGGGCGTGCCGATCACACTGATTGTCAGGCCCACATCGTCGGCGACTTTAGCGGCGGCGATTCCCGCGCCTGTCGCCATCGCGGCGATCAGGTTGTGTCCGCAGGCATGGCCGATCTCGGGCAGGCAATCGTACTCGGCGCAGATCGCGAGATGCAGCGGCCCCGATCCGGCGCGGGCAATAAACGCGGTCGGCAGATCGCAGATGCCGGTCTCGACGGCAAATCCCGCATCCGCCAGCGCCTCGGAGAGCCAGGCAGCAGCGCGCTCTTCTTGAAATCCCAGCTCAGGATGAGCATGAATCCGGTGGCTCAGCGCGATCACGTGCTCGCGGACACTATCGAAACGTTCTCGGGCTCCAGCCTTGACGTCCACAGGCGGCTCCTTTGCTTGGCTAACGAAGAGCGACGCGGCGATATACGCCCGTAGCAGCAAGCCATATGCCACTCCGCACAGTGGAGCAGCCTGCATGATCGCGGCCTGTGCGAAGATCGTCAACAAATTTCTACAATAAATTGTTTTTAAACAAGTTGGTAAGGTTGCTGGTAAGGAAGACCTGCTAAAGTAACGACAGACCAGTCAAGTAGCCCCCGATACTCGACTGACAATCCAGAAATCGCGCGGGCCCTCGACCGTAGAAACGAAAGATAGACAACAAACCAACGCATAGCTGCCAAACATGATGCACGACGGACGAGCCGGCCTGACGCGATGATCTGAATAATAATGTGGTCAGCATTACAACGTGCCGCAACCTCTTCCTCACTTGCGTTACGTCCACAACGCCCACATTCCGCTCAACGGTCTTCCTCAACCGTGGCGGAGAGCCAACACCAATGCGCACGTAAGCTGCCGGTAAGGCTGATCACCAAAGGGCTCTGTGCTAGCACAGAGCCCTGTTTCTTGTGCCGTGCCGCGCCTGCTGCTGGTGGTCGAGGCTGAGGTGAGCGTGGGCGAAGCCGGCAAGCACTGTGCGGTGCAGGCGGATTGAGAGGAGATCGAGGAGTGCATTAAATGCGATGAGCGGACTACAGCGCGTGGTGCAATCCGCTCCTGCGATCCGACGCGAAGGTCGGGCGGAAGAATTTTTCGAGATCGAGCCGAGCTTAAGCGCCCTCTCTCATAACGAGTGCCTGAGCTGTAGCAAAGCGTACGAAGCGCAAGGTCGGTCGGTCATGGCTCAGCGCGGGTGCTCCGGGTGCCGGGCTCGTCGGCGAGCGGCGGATGGCTCAGCGCATGCGGAGCAGTTATACCTAGCATTGCCAGAACGACTTCAGTAAGCTTGGGCGTATCGCGCTGAGCGGCGGATGGTGCGGACTCGTCCGGTTTTGCAGCCGACACGGGCTGTACATTCAAGGGCAGCACAGGCATCTCTTTTCGGGGGGCCAGACATCACGGACATCGAAGCGTCGTGCAGGCGATCGGCTCAGATAGCTTGCCAGCACAGGCAATGCGCGGTACGATCATTCTTCACCCCCCGAGATCGAAGGATCATTGTGTTTTCTGGTCATTCTCGAAAGGCCGGACAGCCGCTCGAAGCTGTCGCAACCGGCTACCCTCTATGCTTGAGCCGTCCCACCGCTGCGGATGCACGATCCAATCCTCGGTATGCTGTTAGGACCAGGCTATGTGTTAGCTTGTGTCTATTAAAGCAAAGTTTCGGGAGCGCGAGAAGGACTATGTGACACAGTTGAGTGATACAAAAGTGATACAAAAGCTGTACAACCAGAGCTAGCGCAAAGATTCGACGAACGATGGAACACATGGATCGAGCGGCGCAGCCTCAAGGAGGCAGGATGCAAAGCGATATATCTTTTGGTCGCTGGCTTAAGCAACGACGCAAAGCACTTGATCTTACACAAGACGATTTGGCACGGCAGGTCGGCTGTTCGGTGGTGACGATTCGCAAGATCGAAGTCGACGAGCGGCGACCGTCGCGGCAGATCGCAGAGCTGCTGGCGCATCATCTGGCGATCCTACCGCATGAGCGCTCCGCATTCCTTCAGTTCGCTCGCGGTGATACCGGCTCGATCCTTCGCCTCCTGCCGGATGCAGCCGCCGAAACTCCTCGTCAGAGCGAATCCTGGCAACTCCAAAAACATCCTACCAACCTGGAGCGTCCGCTCACGCCACTGATCGGGCGAACAGCGGAAGTGCTGACGCTGCGCCAGCAGATCACCAGCGGAGCCACCCGGCTGCTGACAGTGACCGGGCCAGGCGGGATCGGTAAGACGCGCCTGGCGATCGAAGCCGCCGCCGGACTGCTGGACGGCTTTAGCGACGGCGTGTTTTTGGTTCCGCTCGAAACCGTCTTCGATCCACATGTGGTCGCGGCGGCGATCGGGCAGGCGCTGGGATTGGTCGAGGTGGACCAGGAGCCGGCGCGCAGCCGCGTGCTGAAATTTCTGCGCGATAAGCATCTGCTGCTGATTCTCGATAACTTCGAGCAGATTCTGGCTGCCGCGCCGCTGGTCACCGAGCTGCTCTCAGCCTGTCGCTGGCTGTATATGCTGGTAACCAGTCGCGCCTCGCTGCATGTGCGCGGCGAGCGCCTCTTCGTGGTGCCGTCGCTAGACCTGCCTAAGACCGCTCAGGCGTTGCCTCTGGACAGCGCGGCCGAGTACGGCGCGATCGCGCTGTTCAACGCGCGGGCGCAGGAGGCCTACCCACGCTGGACGCTGACCGAGCAAAATCTGCCGGCGGTCGTGGCGATCTGCAATGTGCTGGATGGTCTGCCGCTGGCGATCGAGCTAGCGGCGGCGCGCAGCCGTCTGCTCTCGCCGCAGGATATGCTGCGGCAGATCAGCGCGCAGTCGGCCCTGCTGACCGGCGGCTTTCGCGATCTTCCGGCGCGTCAGCAAACTCTGCGCGGCACGATCGAATGGAGCTACGTGCTGCTCGATCCGGCGAGCCAGCGGCTGTTCGCGCGCCTGGGCATCTTCAACGGCGGCTGGACGCTTCAGGCGGCGATGGCGATCTGCGAAGATGCGGCCGGCTCCACCAGCGCGTCGATTCTCGACGGACTGATGACGCTGGTCGATCAAAGTTTGGTGCGTCAAGAGACCACGGCCGAGGGCGAGGCGCGCTACGCCATGCTGCATACGATCCGCGAGTATGCCCATGAGAAGCTGGTGGACTCAGACGATCTGGCGGCGCTGCAAGCACGGCATCTACGCTACTTTTTGGATCTGGCCGAGACGGCGGAGCCACGCCTGCGCGGTGGCTCACAGCATCACTGGGTCGTGCGGCTGGAGCAAGAGCACGATAATCTTCAGGCTGCGCTGGCCTACTGCTGCTCCACGCCGGAGCGTACGCTCGATGGTCTGCGTCTGGCGGGTGCGCTGGGCGAGTTCTGGTTTATCCGCGCGCATCTGTCAGTGGGGCGCGGCTGGCTACAGGCCCTGCTTGAGCAGCGGGCGTATGAGCCCACGCCGATCTATGCCAAGGCGCTGCGCTATGCTGGTGTGCTGGCAGGCGCGCAGGGTGATGATCCACAATCGATGATCTGGCACGACGCGGCGATCGCGATCAGCCGCGCGCTCGGCGATACCAAAGGGCTGGCCTACGCGCTGATCGATCGCTGGGCCGTGCAAGAGTGTGAACATCCCAACTCGCCCGAGATTGCGCCGCTGCTGACCGAAAGCCTGGCCCTGGCCCGCGCTGCCGGCGATCCCTGGCTTCTGGCGCGCGTAACCTGGCGGCTGGGCGTACACTACTACTACACCGGTCGCCATCAGGATCAGGCGGCTGGCCTGCTAGAGGAAGGTCTGGCTCAGGCGCGCATCGCCGACGATCGCTGGTGTATCAGCAATATCTTGCCGCATCTCAGCAATATGGCCTGGGAGCGCGCCGATTACGATCGCGCGGGCACGCTGGCCGAGGAAGCGCTGGCTATGGCGCGGGCGCTGGGCAACCAGCGCGGCATCAGCAACGCGCTCAATACGCTTGGCCGTGTCGCGCTGGCACGGCGCGATCCCGCACGTGCGCAGACGCATCTCATCGAAAGTCTGGGCCTGGCGCAGAGCGTGGGCCTAACGCTTCAGATCGCGCTGGCGCTCCAGCTTCTGGGTCGCGTCGCGCTGGAACAGGGAACGTACCAGGAGGCGCATCAGCTGTTGAGCCAGGGCCTGCTGCATTATCATCAGCTGCATAATAACTATGGCTACATGGCCTGCCTGCTGGATCTGGCGGGGCACGCTCAGCGTACGGGGCAGACCCCCCGCGCGGTCTGGCTCTTGAGCGCGATCGATGCGCTGCGGCGGGCAACTGATACGGCGCTGTTCGTGCCGGATCACCAGAAGTATGAGGCGCTTCTGGCCGCGACGCGCACAGCCCTGGACGCCGCTGTGTGGCAAAGCGCCTGGAGCCGAGGGCAGCGCACGCCTCTGGAGCAGGTGATCGCCGAGGCGCTCTGCTAGCGTGTGGCCCGATCGGCACAGAGTGTACTCCCTGAGCGGCTGCGGCCAACCTGGACTTACGACCGGCAACATCATTCTTTCGTCCGATCGACAAAGCCGGGGCGCTCCTGTAGCATGAGATCAACCTTATACTACCTCATGGAGCGATCTCGTGGTACCGCAAGAAACAGTGATGCAACTCAACGAGCTGCCTGCCGTCGAGCGCGCCGGGGCGATGCCGCCGAGCAAGTCGCAGCAGAGCCTTCAGCGGCGGGTGCTTGAGCTAGCCGCGCCCGTGATCGGCGAGAATTTGCTCCAAACGCTACTCGGCGTGGTCGATACGATTCTTGTCGCCGGGCTGGGCGCCGTCGCGCTGGCCGGTGTGGGCTCGGCGCTGCAAGTGATCCTGGTGCTGATCGCCGCGCTGACCGCGCTTTCGGTGGGCGCGTCGGTGCTGGTGGCGCAGGCGTACGGCGCGGGCGATCTCAGGGCTGCCAGCCGCTACGCGCAGCAATCGATCGTGTGGAGCGTGATTATTTCGATCCCGCTGGCGATTCTGGGCCTGCTCTTCAGCGTGCCGATTCTGGGCCTGTTTGGTCTAGAGGCCGATGTGACTCACGTTGCGGCGCAGTATCTGCACGTCACGCTGGGCACGGTCACCGCGATCATGGTGCTGCTGATCGGCGGCGGCGTGCTGCGCGGCGCGGGCGATAGCCGAACGCCGATGCTGATCACGGCCTTCGCCAATATCCTCAACGTTTCGCTGGCGTACGCGATGATCTACGGGCATTTTGGTCTGCCGGCCATGGGCGCGGTCGGCAGCGCCTGGGCGACTTTTCTTTCCCGGCTGGCCGGCGCGCTGATCCTGGTCTGGGTGCTGTTTCGGGGCCGTAATGGCGTGCGCATCGGGCGGGGCTTCTCGTGGCGGCCGCAGCTCCATGTGGCGCGCGACGTGCTGCGCATCGGGCTGCCGGCGGCGCTGGAAGAGATGCTGGTGATCATGGCCTTCGCCACGCTGACGCCGATCGTCGCGGGGCTGGGCACGGTCTCGCTGGCGGCGCATCGCGTCGTTATCAACGTGCTGTCGCTCTCGTTCTTGCCCGGCATCGGCTTTGGATTGGCCGCTACCGCGCTGGTCGGCCAGAGCATCGGCGCGCGCAAGCCCCAGGAGGCGCGGGCGATCACCAGGATCGCGCTGCGCTGGGCGATCATCTGGATGGGCGCACTGGGCGCGATCTTTATCTTCTTCGCGCCGCAGATCATGAGCCTGTACACCGACGATCCCCAGATGATCGCGCAAGGTGCCGCCGGTATTCGCGTCGTGGCGCTGGCCCAGCCGCTGTGGGCCGGAACCTTTGTCTTTGCGGGCGCGCTGCGTGGAACCGGCAATACACGTCTGCCGCTGGTGATCACCGGCGTTGCGATGTGGGCAGTGGTCGCGATCGGCTGGCTCGCGGTGACCTTCGTGTATCCAAGTCTAACTGCGGTCTGGACTGCCTTTTTGCTGGTCGGGCCGTTCGAGACTGCCGGCTTTGCGCTGGCCTGGCGCTGGTGGCGGCGCACGATACAGTAGCAATCAGTCAAGCTTTCAATATTCAACGAGGCGATCGAGTCCCATGGGATTCGATCGCCTCGTTAGGATCACGGCTATGATTCGGCGCTAGGTCGGCTCGGTGTTGGGCGGCTGCTCCTCCTCGGGCGCGTGCAGCCGAACGTAGGCGAAAGCCTCGGCGAACTCGCACTCGACGCCATGCTCGCGCGCCTGCTCCGCCGCCCGTGCCATCCACTCGCGCACCATCGGCTCGGGGTCCCAGCCGCCCATCTGGCTGGTGTGCGCTCGCAGCGACTCGATCTTGCGCTCGACGTCCTGCTGTGTGAGCGGTATCCAGACCGTGGGCGCAACCGCCGCCGACAGATAAACCTCGCTGACGTCGTGCGGCTCCAGACCTTCCGCGTTCAGCTCAGGCGCCGAGAGCAGCGTATTGGCCGTGGGCATGATCGCCGCCAGCGTGGCATCGGCGACGGCGCGGTGATCCGGGTGGTTGATGTAGGTCGGGCCGTAGCGGAAGTACGGGTCCTGGCTGATCACTACGTCCGGCCGCACGCGGCGAATCTCACGCGCGATCGCCAGTCGCAGCTCAAACGTCGGCTCGACACGACCGTCGTGGTAGCCCAGAAATGTTACATCGTTGGAGCCCAGCACGCGGGCGGCGTTGATCTGCTCTTCGCGACGGATGCGCGCCAGCTGCTCCTGCGTCTGGTTCGGATCGCGGCTGCCGCCGATGCCGTCAGTCACCAGCAGATAGTGAATGCTTGCGCCGCCGGTATGCCAGTGCGCCATTGTGCCGCCGGCCATGAACTCGGCGTCGTCGGGATGCGGTGCCACGACCAGCACGCGCTTCGGCTGAGGGTTGGGGGAAATCTCAGGCATAATTGCTCCTTGTAGTGTGTATGCCTCATCGAAATTAGATCGCGGCCTGCCAGGCGCGCAGCAGATCCGGCAGATCCGCAAAGATCGCCTCGGGCTTGACCTGCTCGTGCTCGACGTCGGCCGCACTTGACACGCCCGTGAGCACCATCGCCGTACGCAGCCCGGCCTGCGCGCCGCCGAGAATGTCGGTATCGTAGCGATCGCCGATGATCAGCGTCGTCGGTGCCTGCGCCTCTAGCAGCGCCAGCGCGGCAATAAACATACCCGGCTCCGGCTTTCCGATAATCAACGGCTTTTGATCGGTTGCCGCTTCCAGCGCCGCCAACAGCGCGCCGCAGCCGGGCACGATCCCGTCTTCGGCCGGAAACGTTTTGTCGGGATTGGTGCCGATAAAGCGGGCGCCGGCGCGGATCGCCAGACAGGCCGCGCGCAGCTTGGCATACGTGACCTCGAAGTCCACGCCCACCACCACATACGCCGGCGTTTTCTCGTCAAGCGTGAAGTAGCCGTCGCCGAAGAGCGGCTCGATCAGCCCATGCATGCCGATCGCATAGACGGCGGTGCCGCGCGGCGCGACCGAGCGCAGATACACGTTGGTCGCGACCGACGAGGTCATGATTCGATCCGCCGCGAGATTCAAGCCCATCTTGTGGACTTTCGCGGCGAACTGCTGCGGCGTGAGACTGGCGTTATTCGTGATGCTGGCGTAGCCGATGCCGTGCGCCTCAAGAAACGCCAGCATCTCGTTGACGCCCGGCAGCGGCTGCGCGCCTCGATAAAGCACGCCATCCATATCGAAGAGCACCGTGCGAATAGCCCGTAGATCAAGTGCCATGACGACTCCACGGATTAGGTTCTGGAACAGGGCCTTAGGCCCTGCGGGCGAACAAAGGAACAAGGCGGGTGCCATGCCGGGTGCCCTCTGGGCATGGCGCCCGGCGAAGGGAACAAAGGAGTTTCGAAGGCACTTTTTGTTCTTTTGTTCATTTGATCGTTTGTTCTCCGTTAGGTTCTAGGTTCTCCGTCACATCCGCTCCGGTGCCTTGATCGCCAGGAGTCCCAGGCCGTTGCGCAGTGACTGACCGGTTGCGGCAACCAGATGTAGTCGCGCCGCCCGCAGCTCAGGCGTTTCTGCTTTGAGTACCTTGTGATCGCGGTAGAAGCGGGCGAACTCGCGGGCGGTGGTGTACAGCCAGTCCGCGATTACGTAGGGCGCGTACGACTCGCCGGCGCGGCGGACCACTGACGGGAAGCGCGCGATCTGCTTGATCACGGCCAGCTCTTGTTCTTGCACAAGCTGACTGGCATCAAACTCGGCGGGAAGCTCGCCGGCCTCGCGCAGGATCGAGCAGCAGCGGGCATGCGTGTATTGCAGATACGGCGCGCTGTTGCCCTCAAAGGCCAGCATGCGCTCCCAGTCGATCGTGATGTTGCGCTTGGGATCTTGATACAGATCGTTGTAGATCACCGCGCCCACGCCGACTTGCTCCGCCACCTCGTCGATCTGCTCGGGTAGGAGATCGGTCTTGCCCTCGGCGATCTTCTCTTCGATCAAGGCTTTGGCCCGCTGCTGCGCATCGTTGAGCAGGTTTTCGAGGTAGATCATGTTGCCCCGGCGCGTCGAGAGCGCCTGCCCTGCGGTGCTAAAGACCGTGCCGAAGGTGATATGGATCAGCTCAATATCCTGCCCATAGCCCAGCGCCCGCACCAGCGAAAAGACCTGGCGGAAGTGCAATTCCTGGGTCTGGCCCACGACGTAGATGATCTTCTTCGGATGGTACTCGCGCTCGCGGTAGATGATCGTCGCCAGGTCGCGGGTCAGATAGAGCGTTGCGCCGTCCGAGCGCTGGATCAGAAACAGCGGCAGCTCCTTGTTATTCTTATCGCGCAGCTCCTTGACGATCAGCGCGCCGCCCGGCTCGCGCTGGCCCAGCCCCGACTCCTCGACCTTGCCGATCACGGTCGGCAGCATCTCGGCGTAGAAGCTTTCGCCGTGCTGAAGATCGAAGGCGACGCCCAGCCGATCGTAGTTGCGCTGATTGGCCTGCTTCGTCGTGGCGACCATCCATTCCCATAGCTCGCGCGCCGTGGGATCGTTCTGCTCCAGCTTCAGCGACCAGCTACGCGCCTCGTCGTCCAGACTTTCCACGTCGATCGCGTCCTCGTCTTCCTCGGCTTCGCTGCCCATCATCTGGTTGTAGCGCGTGTACAGCGCTTCGATCTGGCTGAGCACTTCCTCGCCCTCGCCCTCGGGCCGCCCAAAGCGCTGGATCGCGGCGATGTTGGTACCGAACTGCTTGCCGTAGTCGCCCAGGTGGTTGTCGCTGATCGTGTTGTAGCCCAGAAATTCCAGGATGTTGCGAACCGACTGGCCGATGATCGTCGAGCGAATGTGGCCCACATGCATGCGCTTGGCGATATTGGGCGACGAGTACTCGACGATCACGATCTCATTCTGGCCCAGGTCGTCGCTGCCATAGCGATCGCCGAGCCGCGCAACTTCGTCGAGCACAGCCTGCACCAGCTGCGGCGCGTTGAGCGTAAAGTTGAGAAACGGCCCTGCTGCCTGCACGCCGCCCACCAGACTGTTCTCCGGGAAGCTTAGTTGATCGGCGAGGCGCTGCGCCAGCTGGGGCGGCGGCGTTCCCGCCTGTTTGGCGGCCCGAAAGCAGGGAAATGCCAGATCGGCCGGTACGTTGGCCTTCGGCTCGGCTAGCTCGATCTGCTCCGGCGGGACGAGTCCCGTCGCGGCGATCGCCTGTTGTATTTCACCCGCAAAGCGGTCGAGCGCATAGTCCATGCAAAAACTCCTTCTACGAGAGCGCAAACAAACAAAGAACAAAAATATTGGCAAATGATCTATGTTCCAACTCCTTTGTTCTTTGTTTGGTTGTTCTTTGTTCTCCGACTATTCCTTCAAAATTGTACCACCGCGCCGGCCGTGCCTGCTGCTACACCGACTCAAGCTGCGCCAGTCGATCGCGCCAGTTCTCGCCGACGAACGCTAGCCTGCCGCGACAGATCGTCGCCTGAAGCCTGAGGTCGCGGTCGAAGATCAGCAGATCGGAGTCATAGCCGGGCTGGAGCCGGCCCTTGCGCTGCGCGGCACCCGCCGATCGCGCCGGGTTGAGCGTGAGCATGCCGACCGCCTCGGGCAGCGACACGCCGACCAGCTCGACCAGATTGCGCAGCGCCTGATCGGTCGTCAGCACGCTGCCGGTGATCGTGCCGTCGCTGAGCCGCGCCACACCGTCGATCACACGGGCCGGCTGTCCCGCAAAAGTAAACTCCGCGTCGGGCAGTCCCGCACACGAGAGCGCGTCGGTCACGATGATCGTTCGCTCAGGGCCGAGCGCTCGGATCATGACCCGCAGCGCAGCAGGATGCACATGCACTCCATCGGCGATCAGCTCGCCGCGCACGCTCTCGGCCTCGACGATCGCGCCGAGCGGTCCCGGCTCGCGATGATGCAGCGGACGCATCGCGTTGAAGCAGTGTGTCGCATGGGTAATGCCAAGCGGAATCGCGTCGCGCGCCTGCTCGTAGGTCGCGTCGGTATGGCCGATGCTGACAGTCACGCCGGCCTCGACCAGCCTGGAGATCATGGCGTCGGCGTGCGGCAGCTCAGGCGCGAGCGTGATCAGCCGCAGGTAGCCTTTGGTCAGCGCCAGCAGCTGCTCGGTCTCGGCGGCCTCCGGCGTGCGCAGCCAGGACGGATCGTGCGCGCCGCGTTTGTTGACGCTCATGTACGGGCCTTCGAGATGAATCCCCAGCGGCTCAGCGCCCGGCCCTGCCGTCTCGATCGCGTCGATCGCGGCGCGCAGCTGGTCCTCGGGCAGCGTCGCGGGCACGCCGACCACGCCGATCAGAAACGAGGTCGTGCCGGTCACGGGTGTCCAGCGCGCGTAGCCACGGATCTCGTCGGCAGCGGTGGTGTGCAGATTGAAGCTGCCGCCGCCGTGAGTATGCACGTCGACAAAGCCCGGCGTGACGATCATTCCGCTGAGATCCAGCGTACCGGCCTGGCTGTCGGCGTTCGCCCCGACCGCGACGATCTGATCGCCGTCGATCGTCAGCGCGGCGTCGTGCTGTTCGCCGTCAGCATCGACAAGATGAGCATGAGTGAAAGTTAAGCGCATGGCTAGCTCCTTTGGCTTAGACTGGATGCTTCTGCTATGCTAACATCGTTTCGCGATCGTAAAATCAGACGATAGGAGTGCAATGCAACAGCCAGAACAGGATGACGTGCCGGCCAATATGCAGATCTCGGGTCTGCGCGCGTATCGGGATTCGATCGCCGGGATGCTGCGTCGCCTGGCTGCTGAGCGGCTGATCGAGCGCCTGTGGAGCCGCGATCCGAGTCTGTGGTATCCCGCAGCCGAGACGCAGGACAGGATTCGCGCGCGGCTTGGCTGGCTCGATCTGCCTGTGGACTCAGATGCAGGCGCTGGCTGGCTGGCGCGGCTGCGATCGCGGGGAATTGAGAATCTGCTCTACGTCGGCAGCGGCGATGCGAGCAGCAGCGCGCGGATGTGGCAGGATCTAGCCGCGCCGCACACTCCACGGCTCATGGTGCTGGATACGATCGAGCCGTTGGCGGTGCAGTCAATCCTGGCTTCTATCAATTGGGAGCACACGGCGCTTCTGCTGGCGGCCGACTCTATGCTCACGCCCGACCTCGACGCGCTGGCCCGCATCGTCCTGGCCGCCCGAGCGCCGGCCGCACCCGCGAATCCTTCGCCGCTGGCTGTGGTCGCGCCGCACGACTCGCCGCTGCTGCCACTGGCGCGATCCTACGCCGAGCCTGAGCTGCTGCCGCTGCCGCCGGATCTTGGCGCACGCTTCGGCCCGCTGTCGCCGCTGGGACTGCTTCCCGCCGCATGGCTGGGCTGGCAGATCGATCGCCTACGAGCCGCCGCGCTTGAGATGCGGGCGCAGTGTCGCCGCGACGATCTATCGCTCAATCCGGGCGTGTGGCTCGGCACGACGCTAGCGGTGCTGGCCCAGAGCGGCCGCGACAAGCTCACGCTGCTGGCGTCGCCCGAGCTGCTGCCGCTGGCGCGCTGGCTGGCCGCGTTTATCTCCGGCTCGCTCAGCAAACACGGGCGCGGCTTTGTGATGGACGTCGAAGAACCCAGAACAACAGAACCCAGAACGGGTGCCCCCTGGGCAAACCTAGAACCTAACGGAGAACCCAGAACAACAGAACCCAGAACAACAGAACACAACGAAAACCAAGAACCAAGAATCAAGAACCAAGAACCCAATGACTATCGGACTAAGAATAATGATTTAATCTTTCCCCCTCGCCTACCGCAACCGAGGCTGAAGCCAGCCGAGGTTTGGGGAAGGGGGGCAGGGTGTGAGGGCCTGACTCAAGATTGGGATGAGGGCCAGCCCCACCCCCACGATCGCATCGTCGTCGCGCTGCGGCTGTCTAATGCGGATAATGCCGATCTGGATCAAGAGTGTGCGGCGCTTGAGATTGCCGGATTGCCGATCATCATGCTGGAGCTGGAGGATCGCTATGCGGTGGCCGCGCAGATCGTGGCGTGGCAGCTCGCCGTCGCGACGATCGGTGTGGTGATTGGTCTCAATCCCTTCGACGAGCCCGACACCGCCGCGCGTGACGCGTATCTCTGGCGCAGGCTTGAGGCGGGAGATGCGCGAGCTCTCCCGCCGGCTACGCCACTTGAGCCGGCGCCGCTGGCTGAAGCCTGGCGTCAGCTCAGCCCGGCGCTCACGAGCCCCCGCTGCATCGCGATTGCGGCCTATCTTCCAGGATCGGCTGCTGTCGGCGAGCAGCTGGCGGCGCTGCGTTCGCTGCTGGCGCGACGCTTCGGCGTGATCGCGATCGTGATCGATCCGCTGCGCGAGCAGGCGTTTGCTACACAGGTGCTGCACGCCGGACGGCCCTGTGCGCTCCTGCTGCTGACGGCGGATGCTGCGGCAGTCGCTGCGGTTCCTGGCCGTGACTGGACGCTCGACGATCTGCGACGCGAGCGCATCGCGGCGGACCTGCTGGCCTGGACGCAGCTCGAACGGCGCTTCGTCCATCTCGATCTCGGCTCTGATCCCGCTCACGGCCTGCGGTGCTGCCTGGATCTGCTGGCGACACTGGACCCATGAGCGGAACGAGCCGGCGATCGATCAAAAGCCGCCGCGCGAGTGGATGATCTGCCCGGTGATCCAGCCCGCCTGCTCCGAGGCCAGAAACAGAATCAGCCGCGCCGCGTCCTCAGGCGTGCCGATGCGGCCAAACGGCGCGCGGGCCAGCAGCTCGGCGCGGAACTCATCGCCGATCCAGCCGGTGTCGGTGATGCCGGGATCGACCGCGTTGACCGTGATGCCGAGCAGCGCCAGCTCGGCGGCAAAGGTTGTCGTCAACGCTTCGATCGCGCCTTTGCTGGCGACGTAGGACAGCTCGCCCGGCATCGGCCCAAGACCCTGCCCCGAGGTTAGATTGATCACGCGACCGCCTGCGCCGCGCCGAAAGCGCCGGGCAAACTCCGTGATCGCCAGCGCCGTCGCGCGGGTGTTGACCGCGTAGTGCCGGTCCAGCGACTCGGCCGAGAGCAGCGGCCAGTCGTCGCGCTCGGAGTGCGCCGCGTTGTTGACCAGAATATCCACCGGCCCCAGCGAGCGCTCGACATGATCGAAGAGCGGCGCGATCGCCTCGGGATCGCCCAGATCGATCTCGTACATCGTGGAGCGACCATCACGAGCGTAGACCTGCGCCGCCAGGGCTGCTGCCTGCTCCGGCGCGTGGTAAAAGGCGATGCCCACCGCCACGCCTTCTGCCGCCAGCGCGTGTACCGTCGCCGCGCCGATGCCGGTATTGCCGCCGGTGACGATCGCGACTTTGCCAGCCAAACCATAATCGGGCATGCGTGCTCCTCATCTGCGGCGCGGCTGATCAAGCGATCGGCCGCGCACTGGTTTAAGTTGATCGCTAGCCTAGAGCTCCTGCCACTCGGTATGGAACGTTCCGTCGCGATCCGTGCGCTGATAGGTGTGAGCGCCGAAGTAGTCGCGCTGGGCCTGGATCAGATTCGCCGGCAGTCGTGGGCTGCGGTAGGCGTCGAAGTAGGCCAGCGCCGAGCTCATCGCGGGCGTGGCAATGCCAAGCTCGGTCGCGATACGCAGCGCCATGCGCCACTGGCTATCGCGCTCTTGCACGGCAGACGCGAAATAATCGTCCAGCAGCAGATTCGGCAGATCAGCACGTCGGCGGAATGCGGCGCTCACGTCGTCGAGGAAGCGCGCTCGGATGATGCAGCCCGCTCGCCAGATCGCCGCGATCGCCGCCAGATCCAGGTTGTAGCCGTACTCCTCCGAAGCGGCGCGCAGCAAAGCCATGCCCTGTGCGTAGGCGCAGATCTTCGAGGCGTAGAGCGCAGCACGCACCGCCGCGATCAGCTCCTGCCGGTCGACCGCCGCCTGCGCCGAGCCGGCTTGCGGCCCTGACAACACCTCAGCCGCTGACACACGCTCGCTCTTGAGCGCCGAAAGCATCCGCGCCTCGACGGCCGCATTGATCGTCGGGATCGGAATGCCCAGATCAAAGCTGTTCTGCGAGGTCCATTTGCCGGTGCCTTTTTGCTGCGCGGTGTCCAGGATCAGATCCACCAGCGGCTGCGAGGTCTCGGGATCGCTCGTGCGGAAGATCTGCGCCGTGATCTCGATCAGAAACGATTGCAGCTCGCCCTGATTCCACTCTTCAAAAACCTCGGCCAGGGCGGCGGCATCCAGTCCCGCGCCGCGCGCCAGCAGATCGTAGGCTTCGGCGATCAGCTGCATGTCGCCGTACTCGATGCCGTTGTGGATCATCTTGACGTAATGCCCGGCGCCCTTGGGGCCGATGTAGGTCACGCAGGGCGTGCCGTCCGGCGCCCGCGCCGCGATCGCTTCGAGGATCGCCTCGACGGATGCGTAGGCTTCCGGCTGTCCGCCCGGCATGATGCTTGGCCCGTGCAGCGCGCCCTCCTCGCCGCCGGAGACGCCCACGCCGAGGAAGTTCAGCCCCGCCGCGTTGAGCTCAGCCGCGCGGCGCTCGCTATCGCGAAAGAGTGAGTTGCCGCCATCCAGGATGATGTCGCCCTGGTCCAGCAGCGGTTGCAGCTGAGCGATCGTCGCGTCTACGGCCTCGCCCGCTTTCACCATCAGCAGAATCCGTCGCGGCGTCTTGAGTGACGCAACAAAGGTTTCGAGATCGTGAGCAGGATCGAGCTTCGGGTCGGGATGCTCGGCGATAAACTCGTCGGTCTTGGCGGTGGTGCGATTATACACGGCCACCGAAAAGCCACGGCTGGCGATGTTGCGCGCCAGGTTCTGCCCCATCACGGCCAATCCGATTACACCAATATCGTTTTGCGCCATCGGTTCACCTCGTCTATGCTGTCTACTTGCTCTTCCGATTGTACTACCGATTGGCTGCGTACCTGACAGACCATCGCCATCGTTTCTAGAGAGAGGTACACTTGGCAGAGATCGATCGCAGACAGGGCGGAGGCTTCCCGTGCGGATGTTAGTAGTCGAAGACGAGAGCGAGATCGCGCGCTTTCTTCAGCGCGGCCTGACCGAGGCCGGCTATGCCGTGGATCTGGTGGAGCGCGGCGATGAGGCGCTGGACTGGATCGCGGCGGCCGAGTATGACATGCTGATCCTTGACTGGCTGCTGCCGGGTCTCGACGGTGTGAGCCTGTGCCGTGAGATTCGCCGGCGTGGGCTGCGCGTGCCGATCTTAATGTTGACCGCGCGTGATGCTGTAGAGCAGCGCGTGGCCGGGCTCGACGCGGGAGCCGACGATTATCTGACCAAGCCGTTCGCCTTTGCCGAGTTGCTGGCGCGGCTGCGAGCCTTGCTGCGCCGCGAGCCGCTGGGACAGAACACGATTTTGCGCGTCGTGGACCTGGAGCTGGACACAGCTACACGAACCGTGACGCGCGCCGGGCAGCCGATCGCGCTGACGTACAAGGAATATAGCCTGCTCGAATACCTAATGCGCCGATCTAATCGTGTGCTTACGCGCTCGATGATCGCCGAGCATGTCTGGGACTACGATTTCAACACGCTGACGAACGTCATCGACGTGCATATTCGGGCGCTCCGCCGCAAGATCGACGATCCGTTTCCCCTCAAACTGATCCACACGGTGCGCGGCGCCGGCTACCGGCTGGGAGCTGAAATATGAAGATCCAGAATCTATCGCTGCGCTGGCGTTTGACCGCGCTGTATGTCGCGCTGCTGGCCGGCGTGCTGATCCTGTTTAGCCTGGCAGTGTATATCGCGCTGAGCCGCAGTCTGGCTGAGGCCGACGACGATGCGCTGCAAAATCTGGCGCTGCTGCTGGACAGCTCGATTTCTAACAGGGGCGGCAAGCTGCGCATCGACGATAGCGATCAGACGGCTAAGGGACGCGATCGCTTCGTACGGCTATACAACGACGACGGCGAGGCGGTCTTCGACAACAGCACAATCGTCGGCGAGGTCGATCTGATCCCCGCTGGTCTGCTTCAGGCCAAACAAGGGCAGCAGCGCTTCGAGACGGTGGCCGTCGACGATCAGCACTTTCGCGTCTTGTCGGTGCCGATCCAGCGCGATGACGAGATTAAAGGCGTGTTGCAAGTAGCGCAGCTACTCGACGAGGCCGAGCAGACGCTCGATCGCTTGCTGCTGATTCTGGCGACAGCGATTCCCGTGATGCTGGTGGTCGCAAGCTGGGGTGGTGCGTTTCTCGCCGGGCGGGCGCTTGCTCCGATCGATCGCTTGACGCGCGCGGCCCAACGCATCAGCGCGCACGATCTTAGCGAACGACTTGGAGCGCCCGCCCGCAATGACGAGCTTGGTCGCCTGAGCCTGACGTTCGACTCGATGATTGCGCGGCTGGAGCAGGGCTTTCGCCAGCAGCGCCAGTTCACCGCCGACGCCTCGCATGAGCTGCGCACACCGCTGACGGCGATGCGCGGCCAGATCGAGGTTGCGCTGAGCCAGCCGCGCTCGACTGCCGAGTACCGCAGTGTACTGGAGTCGGCTCTGAGCCAGACGGAGCGCATGAGCCGCCTGGTGGCCAGCTTGCTCACACTGGCGCGCGCCGATGCGGCAACTCTGCCCCTGCACTACGAGTCGCTGGATCTGGCGGATCTGGTTACGGATGTCGCCGAGCAGATGCAGCCGCTGGCCGACGAGCGCAAGGTTCGGCTTAACGTTCACGTGGATTCCGCTCCGCTGCTCATCGATCAGGATCGATTATTGCAGGTGCTGCTTAATCTCCTCGATAACGCGCTCAACCATACACCGGCCGGCGGCAGCGTTAGCATCACATGTTCCACGCAGGGCCAACACGCGCTGGTCACTGTTGGCGATACCGGCATGGGTATTGCCGCCGAGCATCTGCCGCATATCTTCGATCGCTTTTATCGTGTGGATACCGCGCGCAGCCGTGAGCGCGGCGGAACCGGGCTCGGACTCGCGATCGCGCAGATGCTGATCGAAGCGCATGGCGGCCAACTTGTGGTCGAGAGCGAGCCGGGAGCAGGATCGACGTTTACGATTCATCTGCCGCTGCGTCCCGCTCAGGCTGCCCCCAGCGCGCTTCCAGGCGTGGAGCGATCGCGAGCAAATCTGCTGCCCACGCTGCCGCCAAATTAACCTAATCTTCATCTTGGCTTGATACGCTCTTCATCAGTTGCGGTGCGTGCTATTTGTGCATGGGCCTGCTACAGAAGAAGGAGCGTTTGAAACATGCCAATCGAGACTACTTCCCCGCACGATGTTCATGAGCACCTGCCCGAGTTCGAGCGACGCTACCGCAAGCTGTACACCGCTGAGGCGATCCAGTACGATCGAGTGCGCTTCGATCACTCACGCGGCCAATCCTTCAACAGCCGGGAGCAGACGACGATTGAACGGCTGCTGGGCCTCGATCCCGGTCAGAGCGTGGTGGATGTCGCCGCCGGCACGGGGCGCATCGCGGCCTATCTCGCGTCGCGAGGGCTGAATGTTACGGCTGTCGATCTGACACCCAATATGCTACAGCAGGCGCAAAACCGTGCGGCAACCAGCGGACTCGACAATATCCGTTTTGTGGAGGCTAATGGCCGGATGCTGCCCTTTGCGGATGGCTCATTCGACGCGGTGATGTCGATCCGTTTCTTGCATCTGTTTCCAGCCGCGATGCACCGGCCGTTTGTGCAGGAGATGTGGCGGGTGCTGCGGCCCGGCGGTACGCTGCTGATCCAGTTCGACAGCGCGCTGGCGGGTGTGATTGTGCCGTTGCTTCAGGAGCCGTACCGGCGACTGGTGCGCGGACACAAGCCGCGCTATTATCTCAGCCCGCATCAGCTTGGCCAGGTCTTCGCCGGCATCGATGGGATCTCGCTACACGGTTTCTCGCCGGTTGGCGGCGGAACACTGCGCGCGCTCCATCCCGGCATGGCGGCGAAGGTCGAGCAGTTTGTCGCGCAGGGCTGGCCCAGCTTTCTGGCCTATCGAGTATTTGTGCGCGCGGTCAAGCCGGCCGTTGTAGCTGAACAAGGCGATAGCGATTCATTCCTGACGGCGGAATTGGCGCTGGAAGTGCTGACCTGGAGAAGCAGTGAATGGCGCAGGGAATATTAATCTGTCTGCTGGGAATCGATGGCTCAGGCAAGAGCACGCAGGCGCAGCGATTGGTCGCGCGGCTCGCCAGCACGGGCTATGCCGCAACCTATGTCTGGGGCGGTCGGCGCGGACTGCTGACCGCTCCGCTCGTCCGACGTGGCAAGGCGCGATTGGGCGCTCCCACCCAGCCGGTGAAGTCCTCAGCGCTCGCGAGTTCAGAGTATCGGGCGTATGTGCGCGGAACCCGGCAGCTGTTCAGTCGCGGCATATTGCGCGGCCTGTGGCGGCAGATCACGCTGCGGGAACATCTGTTGGAGATCTGCTGGTATGTCGGGCGTCCGCTGGCGCAGGGCCGCGTCGTGGTCTGCGATCGCTACCTGTACGACTCACTGGTGAATCATGCGGTGCTCTTCGGCTCCGTACCCGCCGAGATCGATCGGCAGCTCGGCCATCCCCTGCTGTCGCTGGCGCCGCGTCCGACGCTGGGCTTCTGGCTGGATACGCCGCCCGAGGTTGCGCTCCGTCGCAAAACCGATATCTACGACGTTCAGCAGCTTGAGCTGCGTGTGCCGCTCTATGGGCGGCTCGCGACAGCGCTCGCGTTTGAGCCACTCGACGGAACCCTCCCCGCCGATCGGCTTGGCGATGCGATCTGGTCGCGTGTAAGCCAGCAGCCAGAGTGCAGCCGTATGCCAGCAATTAAGCATCTATGGTAGGGGATCATCCGCGTGTGATTTTCTACGTTCCTCACGAACGAGCCTCCGCCGCGTGATTGCATAGGCGGAGGCTCGTCGCTGGATTGGAGATATAAGGCTGAGCTAGGAGACTTTAGTGGTGGTGGTGCGGCGCGCGGGGCGCTTGCGCTCGGATTTGCGCTTGAGCCCGAGCGAGGCTACCGCGTCGGAGTCGGCTCCATACTGCGCGATGACCTGATCTTTGACGCCGAGCATGGCGTTGTGAAAGTTCCACTCGGCGCGGATCGAAGCGGCGCGGGCGGCGTCGAGCGCGTTCTGGGCGGTGATCTCGGCGGCGCGCGCTTGTTCCATCGCGGCGTAGGCGGTCTGAAGTTGATCCGGCGCGTAGCTGGTGTTGGCGGGCGTGTAGCCGCGCAGGTTTTGCACGGCGATGAGCGCATCGCGATCTTCTTGAAGGGTATCCGGGCGGATACGGCGGTTTTGGTTGTAGGCCATAAGTTCCTCATATGGGGGATGTTGGGCAGAGAAGAGCGAATATCGAACGCTGACCAGTCGCTGATACAGGGATCGTACCTCGTGTAAAGCTTCGGCCGCTACTGTCCGCACAACCTCGTACGAACGATTCACAGGCGTGTGCGAACGACTCACACGGCTGCGCGAAGCATTCACAGGCATGTGCGAAGCATTCACAGGCATGTGCGAACGATTCACAGGCATGTGCGAACGATTCACAGGCACGTGCGAACGATTCACACGGCTGCGCGAAGCATAATCATGCGTGTGTTAGCTATGCGGCGTGTCCGCGCTCGGGCGCTTCTCTCTGCGTTGCTTTGGGGGTACGACGAGTGTACATAAGATCAGGGACGGCGTCTATAGGCCGGTGGTCTGTGAGTAGTACTGGCGCTCACCCCGCCACGCCCAAAGGGCACCCACGATCCCTCTCCCACTGCCGTAGGAGAGGGGTTTGAAGCTGGTACGAAGACACCCCTCTCCTATCGCCGACGAGGCGGAAGCCCGCCGAGGAGTGGGGAAGGGGTGCTGAACGAAGTGAAGCGGGGTGAGGGCCTACTCTTCCGTCTTCGGCAGCCGCGTCTCGACCGCTGGCAGCGCCGGAAACTGCGCGTGCGGCTCGGTCTGATACCAGTAGGCCGTGCTCGACACGTCGTCGGCGCGGTGGTTGGCGTGGCCGTGCTCGATCGTGACGCGGATCGACTGCTCAAAGACGACGGGATCTTCGATGTTGAAGCGATACAGCGTCGAGCAGCCGCGAAAGTTCTCGCCGCCGGCCAGCGGCAGCCCGTGATACGGCGCGGAGAACGGCTGCGTCGGCGACCAGGCCGAGCCTGCGTAGTCTTCGGTGCCGGTGCCGTGGATGCTCGGCGGCCAGCCCTCGCCGTCGATAAAGATCATCTCGTCGCCCTCGCCGTACCAGCTGTAGCGCGCGTCGGGATGGCCGTTGAAGATGTTGAGCGAACAGCCGACGTAATGTCCCGCGCCCTCGGCCTCCAGAATGACATAATTCTCGCCGCCGTCGGTGTTGAGCCCGCCGCCGTACCACTCGTCGAAGTTATCGTCGCGGAGGGGCAGCGTAGCCGTGGTGGGATACTCGCAGCGCCACTGAGCGTGGAAGCGCAAAATATCGTCGGGGAGGCGCGCGTGCTGCTCGTAGTCGATGTGGAAGTAGAGGATCGACTCGTGCTCGCTGCACTCGCTGCTCACCTCGATCCGCGCGTCGTCGGCGAAGGGCATTGGGAACCAGCAGTTGAAGGAGCGACCGTCCTGTGGGCTCATCTGCAACGGCAGCGAGGCGAACGTGACAGTCTGCGCGTGTCCGACGCCGAAGAAATCGCCGAGCGGCACCTCGACACTCGGCGTGGCCTCGCCGTCCCACCACATGCGCAGCACTAGCCGCCGGAGATACGCCGCCTCCTGGCTGGTGCTGGTCATCCAGATATGCGTGATACAGCCGGCGCCCGCGATCTCGCCCAGCACGGCCGTCTCGCCCGGCTGGATCACGATAAAGTCCGCGTTGCCGCCCGTGCGATCAAAGGACGACAGCCGTTTGGTGCGGCAAGTGCGGCGACGAGCCAGCGAGCGCAGCGGGCCGCCGACAAACGGATCGTTAGGATTGGGCTGCAAGAGTCACCTCCGTGTTGGATTCAAGCGTGATCTCGGCGTAGCGGCCCAGATCATCAGTCGCCAGTGCCAAGGGCTGATCGCCGGCGTGGAGCGCGCGCCAGGGCTCAAGCAGCCGCACGCGCAGCGTCAGCGGCTCCGCGAACGGATTGCGCAGCCGCACACGCTCAGGCGTCGGATCGTCGAGCATCGCGGCTGGCTCTAGCATCCACACACGCTCGCCGAGCCACAGATGGCCGAACTGCGCCGCCTCCTGAAAAGCGTAGATCGCCAGGCCGTTGCACCAGGCGTGCGCAAGTGCCAGCATCGCGCCTTTGGGATGCGTCCAATCGACGTGAAACCACTGCTCGCTCAGCATGCCGCGCCGCGCATTGCACTCGCCGTCGACGCGCGCCAGCGTTTGCCGCGCAAAGCCCAGCAAATCCCGCGCCGTGTCGAAATAATAGTCGTCGCGGAGCATGAGCCAGAGCTTGAGCTGCTCGGGCAGCACGATCAGGCCGTAGGTGTGCAGGTGCTGATTCGAAGGCGAGGCCAGATCGCCGCCGACGGTGCGAAAATCGAGATTGCCCAGAAAGGTGCGTGGATCGAAGCGCACGTTGTAGAGCCAGCGAAAGGTCAGCGTCCAGTCGAGCGCGTGCCAGGCGACGGCGACCCAGCGCGTATTGCGGGTCGCCGTGTAGAGATCCCAGTAGCCGCGCAGCGCGCAGTAGCCGTCCTCGGAGGTCGGGCCGAGCGGCACGTCCTCGGGAGCGCCGCGCAGCTGATCGGCGAACACCAGCCGCTCGTAGTACGATCCTGCGCGCTCCGCCGCACGCAGCAGCCGGTCGTCGCCGGTGAGCCGCCAGCCGCCGACGAGCGCCGCGATCCACTTCACGCCGGGCGTGCCATCCCAGATCGTCACCTCGCCGGTATGCGCGTCGTAGTACGAGCCGAGATTACCGTCCTCACGCTGGCGCTCAGCGATGAAGCGCAGATTGCTGAGTGCGGCAGCTTCCCACTGCGGCTGCGATCGGCCCTGAGCGCGCTCGTATTCGATCGCCTGGATCAAAAAGATCGTGGCCTCGGCGGTTGTCGCGGCTTGCAGCCAGGGCGGTGAATCTTCGGGACTTCCGTACCAGCAGGTATCCCAGCCGTCCGGCGTCCACTGCGCCCAGAATGCGCCGCAGGGAGCCAGGCCATCGCGCGCAATATGATCGATCACGCGCCGTCCGGCCTCAGCCGCCGCGCCGCCTTGACGCAGCAGCGCGAAGGCCGAAGGAATGCCGGAAAGCCAGGCGACATGCATCGACGCGCGATCAGTCTGGCGATCGGTCTGGCGAAAATAATGCTCGAACGCGGTCGTCTCGGCCAGCACTGCCGTCTCGGGATCGTAGTGCCAGCGCACGAGACCATCCGCCAGCAGATCGGCCGCCGCATCCATCGGCATCCAGGGCCTGGTTTCCAGCTCATCGTTGGCGCTGGATCGCGCGTAGAGATCGCGCAGGAGTGCCGTGTAGATCGGCTGCGGCTCGGCGACGACGATCTCAAACCCGATCGCGATCCGCTCCCTGGCTGCGACGGAGTGCCAGGTGATCACGGGCGCGCAGTCGTCGCCGCGGCAGGGCGCGTACGAGCGTGGCGTCTCGGCGTAGGGATAGCGTAGCAGCAGACTCGTGCGATCCGCGCCGCTTAGCCCCAGCCCAACGATCGTGTCGTGCCAGTAGGGCGAGTCCGCAATCAGCGCCGCGCTGTACTGCTCGGTTTGCACCGAAGTGAACGGCGCGGCTGCACGCTCAGCCGAAAAACACCAGGACGTCGCGGTCCAGGGCTCGGACTCGTCGCCCCAGCGCGGGTAGCGGCGCGGCGAGTCGGCGGGACGATTGGAATCGTAGAAGGCGGCGGGAATCAGCCAGCGCGGCGCGGGGCCGAGATCGTCGAGGCGCACCGTGAGCGCGATCGCGGCGTCAGCACCGGCGGTGATGACAAGCTCGCAGCGCCAGCGCTCGATCGACTCCTCGATAGGATGCAGCGTGGCCTGCCATTGCCAGCCGGCGAAGCCCGCGATCGTGCCGTGGAGCTGCCGGCGATCATCTGTGGACAGCTCAAGCTCGGCGATCAGCGCGCCCTGCGTCTCGGCAGTTTCGAGCGTGACGCGCAGCCTGGGACCGTCCTCAAACTGCGCGACTCCGGCGACGCTGGCGAGCAATGGCTGGAAGATCATCGCTCGGGCTCCAGCTCCACGGTGACGATCTGCCACGGCTCGGCGTGCAGTGTGAGCGCGCCGTCGTCGCCCAGCGCGATCGACTGAAGCCGATCTTCGTCGAGGTTGGTGCGATACGCGGCGCGCCAGCTGCCGGGCACGCTGAGTGTTCCCATCACGGTCTGGTCGGTCGTGTTGAAGCAGCGCACGATCACGCTCTCGCGGTCTTCGGCGCGCTTGACCGCCGAAAGCTGAAGCGCGCTCGGCTCAAGCTGTAGGAAGCTGCGCGTCGTCGGCTGCGATCCGGCGTGATGCTCGGTCTGCACAGCTCGCAGCGGCGCGTTGAACGCGGCGGCGGACTCGGCGATCGCGGCGGTGGTTTTTGTGCCGTCGTGGATCTGGATCGCGTAGTCGAAGCGATACGCGCCTGGGCACTGACCCTCGACGACGAAATCGCGCGGCTCCAGCGTCGAGAAATCGACGAACATCTGGCCGACGCAGCGCAGCAGCGTTAGCTCAAGCTGGCCATCGGGCCGCACGTCGTGCTCGTACAGGCCACGGCTGAGCACAGTCAGGCCACGCTCCCGCGCGCGCAGATCCACAAAGCTGCGATGCGGACGATCACGGCTGCTGAAGGGCCAGAACGACGGAATCTCCACCGCGCGATCGATCGCGCCGAACGTGGTGTCGGCCAGCGCGGAGCTGACGGGCGCGTGCAGCGGGAAGATCGCCCGCAGCCGGTGATCTTTAACGGTGTTGTCGATCTCGGTCGTGATCTCGACGCGATCGCTGCCGCGCAGCAGCCGCACCCGTGAGCGGATCGGCACCTCGACGGTCTCATCGCTGCGGCTTTCGTGGTCGGGCCGGGCCGCGATCGGCAGACGTGGCCGCACCACAACCTCAAGCTCGGCGATCACCGGGCCGCTGGTGAGGATCGTGACCTCGGCGCCGCCGCCCAGCGTCTCCACGGTGCGATCGGCGACCGGCTTGTAGTAGTTGTACTGATCGCCGATGTCGCCCTCGTCGCGAAAGAAGTTCAGCCGATCGAAGATCGCGCCGGTCTGCTTGTCGGTGAGCGTGAGCGTGCCGTCAGCCGCGACTTTGACATGGAGATGCTCGTTCTCCAGCCCGCCGACGATCGCCATGTCGCCGTCGGTTTTGGGCAGGCGCTTGAGCAGCCGCGCGGTGTAGGTGCGATAGCCGCAGGCGGGCACGTCCTCGAAGTGGGCGGCGACGGTGTAGCGGCTGACCGGAATCTCCTGCGGAATGTCGATCGGCGAGAGATGCTTACGCAGGCGCTGAGTGCGGCGCAGCACCTGGACCGGCACACTATTGCCGCGATCGTCGATCAGCTCGATCGCGCAGTAGTCGGGACGCTGAGCAAAATCCAGCTCAAAGATCGCGACCTCGCTACGGGGCCGGGGCAGCGGATTATGGATCAGCACGGCCGTCGTCTCGTGAGCATCGCCGACATCATACGGCGTGGTATCGACCTGCGCCGCAATAAAGGCCAGCGACCGATCGAGCAGATCGTGGCCGACCTGCTGGGCCTGATCGAAGCGCGGCAGCATCTCGCGATGAACCTGGTCGATCGAGCAGCCGCAGATCGAGTCGTGCGGATGGTTGTGCAGCAGCAGCTTCCAGGCGTAGCGCAGAAAATCGCGATCGTAGCGCTTGCCGAGCAGCGCGGCCCAGGTCTCGTAGGGCTCGACCCAGGTTTCGAGCAGCCGCTCGCTGGCGCTGTTGGCCTGCTTGAGATGCACCCGCGCCGAGAGCACGCCGGTCAGCAGCGTGCCCTCGCCCTCGCTGCGCAGCTCGCCGCTGATTGTGCGCAGATGCTCGCCCGCCGCGTCGCGCAGCCGGTCGATCACCGCCGGCAGCGTCGTGTGATGCAGCGTGCCCGCCGTGTAGCTCTGGTCGAGGCCCTGACGAATCGATGTCAGATTGTCCTGCGCCACCAGGTGATCAACGCCGTTCATCAGGATCAGATCCTGGCCCGCGTTGGCCGCTTTGAGCCGCGAGACCGCGCGCTCGACGAACTTGACCGCGTCGTCGGGATCTTCCGGGAAGCGCCGTGCGTTGTCGTACCAGTTGACGAGGAAAATCCCCAGCAGCCGCGATCCGTCCAGCCCTTCCCACCAATACTCGGTGCTGCCGGTCTCGCTGATGAAGACGCCGCGACCATGCACAAAGGTGTCGAGATCGAAGCCCTGCATGATCTGCGGCATCTGCCCGATGTGACCGAACGAGTCGGGCAGGTAGCCGATCGGCATCGACTCGCCGTAGCTGCGGGCGATGCGCCGGCCGATCTGAAGGTTGCGGATGATCGCCTCGCCGGAAACCAGGAACTCGTCGGGCTGTACATACCATGGCCCGACCAGTACGCGCCCGCTGCGGATATGCTCGCGCAGCTCGGCCTCGCGGTGCGGGCGAATCTGAAGATAATCTTCCAGCACGATCGTCTGGCCGTCGAGGTGGAAGAAGCGAAACTCGGGATCGCGCTTGAGCAGCTCCAGTAGATCGTCGATCAGCTCGACCAGCCGAAAGCGAAATTGCTGGAAGGTCAGGTACCATTCGCGGTCCCAGTGAGTGTGGGAAATAATGTGGAGATTGAGCGGTTGCATGATCAGCCTTTCAAACCTGTGAGCGTGATGCCGCGTAAAATCTGGCGCTGGAAGATCAAAAACAAGATGATCGGCGGGATGCTGGCGATGGCGAGTGCCGCCACGACGAGATTGATCGGCTCCTGCGAGCGGTTGGCCAGCCGGTAGAGCGCGACCATAATCGGCTGGAGGTCGGCGTTGGTCAGCACCAGGAACGGCCAGAAGAAATCTTTCCACGCGCCGATCACCGAGAAGATCGAGACAACCGCCAGCGCCGGCTTGGCGAGCGGCAGTACAATTCGCGTAAAGAGCTGCCAGGCGTTCGCCCCGTCGATGCGCGCCGCGTCGGTGAGATCGCCGGGGATCTCGTCGAAGAAGTTTTTGAGCACAAAGATGTTGAAGGCGCTGACGGCGCCCGGCAGCCAGACGGCCCACCAGGTATCGATCAGGCGGATGTTGAGCAGCGGCACGTTGACGACGGTCAGGTACTGCGGGATCAGATACGCCGCCGAGGGCACCATCAGCGTGCTGAGAAACAGAAACAGGATCGCGTTGCCGAAGGCCGGCTTGAGCTTGGAGAGCGAAAAGGCAGCCGTCGTGGAGACAAAGATCTGGAAGAACCACGAGCCCAGCGCCAGCAGCAGCGTGTTGCGGAAATACACGCTGTAGCGTAATCGGGTCCAGGCGTTCGGGTAGTTGCTCCACTGCGGATCGTTGGGTATCAGCGTCGGCGGCATCTTGAACATCTCGATCGAGGTTTTGAGCGCGCCGCTGAACATCCAGTAGAGCGGAAAGATCGTCGAGAGCGTGCAGAGCAGCAGCAGGCCAAACGTCAGCCAGTAGAGCCATTGTCCTGCCGGTTTGCGCAGCTCAAGCGGCGAGATCAGCGAGCGCTCGCTGGAGTCGTAGAAGCGGCGGCTCAGGCTGCGGCGAGTCATCCGGGTTGCCATCAGTTACTCCAAATCATTGCTTCAGCCAGTCGATACGGCTACTGCTCGTTATTTAGCGCGCGGCGTGTCAGCCACAGATAGATCAGCGAAAAGATCACCAGCACCGCGAAGAGGATCAGGCCCAGCGCGCTGGCGGCGCCGAAGTTCTGGAAGCGGAAGGCGTAGCGGTAGAGCAGCAGCAGCACCGTGATCGTCGAGTTGACCGGGCCGCCGTCGGTCATCACAAACGGCTCGGTAAACACCTGCATCGTGCCGATAATCTGCAAGACCAACAAAATCAGCATCACGGTGCGAATCTGCGGAATCGTGATATGGCGCAGGCGCTGCCACAGGTTGGCCCCGTCGATCTCGGCGGCGTCGTAGAGATGCGCCGGAATGCCTTGCAGCGCCGCGAGATACAGCAGCATCGTGCCGCCGGCGTTGGCCCAGGTGGACATAATAACCAGCGAGGTCATCGCGGTGCGCGGCGACTGAAGCCAGGGCTGCGGGCCGAAGCCCAGGAAGCGCAGCAGCGAGTTGGCCAGTCCAGGGCCGGGATCGTAGAGCCACTTCCAGAGCAGGATCGCAACCATCGGCGGCAGGATCACGGGCAGGTAGAACGCCAGCCGAAAATACGCCTTGCCGTGGCGCATCTCGTTGACGGCGATCGCCAGCACGATCGGGACGAGGTAGCCCAGCAGTAGCGCCAGCAGCGTGAACTGAAAGGTGTTGCGCCAGGCGGTGAAAAAGAGTGGATCGCGCAGCACAAAGCGGAAGTTCTCCAGCCCGACCCACTGCGGCGGGTTGATCAGGTCGATGCGCTGGAAGCTGATGATAAAGCCCCGCACGATCGGATACCAGGAGAAGGTGCCGAAGACCAGCAGCGCGGGCAGCAAGAACAGGTAGGCCGGCAGATTATGCGCCAGCGCTCTGCGCCAGTGTGGCCGCGCGCCGGTCTGCGCTTGAGCGGGAGAGCGGGTCGTCAAACTTTCGCGCATGTAAACTCCGAAGAAGAACAAAGGAACAAAAGATCAAAAGAACAAAGAACAAAACGAAAAAACAAGCGATCAAAGATACATATTTTGTTTTTCGGGTGATGAATTATTTTGTAGGGGCGTGATGTATCATGTCCTGCATCCAAATGCCATCATTCAAGTATTGATAATTTCGTCTTTACGGTCACATTTGGGTTGTCTAGGGGGTGAGGGCCTGACCAAGAACCT
This sequence comes from Herpetosiphonaceae bacterium, assembly GCA_036401895.1. Taxonomy (GTDB): domain Bacteria; phylum Chloroflexota; class Chloroflexia; order Chloroflexales; family Kallotenuaceae; genus LB3-1. Next base: position 2,442 of record DASWTW010000007.1, on the reverse strand, counting down.
AAAATCTAGAGCCGGGTTTGGTTCTAGGTTCTAGGTTCTTGGTTCTAACTTCGTTCTTACGGAAGCTGATCCAGCACCTGCGTCTGAAACTGCTGCGCGGCGGCGTCGAGCGCTTGTTTGGGATCGGTGCTCTCATCCGTCAGCACAGCCTGCATCGCGGTATCCAGGATCGCGTACAGCTCCTGGGTCTTGACCGGCGGCTCGGTGCGCAGCTGGAGCGTGGACGCGCTGTAAAGCTTGTAGTTGTCGAGCGGCGCGTTCGCATACTTAGCGACGATCGCCTGGCGCTGCTGCTCGAACTCGCCCGTGAAGAGCGGCAGTTCGGGGAAGCCGATCAGATCGTCGCGCTCCTGGCGACCCTTGAGATCATTCTCAAACGCGGTCAGATTAAAGTCGCGGTTGACAGTCCAATCGAACGCGGCCTTGATTACCTCGGGCGACGACTTGGGATTGAAGATCCAGGCAGCGCCGCCGGCCAGCGTGCCGTTACCACCGCCCTGAGGCAGCGGCGCCATGCCGAAATCTTCGACGTTGGCCTGGAACTTGGTCTTCATATCGCGCAGAGCATCGGGAGCCATCACCGCCATCGCGACCTGCTCAGTCGCCAGCAGCGGCAGCACATCGCCGACCGTCAGCAGCTGCTGCTCGGTCATGGACTTATCGGTCCAGCGCATATCCTTGAGCGTTTGTAGCGCCTTGACGCCGTTCTCGTCGTTGAACGTCGCCGTCCACTTGCCGTCGGTCTGCTGCACCAGATCGCCGCCGAAGCTATACTTCCAGGCAGTAAAATGCCAGCCGCCCTGATTGCCCTTGCTCAGCTCGGCAAAGCCCACCCGGCCCTTGCTCGGATCAGTCAGCTTCTTGGCATACTCGCGAACTTCGTCCCAGGTCGTGGGCGGCTTGTCGGGATCGAGACCGGCCTCCTGAAAGAGCTTGCGGTTATACAGCAGGCCTAGCGCGTAGCCGCCGACCGGAACGCCATAGATCTTGCCCTCGCTATCCTGCACAACCTTTAGGGCCTCAGGATTGAAGCTGCTGAAGTTCTCCCAGCCCTGGATTAGATCGGTGATGTCGGCGGCCTGGCCACGCGCGATCAGCTCCTGCGGCTCGGTGAAGGGCACCAGATAGGCGTCTTCCATCGTGCCGGCGGCGAACTTGGCGGTAAAGGCTTCTTTATCGAAGCCGCCCTGATGCGCCTCGACCTCAACATCCGGCCGGACCTGCTTGAACTGTTCTAGCAGCTGCTCATGCCGCGCGATGTCGGCCGGGTTGTTCTCGTCGGGAGCATTGGTTGTGGTGACTTTGATCGTCTGGCCGCTGGTGCCGGAGCTGGTTTCTGTAGTGGCCGGAGCTGCCGAGGCCTCAGTTGATGCGGCAGGCGATGCGGCGGTGGACGGCTCGGCTGAGGCAGCGGCGGACGGCGCGGCGGCGGTTGATCCGGCGGGCGATGCCTCCGTGCTGGCGCTGGGTGTGGTACCGCTGGGCGCGCCGCAGGCGGCCAGAATCAGGGCGACGACGACCAGTAACGAGCAAATGCGCAGGCTTCGAGCAATGAAACCCATGGTAGTTGTCCTCCTTGACGGGATTGACGACGAGCGGGATAAATTGGTAGTGCGCGATGAGATGGAAGTCTCCTTTCAATGGGGCGGCTGCACGGCAGCGGCGGACGGCACGGCGGCAACTGCGGATGGCAGTCCGGTAGACGCGCGGATCACCAGATCCGTGGGCAGAATAATCTCACGATGCTCCTGCTTGCCGCTCACGATCTGATCGAGGAGCAGCTGTGCAGCTTGTACACCGATCTCGTACTTCGGCTGCGCCACGGTGGTCAGTGGAACCGGCATATAGGGAGCGAGAGCAATATCATCGAAGCCGGCGATCGCCAGATCGTCGGGCACCCGTAGGCCATGCGCCAGCACATGCTGCATCACGCCCAGCGCGATAAAATCGTTGACACAAAACAGCGCGGTCGGCGGATCTTCGACGCTAAGCAGCTGATCGATCGGTGCCAGCTCCGCCGCCGTGTAGTATGGCACACTATCTTGCGAAGGATGCGCGCGGATCGCAAGCGAGACGGCTGCCAGCGGTAAGATCTTGGCCTCACGCAGCGCCTGCTCATAGCCGCGAATGCGCTCCTCGATACTGCTTGGTCGCTCGGGCAGGCTAATACAGGCGATGCGCCGATGTCCCAGCGCCAGAAGATGCTGGACTGCGCGATAGGCGCCGCCAACATTATCTGCGACAACATGCGATGCCGTAAGATATGGCAAGCGTCGATCGATGATCACCAGCGGCAGCTGCGGACGCAGGATCTGCGCCAGGAGCCCTGCCTCGCCCATTGCTGCGACGGGAAACAAGATCAACCCACCGACGCCCTCACGCTGAAGCTGCTCGATCTGCGCCAGCTCAAGCTGGAGGTCGCCCTCTGAGTGGCTGAAGATC
>DASWTW010000006.1:0-10110 GCA_036401895.1 Herpetosiphonaceae bacterium | reverse complement strand
CTTTACCTATAGCTGTACCTGCCGCACCGCCTCGACCTGACCGGCGTAGCCTGCCAGCGTCTGCGCGATGTAGCCCGGCACGTGGTCGGCCCAACCGTACACGTAGTGTACGCCCGGCTCCTCAGGCGGCGCCACAGCCTGCGGGTACGGCGCGATTGTGATCAGGAACGCCTGGGCGTTCGGCGCGATCTCCTGGCGGTAGCGCCGCCACGTCGGCAAGAAGCCCTCGCCGCCGTAGGTGTCGCGCGCCCACTCGACGTTGTCGGTGATGCCGATAAACACATCGACCGCCGTGCGCTCCTTGAGCAGCTTCGAGATCGGAGCCGAGACCGCCGTGCCGCCACCGCCAATCGCGGCCAGCTTGGCGACGATCTCCATCAGCGGCAGCGTCGGCTGAAGGTCCACCTTCACAACGCCGGTCTCGAACGGCAGCACCAGTGCCTTCGTGCTAGCCTTGAGCATCGCGCCCGCAAAGATCGCGGCTACGTCGATGTAGCGCACCTTCGACGGGCGGTTGATCGAGCCGCTCATCGACCCCGACACGTCGGGCGCGATCGCGACCACGCCCGGCAGCGGCGGTAGGTTGACGAACGCCTGCTCCAGCGCCTGCTCCAGCGCCCGCTTGATCTGCCGCTCCTCGCTATTGGTATGCTCGAAAGCAATCCAGGCAGCGTGCAGGCGGAACGGCAGCACCTTGGCCTTGCGCATCGCCTCGGGATTAGCCAGCCGCTCCGCGACATATGTCGCCGTCTCGGCGTCGGTCAGCACTTCGGCGCGCTGGAGTGTGTTCAGATGCCGCAGCAGCGCGAAGTAGGGCATCTGCCGCATCAAAAACGCCCAGGTCTGCTTGTCGGGCTTGATCGCGCCGGTGACGACCTCGTACGGTAGCCGGCCACGCTCGATCAGCGCGCGAATCTCGGTCGGGTCCTCGGCCCGCTTCAGCAGCTCGATCGCATGGATCTGCGGCAGCAGCTCGGGCACGCGCTCGCCATAGGTGTCGCGCCACTTCTGGCGGTCGGTCAGGTAAAGAAAGATCGCGTCGCGCTGCTCGTCGCTCGGCTGCGGATGCGTCAGGCGCAGTACGTCACGCAGTGACAGCTTGGCGCCGGCGTTCGAGCCGTACTTGATCACATGGTACTCGCTGATGCCGTTCAGCCAGCGGTTGATCTCTTCCTTGATCATGCGACCCAGACCAGGACGAATCTGCTTGCTGCGCACGATCTGGACGAAGTCGAGCAGGTCGCCCGGCGTCTGGATCACACGCGAGAAGATCGCCCGAAACAGCGTCCGATCGGCCATCGAGAGGTAGACCAGCCCGATAATCGGCTGGAGCCGCATGGTTCCCTTCTCGCGCGCATACACGATCGCCCGCGCCGCAAACTCAGGATCGCGCGCCAGCATCTGCTCGTGCGTCTCCTTGGCCTGGGTGTAGTTGTCGCCGATCGAGGTGTAGAATGTATGACCCAGCGTATTGGTGAGCAATACTTGCAGGTACTGCTCCTCGGGCGTGCGGGTAAAGCTCGGGAACCCCTCGTGGTTCACGCCGGTTGCCTGCTCGTAGCCGGCCGGGCGCGATCCAAAGAGCCGACGGACGATGTTGGTCATGGGTCACCTCCTATGAAGAAAAGACCAACAGAAACGATCGGGGAAGGCGAGACTCGAACTCGCGACCTGCCGCTTGGAAGGCGAAGGAACTCCCACAAGCACCTCACAAGGAGGGAATGGCGCGGAAGTTTTGGCGTGGTGTTTCCACCGTGCCTAGCCGCTCTACCACTGAGCTACTTCCCCGGTGTCCGGTAGGGATGGATGGAATCGAACCATCGACCTGCTGCTTATGAAGCAGCTGCTCTCACCGCTGAGCTACATCCCCATAAAACTGGCGGGCCGAGTAGGAATCGAACCGAAGGAACTCCTACCGGTACCTCAATTGAGGGAAGAGTGTAGAAGCCTTTGCTCCCAAAGCGAGCGGCTCGGCCCAAAGAAACTATGAAATGAATGAGTGGAGGAGGCGGGACTCGAACCCGCAACCCGCCGATTTTCAGTCGAAGTAGCTCCTACTGTACCTCGAATCGAGGGAAGGGCGCAGAAGTACATGCTGCTCTGCCAATTGAGCTACTCCCCCACGTCGTGAATAATCCGTGAGTCTTGTTGATTTGTCTGGCCGTGATCGAAGGAATGGAGGAGGCGGGACTCGAACCCGCAACCGGTCGATTAAGAGTCGAAGGAACTCCTACAAGCACCTCAATTGAGGAAATGGCGCAGAAGTTTCTGGCGCGGCGTTGCCGCCTTGCCAACCGCTCTGCCAATTGAGCTACTCCTCCATGTGATCAGTCAAGTACGAATATCTGACGTTCGCTAATCTCCTTGCTTTTACCATTTGGTGAGAGGAGGCAGGGGTTGAACCTGCGACCTTCGAGCTTGCGCCCGACGCTCTACCGAAGGAACTCCCACAAGTACCTCAGACTGAGGAAATGGCGCGGAAGCGAAGCCTGAGCTACTCCTCTCACAATGTTTGGGACGAGGGAATATGGCTGAGAATGTGGCATAGAACCAGGTTCTACGCCCAGACCATTGGTCCGTTCGGGTTAACGATGTATTCCCAGCACGCACCTCGTCCGATCTATAGCCGGTGAGGGAATGGGGCTGACGCTGCCCACTGACCCGTTGCCGGGCTTGAGCCGCTCGCGACGGCCCAAAGGGGCTGTGCCGCACATGGTGCAGCAGTAAGAGCGAAGGAACGCCAGCGAGCACCTCACCGATAACGTACATCTGCCAATTGGCAGTCATATGACAGCAATAACACGGAGCGGCGTTTTCACCTGCGACAAGACCGCGTGACGCTGGCTCGACCGTACCGCTCTTAGCGTTTCAACCTGTCCCGCTCCGTGCTCCGGCCAGCCAGGGCCGTCGCTGTTGGTAGGGGAGGTGGGATTCGAACCCACGAGCGCGAACGCTAATAGATCCCGAAGGAACCCCTGCGTTACCTCGTGACGAGGGAATTGTGTAGAGGCCTAAACTATCGCCTTTGACCACTCGGCCACTCCCCCAAAATAAGCCGACGAGGGAACATTGCTGAAGTCTGGGGATTGCTCCCCATCGATTTACAGTCGAAGGAGCTCCAGCTGGCACCTCGCCGCTTCCACGATCTGCGAGCCTCCGCTGGCTCGCAACACTCGGTCTGCATGCCTCCATCAATTTCGGACAAGCCGAATAAGAGTTTACACTTTACAGTGCAACCATGGTCGCGCTCGACGATTTTTGTCGCTGCGCTAACAATTATGTTGGGCGGGGAAAATAAAATCGGCCGCCCGTGGGAGCGACCGATATATACAGCGTATCGTAGGTTAGGCTTGTATATATGGTCGCAAACGCCTAAATCGGCGCTTACCCTGCGGGCACATGCTGCTGCCGCTGGCGGCGTAACCACCAGGGAGCCCATGCGCCGAGGATATATTGCGCTGTGATTGAGTGCTTAGAACCAACATAATACTCACCCGATACGAAGTTGCTAATATGACGTTGTAAAGCTTTTTAGAGGATAGCATATCGATCCGGCTACGTCAAGAGGGAAATTTGACCAATTTTGCATCAATTTTGCTGTTTAGGAGATCCGGCGGCTTGTGCTGCGCAGGATGGCACTTTTGTGCCGCTGGTGGCTGCAAAAGAAGGCCATTTCATCCTATGGCGAAATGCCTGTCCAGCAGGTATGATCAGCACATTCAACCTCTTCTGTCCGCACGCAATGGAGCGTCTGCCAGATCGGTCATTGCCCGCCTCTGCACGATGATCTACCCCAATCTTGCTTGCTTTGGCTTCGCTGAGTTTGAGGTTTGTGGCGTCGGTGCGCTCAGTTCATCGACTCTTTCACCCTCTATCATCTGGTGCTGTTCTGCGCCGACACAACCCACGCTGGAGGTGTTCTCATGGATGTATTCCGCAATGTAGTGTCCCTTGAACATCAGGCTCAGGCTGCCTATGACGCACGGCTGTATCAGGAGGCGAGCGTGTTGCATAGCCGGGCCATGTTGGCCGCTCAACATCTCGACTCACGATTAGTTGCAGCCCTGTGCCTGCGCCTGGGAGAAACGCTGAGCGCGGATCAGTCTATGCTCGATGCGGCAACCGTCTACGAGGCCGGTTTTCAGTCATGTTGTACTACGACAGCTCTCGACGTTACGCGCCTACTTACATCATTACAAAGCGTGGGACCATACTTCTACCGGTTTGATCGCATGGATCAGCCGTGCCACGACGACCCGACCACAGCTGAGATGTTGCAGGATACAATGGATGATCCGATTCTGCCCGCACGGCTGCTAATCGCCTGTGCAGAGGAGCATGAGCAGCAGTCATCACTGTATCTGGCGCTATACACCTATAAGCGGGCTTTAGAGAATTTGCAGGCCCCCACCGTGACAGAGCTGCGGGTGGATATTCTGTCGCGGCTTGGAGCGCTGGCCTATCGACAGGGAGAGCTGACCACCGTAGATGCGGCGCTCAGCGAGCTGGTAGAGCTGTGGCTGAACACGACGAATCCGCAGCTGCTCTGCCATATTCTGGCTGCGCTAGGCGAACTGTACGAGGCTGTCGGCAGCGCTGAGAATGCGCTCAGCGTGTACCGCGAAGCGGTCAAGATTAGCCTCAGCACAAGCGATGCGGCTGCTATCGGCCATGCGCGTGGTCGATTAGTGCGGCTCTCGACTCAGCAGCACGGCGCGAAACGAGGTCAGCGCTCCACTCGGCAGGACAAGCCTCGATCTGTGGAGCTGCCGCTGCCTGCTGCTCGCGAAGTGCTGGTCGAGAAGCCGCTGCGCCAGCGGATTTTTGCCGAGCCTGTGTACGTTGATTCGACCAGGCGATGATCGATCGCTGATCTGTGGCTCTATTCTCGATCGAGCCGCGTGATTCCTAGTTGAGTCATAGCAAGAGAGCCGATTCACTCGTCATATGCGAGCTGAGTCGGCTCTCTTGCTATGCCGTGGAATCAGCGCTTAGCGACCTGTGTTCTCCGGCCCGTCGGGAGCGCTGCCAGTGGTAGAAGGCGGATCGCTCGCCGGAAACGACTCTTCGACAGCCTCATCGTAATCTGGCGTCGGGTCGCTGGGGAGCTCTTCGGATCTATTTTTGCTGCCCTGGTACACCTGCTCGTCTGGCTTCTGCTCGCGATCATTCTCCGTCATATTTTCCCCCTTGGTTAGCCTTCGTATGCGGGCTATTTCCTAAATATTCGGAGAGCAACAAATATGCCAGAGCAGCGCGCCTGCCTCAGCAATCCGCTTGCGCCTGATCTTCGTAGACCTACATAAGCCGAAATCGGGCGAAACTGAATTGGCGATGATGAATACGGTTGCAGAATTAATAACGTATAGATCTGTTAGAGATAACGATATGAGCACGAAGTTGTGCTATAAAGTACAAGCTATACGCATATGTGTGCGGAATATGTAAAAAGGATTTTTTTCACGATCTATCAGATTATGGTTGGATGCTTAAGGAATATAAATTGGATAGTTTCATTATTTAAAATTCGGCTATACTTAGAAAAGAGAGGATAACGGCGGCACCCGTGTAAAACAAGGAGGACGGCTATGCAAAGTTCTGCCAGAAAGCCAACATTATCGCAGAGACGGGAACTCCCGGATGTGGTGGGCTTAGGCGGCGCAGTTGCGGGTTTTCTCGCCGGCGCGGTGATGGTCTTGCTTTCGCCAATTCTGTCACTGCTGACCGGGATTAGCATCTGGCAGCCACCCAAGATTATTGCGGCGACAATCTACGGCGCCTCAGTTGCGAGCAGCCCTGGCTTCGATGCCGGCCCAGTCATCACTGGAACCCTGATCCATTTTGTGATCTCGATCGTCCTCGGCGCGATCTTTGGGATCATCATGCACCGGATGCTCCATATGACGACCGACTTCGGCCTGCCTGCCTTGATCGGTCTGTGCTACGGCCTGATCATTTTCTTCTTCGCCTACTTCATCGCTCCGCTCGTCAACCCGGTTGTGAACCAGTACGGCATGGCTGCGGTGATCGCGCAGAACCTGGCGTTTGGTATCTGTCTGGGCATCTTCTACACAATGGTACGGCCGCAGCCATACACGAACCATGAGTAAACGCCGCTAAAGGTGGGGTGCGCACAGCGTTGTGCGGCAGCCCATCAGCGGCAGCGCTCTGGATGCTGCTCACAGTACGGCTGATCGCCGGGCAAGCGGCTGCGATTACGGGCCACCCAGTTGTAGGCAGCATCTTGTAGCCGGCGAACGCCTGGCAATCGGTAGATCCAGACCGGCAGCCGCGTTCTGCATATCACTGCCAGCGTCACGTTGATCGCCTCGGCACCACGGTAGCGCCGGCCATCCGGACTGATCGCCCAGGCCGCCGACTCACATTCGGCCAACGTCAAACCTGCGCTCATGGGAGCGCCCGGCTGTTGGAACGGAACCACCGTCACGCGGCGGCGACGATCGAGCGCCTGCACGAAGCGCACCGACCGCGTTCAAAATCCTCACGATCCATCGAAGATCAGACTCACACGCTGTGGAAGCACGAACGACCGCATCGAATCTCCTTGTTTAGCTTGACGTAACATTTGTTGGCTGCGACCGTGGCGCCTGCTCCTGGCCACGCTCACGACTCAGCGGGCTCTGGATCTGCGCGTAGTGTAACACCGGCAGATCGAGCACAGTGCGCAATCCTGGACGCAGCTGCATCAAATGCGGAATGGCCCGCACGACCAGCGCCGCAGTCGCGAGATCGCCGTGTATGCCGCCGCGCACCAGCATATCGATCGGCGGTGTGCCCTCGATGCGGATCGCGTCGTGCGTGTCGGTCAGACCGATCGCGGTACGCCAATCCAGGTTCAAGACCTCACGCCGCTCCATAAAGCCGCGCGCCGACTGGTGAATGCCGGCAACCTGGCCCGGCGCGGCGGTCACGTAGGGCGTGCGCAGCCAGCTTTCAGCCAGGATCGGCTCGGTATGCTCGTCGATCCGATCGAGCCGCCAGCCGAACGCATCGGCGATCATGCGCAGCGAGTGGACCAGACCGACATGCGGCGTTGTCCGCTGATGCAGCCAGTCGCGAAAGGCCAGCGGGTCGAGACCTGCGCCGATGCGCTGCTGTAACGTCACGCGCCGCGTGCTGGCATCGACGACGCGCTCGACGCGCACACGCTGAATGTCGATGCTGGGCGCGGTCAGCAGAATCGGCAGCATATCCATCACAAAGCCGGGATTGCTGCCGATGCCCAGCACGGCAACACCCGCCGCCCGAGCCTCCTCCTCCAGATCTTGCGCGACCTCGGGATGGCTGGCCGGAGGATAGACCAGCTCCTCGCAGGTCGAGACGACACGCGCGCCGACGGCCAGACAGTCACGGATCTGCGGAAATACGTCGCGGAGGAATGAAGCTGTGGCGATCACGACGACATCTGGGCGCGTCTGGCGCAGCACATCGCCGGCGCTGGCACGAACGCGCGCTCCTAGCGGCTGCGAGCTGCCGAGCACTTCGCTGAGATCGCAGCCGACCTTGAGCGGATCGCGCTCGATGCCGCCGACCAGCTGGAGATGAGGCTGCTGATGGATCAGCCGCGCGATATCCGTGCCGATCTGGCCGAGGCCGTACATCACCACACGAATGGGGCGCTGGAGCATACTGCCTCCTTTCTCAACGCTTCAAACGCTGTAGATCCAGGATACTCCTCGCCTCGGAATTTGCAAGGGGATCGGCGGTATGTGATCAGGCCCTGCGGGCAAACAAGGGAACAAGGGAACAAAAAGATAGTAACGAAGCCTTTTGTTCGGTTGTTCTTCCTAGGCCCTCATCCCTGCTTCCTGTGCTCAGCATCCCCTTCCCCGCCGTCATGGGTCCCTTTCCCACTCCTTCGCAGGCGAGGGGAATGAAGGTACTTGCTTCTGTTCTTTGTGCTTTGTCTCTGCTCTTTGTTCTTTTGTTCCTTGGTTCTTTTGTCCCTCGTTTATGGCGCGAGTCGCTCCAGAAGCCAGCGCTGATCATCGTTTCGTCGGTAGCGCAGCCGGTCATGGAGTCGGCTCGGGCGGCCCTGCCAGAACTCGATCGAGGTTGGCGCGACGCGGTAGCCGCCCCAGTGTGGTGGTCGCGGAATGTCTTGTTCTTCATACCTGGCGGTGAATGCCGATAATCTTTGTTCTAATACATCACGACTGGAAATAACTTGACTCTGCGGCGATGTCCACGCGCCCAGCCGGCTACCCGCCGGACGGCTGGCGAAGTAATCGTCGGACTCCTGCTGCGACACGCGCTCCACACGGCCTTCGATGCGAATCTGCCGCTCTAGCTCAGGCCAGAAAAAGACCAGCGCCGCCCAGCGGTTGGCTTCGATCTCATCACCTTTACGGCTTTGATAGTTGGTGTAGAACACAAAGCCGCGCTGATCGAAGCCTTTGAGCAGCACAACCCGCGCCGAAGGCTTGCCGTCGGGCGTGGCGGTGGCGAGCGTCATCGCGTTGGGCTCGGGCAGCTGTGCGCCAAGCGCGTGGTCGAACCAGACGCGGAACTGAACGAACGGATCAGCATCGACCTCGGACTCGCTCAGGCCATGCTGGGTGTACTCGCGGCGAAGATCGGCGATCGACATACGATGTCCTTCTTTCAACAAGCAGCATGTAGTGTAACACCCTCTCCGGCCCGAGAATCCGCAGGGATCGTGCCTGAAGCTTCAACTTAAGTTGCCTTGAAACCGCTCATCCCGCGTGTTATGGTTCTGCGCGACACGCCGAAGTCGGCGCACAATGGGGTTGTGCTGCTCGTGTTGGTAGAAATGCGCATATGCATAGCAAAGGAAACGATCGAGTGAGTAGGACAACCGTATCGCGCGTACACGTGGGGCGCAGTCGCCTCTGGCTGCCGATCGCCGTAGCTTTCGCGGCGTTGATGTTTATCGGAATGAACGACGGCGCGGTTGGTGTGCTGCTGCCGAGCTTGCAACAGCACTATGGCTTGGACAAGCGCACCGTCAGCTTTTTGTTTTTCGCAAGCACCTGCGGCTATCTGATGGCCGCGTTCAGCAGCGGCTTGCTGGTTGAGTGGCTGGGCCGCCGCCTGTTTCTAACCCTGGGCGGCGTTGCGCTGGTCGTAGCCATGATCACGATCTCGACGGTGCCGTCGTGGATCGTCGTGCTGCTGGTGCTGGTTATGCTCGGCTTTGGTATCGCGGTTGTGGATGCGGGATTGAACGCCTACGTCGCCTCGCTGCCGAATAACACGGCGCTGCTCAACTATCTGCACGCGTTCTATGGTGGCGGCGCGCTGGCCGGTCCGATCCTGACGTCCAGTATTCTGGCGACGAGCTGGGGCTGGAACCGCGTCTACGGCGTGATGGCAACACTGGCGCTGCTGGTCGCGGTGGGGCTGGCGATCGCGTTTCGCGGGGACGGCAAAGCGGCCGTGAGCAGCGCCGAGCAGCGAGCGAGCGGCAACGTGATGACGGCCGCGCTCTCCCTGCCGATCGTGTGGGTAGCCGCGTTCTTTCTGTTTCTCTACGTCGGCGTCGAGGTCAGCATCGGCAGCTGGACGTATAGCTTTCTGACCGAGGAGCGCCAGACGGCGGGAATGGTGGCGGCCTGGCTGGTGAGCGGCTACTGGTTCGGGCTGATGCTGGGCCGATTGGTGCTGGGCAGCATCACCGAGCGGCTGGGTCATTTCCTGGTGATCCAGCTCTGCCTGGGCGGTACCATGCTGGGCCTGCTGCTGCTGTGGCTGGTGCCGCTCACGCCGATCGCGGCGTTTGGCCTGGCCCTGACCGGCTTCAGCCTCGGCCCGATCTTCCCAACGCTGATCGCCGTGATCTCGCAGCTCGTGCCCGGCCGGCTGATCGCCAGCGCGATCGGATTTATGACCAGTCTTGGCGCGGGCGGGGCGGCGTTCTACCCGTGGCTGTCGGGCAATCTGGCTAATGCGTTCGGCATCTGGACGATTCTGCCGTTCGCGATCGTTTTGACGGTGCTGGTGCTGGGCCTGTGGCTGCTTTTCCAGTTTTACGCCGGCAAGACCGAGCGCGATCGCACCGCTGCGTGACGATCTGATCAAACCCAGCGCGTGATCGTCCGCTGCATCGACGGTAGAATCAGCGCGCCC
>DASWTW010000005.1:0-3740 GCA_036401895.1 Herpetosiphonaceae bacterium | reverse complement strand
GCTTGCCCATCAGCACGGCCAGCGCGATGCCGAGCCACAGCCAGGCGAATGCGATATTTGCCGAGTGACGAGCGTACAAATGGCCGCCGCCGATCACCGCGACTACATCGGCCGCATAGTAGGCGCGCAGCAGATCGCGGCGCTCCGGCCGTCGTGGCAGCAGTTGCAGACCAGTCAGACGGTAGAGCAGGCTGAACATGATCAGCAGAGCAGCATAGAGCGGCACCAGCGACTTACGCCAGCGCCACTCGCCGCGCGCATCGACGCGCATCATCCAGCGCGTAAACGAGCCGATAAACACCGCATCGGCCGGCAGCAGATCCGACAGCTCGTCGTTCATGGTGATCGTCAGAGCTGCGCCGGGAAACGCCCGGCGCATACACGCGATCGACTCGCGTAGAATCGCCAGATCGCCCGCGTTCTGGGCCGAGTGCGCGTTGAGGATCAAAATCTTCATGCCGAGCGATGCAGCGAGACCCATGCGCCGCCGCTGTAGGCGATGAGCAGGATAATCTCGGTGGCCAGGTTGACCCAGGCGGCGCCGGCCAGACCAAAGAGCGGGATAAAGATCGCGTTGGCGACGACGTTAACCACCGAGCCGACCGCCAGCAGCTTGGTGCGCAGCACCTGATCGTCACGGGCGACCATCACCATCGCCGAGCAGAAGTTCAGGCTTTTGAAGAGCGGGATCAGGCACATGATTTGCAGCAGCGGCACGGCATCACGATACTGCGAGCGCAGCACCAGATCGATAATCAGGCCGGAGCCCCACCAGAACGCGGCAGCCCAGAAAAGTCCGTAAAGCAGACTGCCGAGCACCGCCAGCCCAACCGTCCAGCGAAATCCACGCGACGACGGCTGCTGGGCCGAGATCACCGGCAGCAGCACCTGCCAGGCGACCGCCGGAACCAGAAAGGTGGTGTTGATGATCAGCAGCGCCGGACTGTAGATGCCCGCGCCGACCGCGCCGATCATAAAGGCGACCATCGTCAGATCGGCTTTGAGCGCGACGCTGGAAAGCAGATCGGCAGCGAAATAGGCGCGCGCCTGGCCGATCATGCCCCACAAACGGCGCGGCGTCCAGCGCAGCCGCTGAAAGCTGAGGCGCAGCAGCCACAGCAGCAGTCCAACTCCCAGCGCATCCGCCAGCAGCCGATAGCCCGTCGCCGTCAGCAGCGGCGTGTACATATTCCACAGCGCCAGCGTCAGCACGATCGTCAGGCCGGGCACGACCACCTGAAGCAGCGCGGCGGCTCGGCTGCGATTCTGCGCCCTGAGCGCGGTATGCGCCGTCGTCAGCAGCAGCTCAAAGGTCAGGCCCAGCGCCGCAAAAATAATCGGCAGCTCAAGGCTGGTCTTGCCGCTGATCAGCAGCACCGCGATCGCGACGACCATCAGCGCGCCGGTTGCCAGAAAGCGCAGCACAAACACCTGGCTGATCACCGACTCCAGATCTTCGCGGCTGCCGCCCTGACGCAGCAGCCAGGTATCAAGGCCCAGGCTGGTGATCATGACGACCGGACCGAGCAGCGTGTACAGCGTGGTGTACATGCCGAAGTCGGAAAGATTCATCAGGCGGGCCAGCGCAACCTGAGTCAAGCTGCCCAGCAGCCGGGCCAGCAGCACGCCCACAATCGCGACGATCACATTGATCGCCAGGCCCATCGAGGCATGGCTGCGCCAGTTTTTACGGAATATCGCAACAGGCGAGGAGGCTGATTGCATGGATTCGCTTGTACCTTATCGTTTCAAAGCTTCATTGCTGCTTAGTGCGGGCGCTCATACACCTTCATCCAGCGGCGGGCGATCTCGCGCCAATCGTAGCGCCGTGCCGCCGCCTCAGCCGCGCGCGCCGCCGATCGTAGCCGTGCGGGATCATCCAGCAGTGACCGAATCGTCGTGGCCAGCGCGGTCGCATCGCCGGGTGTGGTGACCACGCCCGCGTCATCCGCCAGCAGCGCCCGCCGATCGCCGACATCGCCGGTAACAATCGGCACGCCGACAGCCATACTTTCAAAGATCTTCAGCGGCGAGCGCGCTCGCGCCACATCGTCGTCATGCACGGGATCGACGCTCAGATCCGCCAGCGCCAGAAAGCCATGCACGCTCTCGTGCGGCAGCTGGCCGGTGAAGTATACCCGATCCGCGAGGCCCATGTCATGGGCGCGCCGCCTGAGTTCGGGTAGATCTTCGCCACCGCCGACGAACAGCAGGACGAGATCGGGATAGTCAGGCGCAAGCTGTTCAAACGCATCCAGCAGCAGATCCACAGGATGATTGTGCAGCGCCAGCGTTCCGGCATAGGCGATCACGCGCCGATTCGTGAGGCCCAGCGCCCCACGCAGAGCAGCCACAACCGCCGGTCGCAGCCGCCGTAGCCGCTCGACGTCCGCGCCGTTGGGCACGTACGCCTGATGATCGACTCCACCGCGCCGCAAGCGATCCGCCATGAACTGCGAGTCGACAGTCACGCCCGCCGCCAGACGCGGCAGCAGCCACTGCCAGAAGGCAAAGACTTTGCGCTGCCACTCGGCGCTCAAGCGATTGCTGTTCACCTCGTCGTCGTCGCAGTCCACGTAGAAGCGCCGACCGCGTAGAGTCAGCGCCAGCACAGCGGCGAGACCATTCACCGGCTGCGGCTTGCCCAGATGATACAGATCGGCGGGAGAGCAGAGGATGCCCCAGATCATGCCCAGCGTCGAGCCGATCAGCACGCGCAGCAGCTGAAATGCATTGAAGCGCACCGGAACCGTGCCGCTCTTGCGCGCGTGCATCTGCCCCACATACCAGATCTCGACGCCATCCTGCACATAGCGTCGGCGTGTGCAGCTGGGCAGATCGGGATGCAGCGCCAGGATGCGCACCGAAAAGCCGAGCCGCACCAGCTCACGAGCGATATGAAAGTAGCGTACGCCGCCCGGCCGCTCGATGCCCATCGTGATCAGAAACACGATTCGCATCACAGCATTCCGGGAGCATCACAGCAGCGCACATCGCCGCGCGCCACAAAGGAGGAGAGGTTGATCAGATCTATATTTGGCACGATGTTACATTTTTATTATCAATATTCGCGGGCGTGATACATCACGCCCCTACAAGGGTAATTACTGGCGTGGCAAGAAGATCGTCGAGAGCGCCTGATACGCCTGCATCGTCTGCGAGTAGCTGTTTGTGCCGGTTTTGCCGCCCAGCACCACGATCGAAACATCTTGCTGGACCACGCCCGGCTGGCTGCCAACCGCCTGGGATGGGCCGCCAAAAGGCTGCCAGCTATCGGTGCGAGCATTATACTTGACCGGCGCGACAGTCTCGGGCTCGCCGCCGAGCACATGGATGATCGAGAGCGCGACCGCCAGGCCAAACTTGCTGCGTGGCTGCGGCAGCGGCGCGCGTCGCTCCCAGGGCTGCGCTCCTTCCTGAGCCGGCGTGTAGACCTCGTTGTTAGCCAGCGGTCCACTCTGACTCTCGCCGCCAAGCACATAGATGCTGCCCTCGACTACGCCCGCGTCGGCGAAGGCGCGCGCAGTCGGCATGGGCGTGCGCTCGCGCCAGCTATCACTCTCGGGATCGTACTCAAAGACCTCGCTGCGATAGGCCGAGCCGTCCCAGCCGCCAAACAGATACAGCTTGCCTTCCAGCGCCGCCAGCGCGTAGCCGCTGCGCGGCTGTGGCAGATCGGGCAGCGTTTCCCAGGACTCCGTGTTCGGATCGTAGCGCTCGACGATCGCCGTAACATCGCT
>DASWTW010000004.1:0-7641 GCA_036401895.1 Herpetosiphonaceae bacterium | reverse complement strand
AGTGTATCACAGCAGGTTCTCCGGCTGGAGCCGTGAGCTTAAAAGCACACGCGGAGGAACGAATCCTCCGCGCGAGGCTTCTCGATTTAGCGGGCGGCCAGACCGACTGCACTTGCGGGCAGGCCGCCGACCATGCCGAGCGGCATGAGGCTGCCGTCATCCGCTACCGCAAAGCCGCTGATGGTGTTGCTGCCGCCCGACAGCACATACAGGAAGCGGCTGTTCTTGCTCAGCGCTGCGTCGATCGGCAAGCTGCCCATCGGCGTTGAACCGGTGACGCCGTCGGCGTCGAGCAGCATCAGGCTGCCGTCCTTGGCGACGTGATAGCCGGAGATCGAGCTGCTGCCGGTGTTGGTGGTGTAGGCGTAGCGGCCGTCATTTGTAACGACCAGCCAGCAGGCAGCGGTCTCAGTCGTCGAGACGGAGGCGCTGATCACGCTGAGATGTCCGCTGCGATCCAGCATGTACGATGATGTCGCGCTTTGATTCGGCGCACCACCAAAGGCCTCGGAAACCAGCAGCGTGCCGTCGTGCCTGAAGGCAAAGCCAAAGGGCGTCTGTCCGGCGGAAGGCTGCGCCATCGGCCCCGAAGGCTCGCCGTCGCCGTTGACCTTGAAGGTGGTGATCATGTTGGTGGCTTTCTCGGTCACCACCAGCACGTTGCCGTCGGGATCGAACGAGATCTGCGCCGGATTGGCCATGCTGCTGCTCAGCGGCCGGGTCGAGTCGGGGATCATCGTCAGGCGGCCGGCGTGATCGACTTCAAAGCCGGCGATCGTGCTGCTGCCGCCGTTGAGCACGTACAGCACGCGGTGATACAGCGTGAGGCTGATCGGCCGGTCGCCGCCCGACGCCACGGTATCGATCAGCGTGAGACCATCGCGATCGACGGCGAAGGACGAGATCGTATCGCTGCCCGCGTTGACGACAAACAGCGAGCGTCCATTTTCGCTCAAAATCACCGCGCCCTGTGAGCCGAGCCCATCGCCGCTGCCGAGCCCACCGGTTGGATACGATCCCGCCGCCGTGAGCATGCCAGCCTGGTCGCGATTGAAGACCATCACGGCATTGCCACTTGCCGCGTTGGTCGCCGTATAGACCGCATCACCTTTCCATCTTACGGCGGCGGAAGCTGCTCCGCTCCCCGCGACTGTAGCCAGAAACAGCGCCAGCACCAGCGCGAGGCGCGCAAACCGCACATAAGTAAACATCCTGCCCTCCTGTAGTCCAATCAGCCAGCGCAACTGCTTGGCCTACAGGCATCCTAAAGCAGGCTTCTTAACGCCTCGCTTCCAAGTTATTACGAGTTTCTTGCGAATCGATCGCCGTAGCGATCAGACCACAGCCTGAGCCGCCGTCCGGCCTGCGGTGCGTCCCGAGAAGATGCATCCGCCCAAAAAAGTACCCTCCAGCGCGCTGTAGCCGTGCATTCCGCCGCCACCAAAGCCCGCGACCTCGCCGGCCGCGTACAATCCCGGCACCGGCTCACCGTCGGCGCCCAGCACGCGCGCGGAAAGATCGGTTTGCAGGCCGCCCAGCGTTTTGCGCGTGAGAATGTTGAGCCGCACCGCGATCAACGGGCCGGCCTTTGGATCGAGGAACCTGTGCGGCTTTGCCACGCGGATCAGCTTGTCGCCAAGGTATTTCCGCGCGCCGCGTATCGCCGTGAGCTGCAAGTCCTTGCCGAACGGGTTGTCGATCTGCCGGTCATGGGCGACAAGCTCGCGCAGCAGGGCGTCCAGATCGATCAGCGGCTCGTCGGTGAGCGCGTTCATGCCGTGAACCAGCTCAGCCAGGTTACGCTTGACCACAAAGTCAGCGCCGCGCCGCTTGAAGGCTTCGACCGGACCAGGCGCGCCCGGCAGCACGCGGCTCAGCACCTGCCGCCAGCTTTTGTTGGTCAGATCCGGGTTTTGCTCCGAGCCCGAGAGCGCAAACTCTTTCTCGATGATCTTCTGCGTCAAGATGAACCAGCTGTAGTCGTAGCCGGTCTGGCCAAGGTGTTTGAGCGTGCCAAGCGTATCGAAGCCGGGAAAGAGCGGCGCCGGCAGCCGTTTGCCGCGCGCGTCGAGCCACAGCGACGACGGACCCGGCAGGATACGAATGCCGTGTCGGCTCCAGATCGGGCTCCAGTTCTGGATGCCCTCGGTGTAGTGCCACATGCGATCCGGGTTGATGATCCGACCACCGGCGGCCTCGGTGATCGCCAGCATGCGGCCGTCCACATGATCGGGCACGCCCGAGATCATGCGCCTGGGCGGCGGGCCGAGGCGGCTCGGCCAGTTTTTGCGCACCAGCTCATGGTTCGCGCCGATGCCGCCCGACGTGACGATCACCGCCTGCGCTGTGAGCGTGAACTCACCCACGACCACCCGCGAGCTGGCCTGCCCGCGTTTGACATTGCTCGGCTCCAGGATCTCGCCGCGCACGCCGGCGACCACGCCGCCGTTCAGCGTCAGCTCGTTGACGCGATGGCGGAATTTGAGGCTGATCAGCCCGTGCTTGACGGCCTCGCGCACCCGGCGCAGGAAAGGCTCCAGCACGCCCGGCCCTGTGCCCCAGGTAACATGGAAGCGCGGCACGGAGTTGCCGTGACCAAACCCGCCATAGCCGCCGCGCTCGGCCCAGCCCACCACCGAGAAGAAGCGCACGCCCTGCGCATAGAGCCAGGATCGCTTCTCGCCGGCCGCGAAAGCAACATACGCCTCGGCCCATTTGCGCGGCCAGTGATCTTCCTCGCGGTCGAAGCCGGCCGTTCCCAGCCAGTCGCTGAGCGCCAGATCGTAGGAGTCGTGAATGCGCATCCGCCGCTGCTCGGGCGAGTCGACCAGGAACAGGCCGCCGAACGACCAGAACGCCTGACCGCCCAGGCTTTGCTCCGGCTCCTGCTCGACGATGATCACACGTTTGCCGGCATCGGCCACCTCGGCGGCGGCGACCAGCCCGGCCAGCCCGGCACCGACGATCAGAACATCTGCATCATTGCTCATCGATCTTCCTTTGCGCGAGTAGATGTATGCTGATGCTATCTTAGCGCATCTTCGTGATCCAGCGCGACGATCTCGGCCAGCGTTGCCTGCCAGCGCCGCGACGGCTGGAATCCTAGCTGCTGCTCGATCCGCTGGCCGCTGTAGCGCCAGGTCTGCGCATAGAACTGCTTGTTGGGCAAGGCTGTGTCAGAAATGGCCGCCAGATCGCGATGCTCGATCCGGCTGCTGCTATTGGCGAGCTGGATTAGATGCGTGTACAGATCGTGCCAGGTGAAATGCTCGTTGATGACATTGGCCGCTCCCGCCAGCGGACGATGGAGGCACTCGGCGGCGGCCCAGGCCAGCTCACGGGTGTCGACCCAGGCATCGCCAAACTGCGACCACTCCTCGACAGTCGCGCCCGGCAGCACGATCGGCCGGCCCTGCGTGATACGCGCGTCGAGCAGACGCTGACGGCAGCGCGGATGCGGCCCCCAGATATGCGGCGGGCGCAGGATGCTGAAGTTGGGGTTGCCTTTGGTGGCTGCGGCTGCGGCCAGCATGGTCTCGCAGCGCACTTTGCCCTCGCCATACGGGGAGTACGGCCGCAGCGGCGTGTCCTCGACGATCGGCCTGTCTGTGGCGTAGCCGTACACATCCACGCTGCTGATGAAGACGAACGGCCCGGCTGCCCAGGCATCCAGCAGCGTATGCATAGCAGCAATGTCTACGTCGGGGCTGCCGGGAGCACGCGCGACATGCACGATCCCGCTGGTGCCGACGACAGCGCGGCGCAGGCTGGCGTCGTCGTTGAGATCGCCGAGCACCAGCTCGACGTCGAGCTTGCGCGCTACCTCCGCCGACTCGGGCCGCGCCAGCACGCGCACAGGGAGACCACGCTGCTGTAGCTCGCGCACCATGAAGCTGCCGGCCATGCCTGTTCCACCTGTGACAAGGATCATACGCTTGCTCCTGCCAGTGCTCTGCCGTGGCCTAAACCAGGCTGATCTATTTTATCAGATATACTTCTTATGTACTTCTTGCCCTTTCCCGGATATGCGTATATCTTGATTGACAGATAGAGCAACGGTCGGTACAATACGCTCAACCAAACGGAAGCGAGACGATTGTAGTATTACAGAGACATAGCTCGATCCACCCCTCTTTGCATCCCAATCAATGTTACGCATACGCAGTCGATCGACTGCATCCATTGTTCATGATCTTGGCTGTTGCCGGATCAGATGTTTGTGTGCTGATTCCATACCCTAGAGGTATGTGTGCTGAAGTTGCCGATCAAGGCCCGATCGCTCCCCTACTCGCCAGGGCAGGTAGCTGCCCATTCCCAGGAGAATTCCGTGAAGAAGGTTTTGGCACTGTTGTTCACGTTCGCCATCGCCGTTAGCCTGCTGACGCCTGTCGCCTCGGCAGCGCCCGCCGCCGTCGAAGCGGTGGAGCAAGCCGAGCGTCATGGCGATGATCTGCCCGATGCCCTCAACGACGAGCAGCGCGAGCTGCGCCAGCAGGGATTGGAAAAAGTCTTGAAGGGCCAGGCGCAGGCGCGTGGCAACAATAAGGTCGTGGAGGTCGCGAAGGGCCAGTATGTCGAGCTGGGCCGCGAGGGCGAAGATTTGATCTGGACCGTGCTGGGCGAGTTCAGCGATCTGCCGCACAACCAGATCCCGCAGCCCGATCGCGCCGTCAACAACACGACGATCTGGACCGCAGACTTCAGCCAGCAGCACTATGACCAGCTGCTGTACTCGGATGCGCCGGGCGTGAACTCGGTACGCAACTTCTACAAAGAGCTTTCCTCCAACCGCTACGCGGTGGGCGGCGCTGTGACCGACTGGATTCGGGTTCCGGGCGCCGGCGCAAGCTACGGCACGACCGACCAGCAGACCTGGCTGTTTGTCCGCGATACCGTCAACGGCTGGTACAACCAGCAGCTTGCGGCCGGCAAGACAGCGGCCGAGATCGATGCGTATCTGGCACAGTTTGACGTCTGGGATCGCAACGACTTCGACCGGGATGGCAACTTCGACGAGGCGGACGGCTATATCGATCACTTCCAGGCCGTACATTCAGGCCAGGGTGAAGAGGTTGGCGGTGGCGTGCTGGGCGCGGCTGCGATCTGGAGCCATCGCTGGACGGTGCAGCTGGTTCGTAACGGCCAGGGTGGCCCGACGCTGACCGATGGTCGGCAGGTGCGTCAGGGCGGCACCCAGGTCGGACAGTCACGCTTCTGGATTCGCGACTACACGGTCGAGCCGGAGAATGGAGGCGTTGGCGTCTTTGCCCATGAGTTCGGTCATGATCTTGGCCTGCCGGATCTGTACAACACCGCCGGCACCTGTGGCTCGGCCTGTGAAAACGCGAGCGCCTTCTGGACGCTGATGTCGAGCGGCTCGTACGGCAGTGACGGCACCGAGGACATCGGCACGCGGCCGGTGCACATGGGCGCCTGGGAAAAGCTCCAGCTTGGCTGGCTCAACTATGAGACTGCCTATGCCGGCCAGAAGTCGGAGCACAAGCTCGGCTCCTCGGCGTTCAACACCAAGCAGGCGCAGGCGCTGGTGGTCGTGCTGCCCGATAAGCAGGTGCCGGATGCAAATGGTGTCGTGCGGAGCTACTTCAATGCGTACATCGCGGAGTTCCGCCAGTACCGTGGCTACGACGCAAGCTTGCAGGCCGGCCCGTATAACTTTGGCTTCCTGAACAACCCGGCGTTGCAGGATAAGGTCGAGCACTTCCCGTATCAGGACGGCCTGCTGATCAGCTACTGGGATCAGTCACAGCGCAACAACAACGTAAGCCAGCATCCCGGCGCCGGCCTGGTCCTGCCGATCGATGCTCACCCGGAGCCGCTGCTGCGGGCCGACGGCGGCGTGTGGCGCAACCGCATCCAGTCGTATGACTCGACCTTTAGCCAGGAGCCGACCGACCGGATCACGCTGCACTTCAACAGCCAGCCTACGACCCATGGCGGCCTCGCGGCTGCGCCAGTATTCGACGACACGAATCTGTACTGGAGCGAAGCGAATCCCTATGGCAGCGTGAAGAACCCGAACACGGGCACGAGCATCGCGATCCAGTCGGTGAGCGCCCAGGATAGCTTCATGCAGGTCCAGGTGCGCCCGTCGAACTAGGCAAACGTAGCTGCGCGTTGTCGCATACGAATAAAGCGGAGTCGAGATTTCTCGACTCCGCTTTATTGTGTGCTGGACTCTCCGACGAACATTGGATGATCCGCGATGTCAGCTTGCACGAAGATAGTTCCCGGATGCGATGGGGCGACGCACCACACGTTTTAGCCGCGTTGAATAATGCGGTCACTGGCGTGGTGCTCCAGAGTGGGGAACGGAATCGGGCCGCCCTCCAACAGCGCTTTGCCTATCGATTTGATCGCTGGTTAGCCCACAAAGCCATACCATAAGGACGTGTATTCGACTTTGACATGGCCCTGGAGCCTTACCGACTCCTACTTGACACCTCTCCTCACCATCGATTATAGTAGCGAGGTGTTGTGTGACACATGCGGTCCTCTCCTGCAAGAGGAATTGCCCATACACCTCCATCGACGCCTACTTGTCGTGTACGGTGCCTGATCTACATAATCCATCTGCTTTGCCGACAATTTGATCCGCGCCCACAGACGCCGAATGTCCGTGCTGGCTGCGCTCCTGCCATGCCGTGCTCTGCCCGTCATCCGAGGAATATGGCCTCCTGACTGTTCGTGTCTCGTTGTTTGCATTGCTGGACTTGGTAATTTGATCCATCGCTCTACTATTACGTTCTCGAAAGGGTCATCCTGATGCCGCGCCCCCCACATCGCCTGGTCTCGTTCGTCCTGCTGCTGAGCCTCCTACTCAGCCTGCTGCCGAGCACACCCTCATCCTCGGTCGTTACGGCCGCACCACTAGCAGTGGAGCCGCAGCAGCACGCGCCCCGTATCCCGCGTCCCGACAATGCCAAATCCTCCTCGCTGCCGGAAGCCTCCGTTAGCACCATGCGGAGTCTGCATGGCGAGACCCAGACGGCCAGCGGCGCGGTGGATGGCACCTACGCCCAAGAGAGCATCGATACCTATACCTATGCCGGGACACTTACGGGATCGGACATCGTGAATAACGGTTCCGAGCAGTACACGCAGGTTATGCATACGGCTCCGGGCGGACCATACACCCACGATGCGCTCACCTTCAGCTATAGCGCGTCGTTTACGGGAACCAGCCTGACCACGGGCATTTCTGTGCGCCTGTCGGTCAAGAATCCGGCGAATAGTCAATGGGGTGAGGAGTTAGAGGTTCCAGCGCTTCAAGACACAGTTTTTAGAACAATTGACAAAATTCCTGGATCGAGTCCCTCAAAATACGCACGCACCCTCAGCGAAACAGATGTCCATGTGAGCTTAGGGATCGTCCCGGTCCGTGCTCCCGTGGAGGTTCGATTCCGCTGTGTGAACAACGATGAGACGGTAGTCGGCGGCGTCGGGCCCTGCCAGATCAGCAACCTGCGCTTTGCCAACAAAGTTCCCAACTGGTCGCGCTATGGCGTGTTCAATTCTCCAATTAACCCGATCGAGCAGCCATTCCGCCGCTGGGAGTTTAAGGTAGGCCGCACTGCCGTCGCCGGGCCAATTGTTAGTGACACGCCGTTTCTTTCGATCAAG
>DASWTW010000003.1:0-16645 GCA_036401895.1 Herpetosiphonaceae bacterium | reverse complement strand
GGCTTGCGCGATAGTATGCATTGATTCCTCAGAATGCAGCGCTACAATAGGCCCTGCTATCCGATACAACGATGTTATGGAGGAGAACAATGCGACGAATCGTTTATCAACTTCAGGCAATGCTGGCGCTGGCGCTCGTGTTCGCCGCGCTGCCGCTGTCGGTGGCAGAGGCGCAGGCGCGAGTCTGCTTCCCTGAGACCAACCAGTGCCTTGAAGGTCGCTTCCGTGAATACTGGACGCAGAACGGCGGTCTGCCGGTCTTTGGCTATCCGGTTACACAGATGGCCGAGGAATACAACTTTGATCTCGAACAATCGTTTATGACCCAGTGGTTCGAGCGTGGCCGCTTCGAGCTACACCCGGAGAATCCCCGCCCCTACGATGTGCTGCTCGGCCGTCTGGGCGCCGATGTGCTGCGCAAGATGAACATCGACTGGCAGACCGAGCCGAAGGGTACTCAGCAGCCGGATTGCCTCTGGTTTGCCGAGACCCAGCACGGCGTCTGCGATCAGGCGTCGGGCATCGGCTTCAAGACCTACTGGCAAACCCACGGCCTGGAGTTCGACGGGCAGCGCGGCGTCTCCTACGCGGAGAGTCTGGCGCTATTTGGCCTGCCGCTGACCGAGCCGCGCATGGAGACCAACAGCAGCGGCGATCGCGTGCTGACGCAGTGGTTCGAGCGTGGCCGCTTCGAGTGGCATCCGAATCAGCCCGATCAATACAAGGTGCTGCTGGGCCTGCTGGGCAACGAGGCGCGCGTTCCATTCGTGCGCTACAACAATCCAGGACTGCCCGGCCGGCTGCTTGTCTTGGCAGATCGGCTCTACAGCCTGCGGGCGGACGGCAGCCGGGTAACACCGCTACCGGTTATGAACAGTGGATTTGTTAGCTCTGCCTTCTCACCAGACGGGCGGCGCATGGCGACTCGCTGCACGAGCGGTGGCGCGGATGGGCTGTGTATCATCAGCCTGGATACCGGCGCAATCACGCGGCTGAACAACGACTCGTCGGCCGTCGCTGCCTCCTGGTCGCCGGATGGGACGCGCATCGCCTACGAGTCGGGCAGCAACGATCGGCGCGGGCTCCATGTGATCAACGCCGACGGCAGCGGCGACATTCTGCTGATGGCCGGGCTGCCGGAACGTATGCCGACGGGTGGCTCGTGGTCGCCGGACGGCAGGCAACTCACCTTTGCGACGATCTACTCCGAGAACGCGATCTACGTGGTCAATAGCGATGGAACCGGGCTGCGCCAGATCGTTGCCGAGGGTCGCTCTCCGACATGGTCGCCGGATGGATCGCGGATCGCCTTTGACTCGATCAGCAGCGGCAACTGGGATGTATACACCGTGCGGCCGGATGGCAGCGGCCTGACCGCGCTGACGACGAGCCCGGATGCGGAGCAAGGCCCGGTCTGGTCGCCGGATGGCTCGCGCCTGGCGTACACATCGAGCCGATACGCCCCAGGACCGGGTAACGTTGTGCAGATGGATGTTTACCTCGTGCGCGCCGATGGCGGCAACGGCATCAAGGTGCTGAGTCACGAGGGGACGAATTTCATCGGCGGGCTTGCGTGGTCGCCGGATGGCAGCTATATCGCCGCTGGTCTTACCCTCTGCCCACGGCTGGGCTGCGGCCCCTCAGTGATCGGCGCTACCTCGGACGGCAGCCGCAGTTTCACGATACTGCGCGGCGAGAACGCGCGTGGTGGGGCCTCGCTGGTCGACTGGCTGCCGGAGTAATCACTATTACATCGACATAATGTTGGACAATTGAAGCCGCCCGTCGGTCAAACGATGGGCGGCTTCTGGCGTATGGAAAGGCTTGTAGCTGTCTGCAAACGGAGCCGGGATCGCATCTTCCGAAGATCAGAAAATTGTGCCGCAAATATCTTGACAACGATATGACTTCGTTGTATCATCGATATATCGAGATACATCAAGTAAAACATTGGCTCTGGAATCGCCAGAGCGAAAGGAACCGAAGATGAGACGTCCAGGAATGATGCGCGAACGAGGCATGGGCGATCCTCATGAACGACGGCATGGGCGCGGATTTATGGCTCAGGGCCGGCGACATCGCGGCGATGGACCGCCGGAGCCCGAGCCACGCGGCGGCTGGCGCGAGCGCCACGAGCGCGGCGGCGGGCCTGGCCCGCGAGGTTGGCGCGGGCCAGGCGGTCCCAAGGCTGGGCGCGGCGACGTTCGCGCGGCAACCTTGATGCTGCTGGCCGAGCAGCCGCTCCACGGCTACGAGTTGATCCAGCGGATCACCGAGCGCAGCGGTGGTGCCTGGCGGCCCAGCCCGGGGTCGGTCTACCCTGCGCTCCAGCTCCTGGAAGATCAGGGACTGATTCGGGGTGAGCACACCGAGGGGCGACGGGTTTATCACCTGACCGAGGCCGGCAGCGCACACATCGAGCAGCACCGCGCCGATCTGGCTGGTACCTGGGCGGGTGTGACCGCCGCCGGCAACGATCCCGCACGCGAGCTACGTGACCTGTTCGAGCAGCTCGGCGGCGCCCTACGGCAGGTCGTGCATGCGGGAACCGATACACAGATCGCCGCAGCACGCGAGGTGCTCACAAACGCGCGCCGTCAGCTGTACCGTCTGCTTGCGGACGATCCGGGGGAAACCACACCGTCCGATACTGCGCAGAGCTAAGCTGCGCAAGATCATGAAAAGGTTGCTTGTGAGAAGGGAAGCAAATATCTTGCTTCCCTTCCTCTATTATTCATCTGTTAAATCGGCACAGGAAGTGCTAAGACCGCCTCAATCCTGGTCTTCATGCTTTGACGCCTGGTCACGGCAAGACGCTGGTTGCCGCATACCTGGTCGGCAGCCGGGGCACGGTGCGCCATGCCGTCACGCTGGGCGCGATCGTAACCTTCACTCACACTGCGTCTGTGATCGTGATCGGGTTGCTGGCGCTGTTTGCCAGCCAGTTTATTGTGCCAGACGTGCTCGTGCCGATCCTGACGATGCTCTCCGGCTTGCTGGTGGTCGTTCTAGGTGTGCGGCTGATCTGGCAGCGCTGGTTCGCTTTCAACCACAAACTACCCGCCCACCAGAGCCTGGCTCACGACCACGATCACGACCACGATCACGGCGACGGTCACACACACGCACATTCACGATCACGGCGACGGTCACACACACACGCATCTACCGCCGTCGGAGAAGATTACGCTGGGCAGTCTGCTGACGATGGGCGTATCGGGCGGGCTGGTGCCGTGCCCGGAGGCGCTGGGAATCATGGTGATCGCGATCGGCTTAGGCCGCATCGTGCTCGGGCTGGGCCTGATCGTCGCCTTTAGCTTCGGGCTGGCGGCGGTGCTGATCGGCATCGGCATTTTGCTGGTGCGCTCACGTGCGCTGGTGGAGCGCATGGGCGGGCTGAGCAGCCGCTGGAGCCGTGCAATCCCGCTGTTCAGCGCTGTGCTGGTCACCGCGCTGGGCCTCGGCATCACCCTCAGCGGGCTGGCTACCTACCTGGGCTAGAGTGTGGTGCATTTCCGATCGACGCGGCAAGGTGTCTTTCACCTTGCCGCCTTCGTGTGCGTCGACGCTAGCTGTCAGTCCCATAATCGCGGTCGGTGTAGTTGGTCTCGCCCTGCTTCCAGTAGCCGCGCGTAACGATCGACGCGGGATCGAGGCCACGCTCTTCAAGCAGATGCTTGCGAATGCGGCGCATGGTCGCTGCCTCACAGCCCACATAGATCCGCCCGTTGCCCTCAGGCAGCGACAGTTTACGGAGCGCTGCTTCCAATGCCGTATCCGCTCGCGCCCCATCCCGATGCAGCCAGGTAACGTCGAGCTGCGCGGCGGTCGATAGCTGCCGCTCCTCGCGTGCGTCGACGACCTCCAGCACAGCCCGCACGCGCGCCCCGGCCGGCAGCGCATCCAGAATCGTCGCAATCGCCGGCAGCGCGGCATCGTCGCCAGCCAGAAGAAACCAGTCGGCATCGGGCTCGATCTGGTAGTTCGGGCCAGGGCCGCTGAGGATCAGCACTTGTCCGACTTGCGCCTGTGCCGCCCACCTAGAGGCGGGACCTTCGCCGTGCAGCACGAATTCGACATCCAGCTCGGGGATCGCCGGATCGAAGCGGCGCGGCGTGTACGTGCGCATGCGCGCCGGTCGTGGGCCATCGGGCTGGGGCATGGCCGGCTCAGATTGTCCGTCTTCGGGAAAGACTAGCTTGATGTGAGCAGCCGGCCCGTTCCAGGCGAAGGCGCTCAGGTCGTCGCCGGTGAAGGTCACGCGTACCATGCGTGGAGAAAGCTGCTCAACGCGTGTAACCTTTATCCGGCGCATAACCCGGCGTCGTAGCAGCGGCGCGTCTGTGCCGTGTGATGAGGATGTCGTATCAGCTGCCATGCTCTTGCTCCCTGGTGCTATCGTCCGCGCCGCTCAGCGGCAGCGAGGACTGGTGAACAAGGAGCGGCATCTGCGAGCCGTCGCATGATCGGCTGTGTGAAGCCACTCCTTGTCGATTCGTTACACGTGGGAGTATAGCGCGACAGCACGATCTTCGGGCACAAAAAAGCACACGGACGCAAGAACGATCCGTGTGCAGAAGCGTCTAGAATGCTGGGTGTAGCGTCTCAAGTCTACAGTGAAGCACAGCTGCGGAAATCCTAGAGGCAGAGCGTCTCAAAATAGGTACCACCTGCTGTACTGATGTATCGTCAAGGAAGGCCATACGGATGAGATGGTCTCATCCCCGTCGAACCTTTCGCAACCGCTAAAACTGTCTGGGGAACGATACTCAAAAGGTGAGCGATCGCAGTTGAGAAACGATAGATCGATGGCTGGGCAGTCTGTCAGAGACGCTACCACCTGCGACAGGCGCTAATCTTTGAACATTGCCTTCAGCACCTGTCCGATCCCCATCACTGAGCCGCCGAACATGGTGAAGCCGACGACAAGGCTAGGGACGATCACTCGGAACAGGGTGAATCGTGTGGGGATACGATACAGCAGCGTATAGCCGCCAAAGCTCAGCAGCGCGCAGCTAGTGACAAACCCGATAATCGTCAGCGTTATGAGTAGCGGGAGCTGGCGTCGTGCGACGCTGCCCTGATTCGTTCTCGCGATCTGATCAACAACCTGGCCGGCCTCGGCCCAGGTGTAGCCGCGCCGCAGGATTAACGCCTGCATGATCTCTTCGCGGCGTGTATAGTTGCTCAGCTCCCGGACGACGAATCGAACATCATCCAGATTCGCAGGATCGATGGGGGTTGGGACCGGCATTGTGGCAAACTCCATGAGGAAATAGCTGTATGGCAGCGATAAGTAGAAGCGTATTCTAGGAGCGACTGAGACGTGCTTCAATAGCGCCACGGTCCCCGCTGATCGTAGGAGCGATTGGCGATCCTGATCGGCCGCTAGCCCGCTGATTGCGGCGGCGGCGCTCGATACGCGGGCAGCTGAGCGCTTGTGGTTGGAGCCGGCCAGCCTGATATTCCGCAGGTAGCCTCATTTACTACAAGTAGTACGCCCGCACCAAGCTACAGCGCAACACGATCCCGCCCGCGTTCAAGCCTATGCGGTCATCGTGTCCAGAGAGGAAGCCGAACGATGCATAAACACGTGCTGCACGATCCATCAGCCAATTCGGAAATCACGCGTCGTGTTGAAACGGCAGATTCTACCCATGACCAGGAGCGATCCTTTAGCGCTGCTCCCGATCGGAGCCATGCGATAACCGGCTCTTCTGCTCATATAGGCGCGCTGCAACGCCTCTCCTTAAGCGGGCAGCAGAATGTCTTACTTCATCTGAATCGGACGCAGGGCAACCGTCAGGTGCAGCGCCTGGCTCAGGCCATGCAGCAGCGTAACATAGCGCGCACGCACACCGATGCATCAGCCGTGGTTCAGCGTGTCCCTGGTATCGAAGAGGTGGATGAAATTGATGATTACCTGCCGAACTGTGTTTTGGACCTGGAAAAACCCGATCGCAAAACCTATAAGCGTGATCAGGGAAAAATAAAAGGCGAGAGTGACACTGATCTCTTTTACCGAGATGGCGATGGTCCACTGGTGCCGATTACGGTCGCCATGGTGAATGCATTTTTTGATCCGCGCTATGAAGGATTCGAGAAGATCAGTGGGCCGGATTGGAGCAAGAACTGCGAAGATTATGCGAAGGCATCCGGCTTTGGAGCAAAAATCGGCGATTACACAAGCTCGGCGACGTTGATACCGTTGGTGCGGGACCAGGGAACGTATGTCCTGGAATTAAGTCATCACTGGATGCGTGTCCATAATACTAATGGCTCCTCAGTCACGATCCGTCAAAAGGACGGCGAAAGCGCCGTGTATGAGCGGACGTATGACAGCGTCGAGACTGCCGCAGCCTATATTCTCACCAAACGCGGCGCTGGCGGAACCGTGTACGCCACAGGGTAGGGCGCTCACGCTCGATGGAGGCCATAGCAGATACCAGACTGGACCCCGCAACTGTGTTGTGGGATCTGCTGTATAGGTTG
Source organism: Herpetosiphonaceae bacterium (assembly GCA_036401895.1). GTDB lineage: Bacteria > Chloroflexota > Chloroflexia > Chloroflexales > Kallotenuaceae > LB3-1. The sequence goes on along the minus strand of DASWTW010000003.1, from coordinate 10,153 downwards.
ATGGCCTGACCGACGTTCACCTCAGTGCTGAGATAAAGAACACGCACGGGCAGCGCGATAGATGGTCAGGCCCACGATGCTCAGACCGGCGCCGACCAGACACGAAAGCGCCACGCTCGGCGGAGAGCATGGCGTGAGCACCGTCCCGGCGATGTTCGTGGTGAGCGTGCTCTGGGCGATCGTCTGCGTGGTACTGACGGCTGCCTGCGCCGACTGCGGATTCAAGGCCACTGCGGTCACGGCGCTGCCGACCGCGCCACCCGCGCCACCGACAAGCGCCAGCGCCAGCAGGCTGGTCACGCCGATGCGCCGGACTTGCTGCGTGCCTGAGGCTGTATGCTGCTTCCAAAACGTCAAAGGTGTCATGGCTGTGTTCCTTCCTATCTGTCTCGACGACCACATCTTGTTGTATGAGGCAAGCATACTGCGGCGATATTCAGATCCCATGAAGCAACGATGTGCGGGATGTGGGGATTGCCGGGCGTTGCCGGCTGCCTTATTCTTGCTACATCACATCCGAAGATAAAGGTGCGCCAAACGCTCTGCCAGGAAGGAGCCACCATGCGTCTTGTTCTCATTCGACATGCGCACTCACAGCATTCACAGCACGGGCTGATCGCGGATCTGCGGGGCTGTACCGGCTTGACCGATGTCGGTGTGCAACAAGCGCACGTCTTAGCGAACCGGCTGCATATCAGCGCCGAGTGGCAGGAGTGTGCCGTAGTCTTAGCAAGCCCGGTACGTCGGGCTTGCCAGACGGCAGGTATTCTCGCTCACAGCCTGTCACGACAACCGCTGCGCGAAGATGCCGACCTGCGCGAGCTGCTCCCGGGAGCGGCGGACGGCATGAGCTGGGCTGACTATCAGGCCCGCTATGGGTTGTTTGACCCGGTTGCCGAGCCCGACCGGCCGTTTGCACCAGGCGGAGAAACGTGGAATGGCTTTCTCACGCGCGTACAGACCACGCTCCACCGGCTGGCAGCGCAGTATCATGGGCAAACGATCGTGGTGGTAAGTCATGCTGGCTTTATTGTGGCCTCGCTGCTGGTGCTGTTTGCTATTCCTCGTCCAGGAACCGACGCACGTTTCGAGCCACGCCATACCTCCATAACGGTCTGGGAACGAGCAGCAGACAGCTGGTGCCTTGAGCGCTACAACGATACCTGGCACCTGGATCAAGAACAACTGCTGAAGCGAGCGGGTTAAGCGGCCGAACCAGCGGATATACGAGTCAGATTCGTATCATCGCCCGCTCTCCGGCTACGACGAGTGCGTACACCACATAGTGTTAAAGGTGTTCGGCGGATGAATCATAGCCACGGCGCACAGCGCTCGAATGTTGTGTGCAGCGCGGCAACCGGATCAGCCCTGGGGATGAACTCGTGGCCGATGTAGCCTGCGTAGCCGGTGGCCCGGATCGCGCGCAGGATCGCGGGGTAGTTCAGCTCTTGCTCGTCGTCCAGATCGCGGCGACCGGGAACGCCGGCCGTGTGGTAGTGCCCGATGAACGGGTGGGCCGCCTGAATCGTCCGAATAATATCGCCTTCCATCATCTGCATGTGATAGATATCGTACAGCAGCTTCACGCGCGGCGAGCCGACGGCCCGGCACACCTCGACGCCCCAGGCCGTACGATCCGCCTGGTAGTCTGGGTGATCGACGCGGCTGTTCAGCAGCTCAAGCACCAGCGTGACGCCGGCGTCTTCGGCGGCGGGCGCCACGCGGGCGAAGCCGGCTACCGTATGCTCAGCGCCGGCCACGTCGTCCAGCCCGTTGCGATTGCCACTGAAGCAGACCAGGTTCGGTATCCGCCAGCGCTCGGCCTCCGCCAGGTTGGCGCGAATCTCGCGCTCAAGACGATCATGCTGGTCTAGCTGATTCAGCCCGATCTCTAGCGGCAGATGGGCCTGCGTGGATGAGATCGCGAGGCCGTGGGCGGTCACCAGCTCCCAGTGTTCGGGCGGCACGAGATCCAGCGCCGTGAAGCCGGCCTCGGCGGCGGCCCGCACCAGCTGCTCAGCGGTCATCAAATGAGGGACAAAACACCACCACGAGACGGTCTGTGTGATCGCACCCATGCTATGCTCCTCTCCCGATCAAACCTGTATCCTTGACGCGGTAGATAACAGGCTGCCCTGATCTTGCTAAAGTATGCTCGGTCTCGATCTAACTCTATCATATTCGGGAGCCAGCTTCTTTATCGATAATCTTATTTCCCCACCAAAACAATCACCAGGAGGCCATCATGCGCTGGGAGGAATTAACGGGAGACGCGTTCGTCACGGCGGTTGCGCAGAGCCAGGGCGTTTGTCTTGTGCCGCTGTCGGTTGTGGAGCGGCACGGCCATCACTTGCCGCTGGGAACCGACACGTTTATTGGCCGCGCGGTTGTCACGCGGGCGGCGGCGATCGAGCCGGCGGTTGTGTTTCCCGACTACATCTTCACGCAGATCCCCGAGGCACGTCATCTGCCCGGCACGATCGCGATCGATCCCGATGTGATGGTGCAGCTACTGGACAATGTGTGCCGTGAGATCGCCCGCAACGGCTTCTCAAAGATCGTGCTGGTCAACGCCCACGGCGGCAACACCGGGCTGATCAGCCTGTTCAACATGCTCCAGCTCTACCGCCCTCGCGACTACGTGGTTTATCTCGTGCAGCCGATGATGCAGCTCTTCGGCGGTGGCATCGATCTGCCCTGGCCGTCTGAGCGCGATGGCCATGCAGGCCCCGGCGAGACCAGCATCATTTTGCAGCAGCGGCCGGATCTGGTACACATGGATCTGGTGCCGGACGACGACGAAGGCGTGGCGCAGGGACGGCTGAACGATCTGCGAGTGGCCGGGGTTCAGACCGGCGTGTGGTGGTATGCTGATCACCCCACGCACTATCAGGGCGATGCGCGCGTGGCGACGGCTGAGGCGGGCGAGCAGCTGCTGGATGTGATGGCGCAGGTTGTCGTCCAGGGCGTGCGTGCGATCAAAGCCGATCACGAGGCGCGGCGGCTTCAGGACGAGTTTTTCGCAGCGTCACGCGCGCCGTTGCGCGGAAGGTCATAGCCGTCTCTGCGCCGCGCCTCAGTGATTGTGACGCGGCGGCTTGCCGGCCACTCCGCGATATTTGAGCGCCGCTTCCAGGGCCGCTCCATCGGCGAGATGCCCGACCGTAGCCCGGTAGATCTCCTGCCAGGGCGTGGCATGCTCCAGCACGATCGGCGGCAGCTCCTCCCTGCGGCGCGCGATCTCGGCGTCGGGCACCAGCGCATCGCAGCGCCCGGCGTTGAGGTTGATGCGGATAATGTCGCCGGTGCGCAGCCAGGCCAGACCGCCGCCGGCCACGCTCTCAGGCGATGCATGCAGGATCGAAGGGCTGTCGGATGTGCCCGACTGCCGCCCGTCGCCGATGGTGGGCAAGGACGTCACGCCCTGGCGAATCAGCGCGTCGGGCGGCTGCATATTGACGACCTCCGCCGAGCCCGGCCAGCCGAGCGGCCCGGCACCGCGCAGCACCAGAATGCAGCGCTCGTCGATGTTCAGCGCGGGATCGTTGATGCGCGCGTGGTAGTCCTCGGCGCTGTCAAAAACGATCGCGCGGCCTTCAAAAACACCCTCGCAGCCGGGCTCGCTGAGATAGCGGCGACGAAACTCGGCCGAGATCACGCTGGTCTTCATGATCGCGAACTCGAACAGATTCCCGCTGAGGACCAGAAAGCCGGCCTGCTCTTTCAAAGGCGTGTCGTAGGGCGTGATCACCTCGCGATCCGTGCTCCAGCGTCCGGCGATGTTCTCGGCCAGCGTCCTGCCCGTCACCGTCAGCACTTCGCCGTCGAGCTTGCCGGCCTCCATCAGCTCCCACAGCACGGCGGGCACGCCACCGGCGCGATGGAAGCGCTCGCCGAGGTATTTTCCCGCCGGCTGCATGTTGACTAGCAGCGGAATATCGTAGCCGTGCGCCCAGTCCTGCATAGTGATCTCGACGCCGGCGTGACGCGCCATTGCCATCAGATGCGGCTGGGCGTTGGTCGAGCCACCGATCGCGGCGATGGTCACGATCGCGTTCAGAAAGGCGGCGCGCGTCAGGATCTGCGAAGGGCGCAGATCGTCGTAGGCCAGCTCGACAATGCGTTTGCCGGTTGCATAGGCCATCTGGCCGCGCTCACGATACGGCGCGGGAATCGCGGCGCATCCCGGCAGCGACATGCCCAGAGCTTCGGCGACCGCGTTCATGGTCGAGGCTGTGCCCATGGTGTTGCAGTGTCCGGCCGAGGGCGCCGATGCCAGCGCCGCGTCGAAGAACTCCGTCTCGTCGATCAGGCCGGCCGCCAGCCGGCGACGGCTTTTCCAAATGATCGTGCCCGAGCCGACCAGCTCGCCGTCGAACCAGCCGTCAAGCATCGGGCCGCCGGAGAGCACGATCGCCGGAATATCGACCGTCGCGGCGGCCATGATCGCGGCCGGCGTTGTCTTGTCGCAGCCCGTGGTCAGCACCACCGCGTCAAAAGGATAGCCGTACAGGATCTCCACCAGGCCCAGGTAGGCCAGATTGCGATCCAGCGCTGCGGTCGGCCGGCGGCAATTCTCAAAGATCGGATGTACCGGAAACTCGATCGGAATCCCGCCGGCGTCGCGAATGCCGTCTCGTACCCGCTGCGCCAGCTCCAGATGAATCCGGTTGCACGGCGTGAGGTCGCTGCCCGTCTGGGCGATCCCGATGATCGGCTTGCCCGCGCGCAGCTCCTGAGGCGTCAGGCCATAGTTCATGAAGCGCTCAAGGTAGAGCGCGGTCTGATCGAGGCGCTCGGGATCGGCGAACCATTCACGCGAGCGAAACCGGCGTGCGGGACGAGTGTTATGGTTTGACATAACGGTACTTTCTGTTGCTTGAGAAGTGATTCGAGCGCTGGTCTCACGCGCGATCCTACGGCACGCTCCCAACCGTCGACCAGCCGCCGTCGATCAGCAGCGTATGACCATTGACCACGCGCGCCGCCGGCGATACCAGATACAACAGCGCCGCCGCCACATCCTCGGGCTGCCCGCAGCGCCGCGTCGGCGTCACGCCCGCCCAGTGCGCCTCGTAGTCGGGATCGTCGCGCAGATTGCGCTGGTTGACAGTCGCGCCAATGCCCAGCGTATTAACCGTGATCCCATGCGGGCCAAGCTCAAGCGCCAGCACCTTCGCCATGTGACGCAGGCCGGCCTTGGTGACGGCATAGGCCGAGCAGTCGGGCAGCGCGACCACGCCCGTCACCGACGCGGAGAACACGATCCGGCCGCCGTCCCAGGCATCGGGGCTCGCCGCGCGCTGTTTGAGCATCTGCCGCGCTGCCGCCTGCGCGCCGAAGAACGAGCCTTTGAGATTGAGATCGACGACAGTATCCCAGGTTGATTCCTCGATCTCCAGAAACGGCCCCCACATCGTAAGACCGGCATTGGCGACGAAGATGTCCAGCCGGCCGAACGCCTCGACGGCGCGCGCGACCAGGCGCTGATTCTCTGCCACGATCGACAGATCGGCCTCAACCGCCAGCGCCTGCCCACCAGCCGCATGGATGCGCGCAGCCACGGCTTGGGCGCGCTCCGTCTCGGCGTGATGCGCCACCACAACCGCCGCGCCGGCGCCCGCCAGCGCCTCAGCCATCGCCGCCCCAATCTCGCGACTGCCACCGGTGACGATCGCGACCTTACCGTGTAGCATAAGCGGCTCCCCGATCACGGCAGACGCGGCGCAAGCCGTCCATCGGCGATCGCTTGCCGGAACGTGGCAATCGTCGACGCGACTCCCTCGGCGAGCGGGGTGTGCGGCAGCGATCCAAGCACGCTGTGCAGCGGCGTCGCATCCAGCTCGGCGGGAAAGCCCAGCGGCGCATCTGTGAAGCTGAGCTGTCCGCGGATGGCGGGGACGGCCTCCTCGATCGCTGTGATGATCTCGCGGGTGTGGACGACGGTTCCCTGGAGATTGAACACCTCGGCGCCGTCGAAGGGAACGCGCGCAGCCTGGATGAACGCCTTTGCAACGTCGTCGCCGAATTGCAGATCGTAGCGCCCGCCGAATGGGATATGAAAAGGCTGTTCGAGGGCAGCGGCAAGCATGGCCGTCGTCGGGCTTGAGGTAAGCCCCTGATCCCGGCCCGGACCATAGACCACGTGTGGCCGCAGCCCGATGCTGCTGATCTCGTTGTCCTGCCAGTACACGCGGGCCGTGCCCTCGTTGTCCTGCTTGTACACGCCGTAGAGTGTGTGAGGACGCAGCGGCGCATCATGGCTGACCGGCCCTGCCAACTCCTCCTCGCTGATGCCATAGACCGCCACGCTGCTGGCGTACACCACACGCCGCAGGCCGTAGCGTCTGGCGGCCTCAAAGATATTCACCGTGCCAACTACATTGACCCGCGCTCCCAGCGAAGGATCGGCTTTGCAGAATGGCACCTGCAAGGCGGCCAGGTGGATCAGATGAGTCGGACGTGCCTGCTGAAGCACGCCCTGCACGGTGGGCAGATCGGCAATATCGCCGGTCAGCACCTGTACGCGCGCCAGCTCATCCTCTGCCATGATCAGCTGCAAGCGGCGCAGGTTGCTCGCCAGATCGAAGATAGTGGTCGGGACAGCTTCACGGATCAGATTGCGGACGACCCAGGCACCGATACAGCCGAGCGCGCCCGTCACAAGAAATCGTTCGTTCTCCATGGCCCTTCCTTGAATCAGCCGGCATCCGCGCGGGAATCATCGTCCTGGGCTGCGCGCTCGCGTGTTGCTTGCCCGCAGCCGGGCGATCATGCACCGCCGACATCATACCACGCGCTGCATGCTCTCCATTCATCGCGGATGCTGGCCGATCCTCGATCCGAGCCGCGATCAGTCGGTGTCCCACACCACGAGCAGCCGCTCAAGCCCACGGATCGTGAGCGATGGCCGGTAGCGCAGCGTCTGGTCGGGAGCCAGGCGCAAGCTCGGCAGCCGGCTACTCAGCGTTTCCAGCGCGATGCGCATTTCCAGCCGTGCCAGCGGCGCGCCCAGGCAAAAATGAATCCCCTGCCCAAAGCCTAGATGCCGCCCCGCCTCTCGCTGCGGCTGAAAGGTGTCGGGATCGGCGAACGCGGCCGGATCGTGGTTGGCAGCGCTGAACAGCACGAACACGCGCGCGCCCTCCGGCAGCGTAACGCCGCTCATCACAACCGACTCAGTGGTTTTGCGGAAGAAGCCGAGCGCCGGGCCATTGAAGCGGACGGCTTCTTCCACGACGTTAGGAATCCGCTCAGGATGCGCCTGGATGTCCCGCCAGACGTTGGAGTCGCCGAGCAGCTGTGCCATACACGTTCCCAGCAGATTAGCGGTAGTTTCGTGGCCGGCCAGCACCAGATCGAAGAGCAGCTCTACCAGCTCTTCCAGGCTCAGGTGCGCCTCGCCCGCGTCGATCGCGCGAATCAAATCGCTGGTCAGATCATCGCGGGGAGCCGCGCGCCGCTGTTCGATCAGCGCGGTCACATACCGCTGGTAGGCGATGGCGCTGTGCGCGCAGGCGAGCTGCCGCTCAGGTGACAGCGGCGAGAACAGCAGCTCCACCACATCGCTCGACCAGCCGCGTACCTGTGCGAGGTCGGCCTCAGGGACGCCAATCAGATCGAAGATGACGAGCGCCGGGAAGGGATAGTTGAACTCTTCGACAAGATCGGCGTGTCCGTGATCGATAAACTGGTCGATCAAGCGATCCACAGCCTGGCGTATTCGCGGCTCGAAGGTGTTGATGCGCCGCGCGGCAAAGGCTTTGCCGACACTCGCTCGAATCCGTGTATGCTGCGGCGGATCGATATTAGCCAATGAGTTGACCAAGAACGGCATGCCCGTGCGCAAGACAGCCTGGACCTCGGGCGTGTACCGTACGACGCCTTCGATCATGCCGGCCGACGAGAATCGCTGCGGGTCGCGCAGAATGGCGAGGAGATCATCGTAGCGCGTGATGATCCAGCTTTGGAGAAAGGGGCTCCAAAAGATCGGGTCTTCCTGCCTGGCGTGCGCATAGAAGCGATATGGATCAGCCAGATGGGCAGGGCTGAGCGGATCGAAATCCGCGCCGACGTGATGATACGGGCAGGCGCGCGGCTGGCTGGCTGGCGCAACCAGCGTATCTTCGGTGCTGAGAGCGGTCATTGTGGCTACCTCCTGAGACGATCCCCGAAGCGAACGGATCGCTTGGAGGAGTAGTCTCACGAGGCAGCTTTTCGTTACATCCGCAACTTATCGTAGAGCGAGGAGGCTGCGCCAAAGCGATGGACGAGGCTCAGCCGCCCGTTCTGCGCGTCGAATAGCGCACCTCGATCGTGCTGATGCCTACCGCACAAGGGGCCGCTGCCACCAATGACGCGATTCTTCCCCGGAGGTAGCCTCCTCCAGGAGATCGTCAATATCGCCGAAATGCTCCATCAGCCAGCTCTGAGAATAGATCGTGTCCAGGTAGCGCTCGCCACGATCGCAGAGGATCACCACGCAGTTAGCACCATCCGGGATCTCGTGCTGAACTTTGCCTACCGCCGCGATCGCCGCGCCCGACGAGCCACCCGCCAGAATCGCCTCGCGACGCAGGAGCAGGTAGCACCCGACGACCGCTTCCAGGTCGGAGATATGCACCGACGCATCCGCGAGATCCGGCTGGTACAGCTCAGGGCGGCGCGACGCGCCGTGTCCAGGGATGAGACGATGGCTGGCCGGCGTGCCAAAGATCACACTGCCGATGGCGTCGACGCCGTAGATCTTGGTCTTGAGGTTATGCTGCTGCACATAGTCGGCGCAGCCGCGCAAGGTGCCGCAGGTGCTCGTGGCACAAAACAGGTAGTCAACCTGGTTGTCCAGCGCTGTCGCAATCTCGTGCATGGTCTGGTGATGCGCGATCGCGTTGTCCAGGTTGGCGTACTGGTTGGCCCACCAGCTGTTTGGGATCATCTGCTGCAAGCTGCGCACACGGTCAAGCCGGGCTTGCAGAAACTCGCCGGTGACCGGATCGGCATTGGCGACCAGATCGACCTCGGCGCCGTAGGCTTTCAAGATCGCAATATTCTGGGTGGTGGTTTTCGGATCGATCACACAGATAAAGCGCAGATTGAGGTACGCGCAGACTTGCGCCAGACCGATGCCCATGTTGCCGGAGCTCGACTCGATCACCGTGGTGTCGGGCCGGATCATGCCGCGCTCCAGCCCTTGCTTGAGGATATGATAGGCCGGCCGATCTTTGATGCTGCCGCCGGGATTGAAGCTTTCCAGCTTCGCGAACAGCCGAAAGTTGCGATCGTCAAACATCCGGCTCAGGTGAATCAGTGGCGTGTTGCCGATGGTCGATATAATACCTGTTTGCATGCTACTTTCTACCTTACTGACTGCCAGGAGTATGTTACACGTGCCCTCAGCGCTCAGGTCACATCCGCAGATGCTTTGCTCTGACCACGCGTCGGCAGCGCTGTGCCGGCCTGGACATCGCGGATGAGCAAGAGTGCCACAATCCCGGCCAGAATATATGCATAGCCCTCGATACTAATGATCGGCACAATACCGTAGATGTCGCCCAGCGTTCCGGCGACGGCCATACCGCCCAGGGCAATACAAGAGCTTACGGTGTTGTAGGCGCCATAGATGCGTCCTCGATACTCGTCGGCGATGCTCTGCTGAAGCAGCGTGTTGAGCGCTGTGCGGCAGCTCACGGATACCACGCCCACGATGATCATCAGCACCGAGACCAGCGTCAGCGCCGACGACGCCGCGAAGGAAGGCGCGTGGAAGATCACCAGCGTGAGCGCGCCGAAGAGAATCGAGCTCCAGCCGAGCAGCCGTGAGGAGAGAACGCGCCCGCCCAGGCCGCCGATGCTCAGCCCGCCGATCAGGCCGCCGATCGCCTGCGCCGACATCAGCCAGCCATAGTCAAGATCGGTGCCATTGAGCACGGTTTTGACGAACGCGACGAAGAGCACCGGAAAGAAGCCTTCGCCGAACGACATGATGCCGGTGACAATAAACAGCGACAGCACCAGCGCGCTGCGTTTGACGAGCATGAGCCCGGCGAACCATTCGCGCCAGACGCCAAGCCACGAGGCCAGCAGCGTCGTCTTCTGGCGCGTGGGAAGCGGCGGCAGCGTCGATCGATCGACGCGAATCAGCGCGATCATGCCC
>DASWTW010000002.1:0-5668 GCA_036401895.1 Herpetosiphonaceae bacterium | reverse complement strand
TGCAGCCGCAGATGACCCTGCGCATCAGCCTCGACCGGATCGAAGACGGCGCTGGCGCCATCGTCACGTGAGATCGCGGCGTTGATTTCCTCGCCGGGCTTGAAGCCGATCGCGTCGATCGCGAAATCCGTACCAACCACCGTACAGGTTCCTGGGCTGACGGTCGCTTTTACCGGCGCCGGGATCGGGCCACAGCGATCGGGCGGTGTCTGGCCGCTGGATGGCGTGGTGTTACCGCCGGGCCGGGCCGTCTCGTTACCCAGCAGGCCCAGCAAGACCTGGAACTGCTGCGGCTTGTCGGGGTGGAACTCGAAGCGTGCGCGCTCAAACCACTGCGTCACGACGTTTTCGCCCGAGGTGTTGACTTCCGGCGCGGGCTCCGAGAGCGGCAGGCCGAAGAGCGCCAGCGAGCGACCATCCGGCGACAGGTTGGGATCGCGCAGGCCATTATTCTTCCAGTAGCTCAGGAACGGCTCGCACAGGCTGTGGCCGGTCTCGGCGAAGAACTGGCAGCCGGGCGTCTGCTGGCCTTTGGGGAAGGTGAACCAGTCGCGGCCCTGGCGCTTGAGCTGCACATCGCTGAGCCGTCCCAGCAGCACATTGTAGGGCGCTGCCTTCTCAGGATGCGCCTCGAAGCGATTACGCTCGAAGTACTGCACCGTGAACGTGCCCTCGGCGCTGGTCTCCTGGAATTCGGCGGAGATGGGATAGCCGAAGACCGCCAGGCCGCCGTTCTGCTCCCAGAAGCTCTTGAAAGTGCCGCGCAGCGTGTGCTGAGTCTCGGGGAAGTAGGCGACGCCCTCCTGGTTCGGGTTGGACTCGGGATCGAAGGCGGGCAGACGTACCGCATTCACCGCGCGGGCGGCATTGATCCGCCCGGTGCCAAACTCCCAATCCGCGCCGGGAGCACCCAGATCGTCGGTGGTGCTGGTCAGGATCGAGCGAACGCCGTTCACGTCGAGGTTCGGATTGATCGACAGCAGCAGACCGGCCAGGCCCGTCACATACGGCGCGGACATCGATGTGCCCGAGATTGCCAGATACGACAGCGGCAGGAAGGGGCTGTCGCTCCAGGTGCTGGGGATGTTCCAGCCGGGAGCTGACACGTCAACATACGGCTGGACCTGCGAGAAGTATGCGCGCTGATCGTTCTCATCGGTTGCGCCGACCGCGATCACTTCCTCGTAGGCCGCCGGATACTCGACTGGATTACCGTCTGCCGCCGAGTTGCCCGCCGAAACAATGACGACAACATTCTTGCTGACGGCATACTTGATTGCCTCGTGGATGATCGGCGAGTCGTCCTCACCGCCGAGGCTCAGGTTCAGCACGCGCGCGCCCTGATCCGCCGCCCAGCGAATGCCCGCCGCCAGCGCATCGTTGGGAACGCCTTCGATGCCGCCGACTCGGACCGGCAGGATGCTGCACTGCCAGCAAACGCCCGCGCCGCCCTCGCCGTTATCGCCAGCGGCAGCCGCAATACCTGCGACATGCGTACCGTGGCCCACATCATCCGACGGATCGGCGTCGTTGTTGAAGAAGTCGTAGCCCGGCAGCACACGACCCGCGAACTCGGGGTGGCTGAGCCGCACGCCGCTATCGACGATCGCGATCTTGATGTTGCTGTTGCCGGTCGTCACATCCCATGCGCCGTAGGCATCGATCTTATTCAATGCATACTGAAAGGTCGAGAGCGGATCGTTGACGGTGCGCAGCAGCTGATAGCGGTAGTTCGGCTGAGCGTAAGCGACCTCGGGGTCTGCGGCCAGCGTGCGAGCCAGCGCTGGAATATCGGCGTCCTGCGCGACATCCAGGCGGAACGTGCCCGCGCTCAGCTGCTTCGACGATTGCAGCTTCACGCTTGAGAAGCGAGCCTGAAGCGCCTGCGTCGTCAGGGTGCCTTTTTTCATGAACGACGAGCCGTCGCGCATACGCACGATCAGCTGTCCGGCAACATAATCGCTGCCCTTAGTCCCGCGTCGAACCGCAGTGCCGTTAGGTACCTTGAGAAAAAGCTCTGGCTTTGCTTCTTGAGCATGTGAGGCCGGGATGATGAGTGCCGATGCCAGCAGCGTCATCACCATAAGCGGCGCAAACCAACGACGGATGTGCATGTGAAGTCCTTTTCTTTCCGAGAAACGCTAATCCCGCGACCTCTGTTAGCCCCTGGCAAAAGAGGTACTGCCGGTAGAGCGGGAGCGGGGGAGTGACACCGGCGTATTATAACTACCGCCCTGCCTAATTGCAACGTAGCGTCACGGCCTGGAGCCGCCGATTCGCCGCGACTCCATGCGGAATCCTGAGATTTTTTTACCTCTGCTCAACTCTTCATCACGATTTTATCAGCGTAGATCGGCGGCGATCATCGTTCGCCCCATGATGCGCAAAATTGCTTACAACTCGCTTCCTAGTTGGCATGAGCCAAATCAACTATTGACGGTTTGTACTTGTTCCTTTATAGTTGCTTACACAAAGTAAGTCAATACTCATAAGAAACTGCACGGAGCATACATTATGGAAAATCTGGCATTGCTGGCGCTGCGCCTCCTGATCGGCGGACTGTTTATCGGACACGGCGCGCAGAAGCTGTTTGGCTGGTTTGGCGGCTATGGCCTGGCCGCTACCGGAGCGTTCATGGAGTCGATCGGACTGCGGCCCGGCCGTCAGATGGCCACGTTGGCAGGTCTGTCGGAGGTGCTGGGCGGCGTACTCTTCATCGTCGGGCTATTCCAGCCGCTAGCGGCGCTAATGATCGGCGGCGCTATGCTGATCGCGATCGCCAAGGTACACGGCAAGAACGGCCTGTGGTCGCAGAACAACGGCTACGAGTATAACCTGGTGCTGCTGGTGCTAGCGGTTGCGCTGGCCCTGCTTGGTCCCGGCGACCTGAGCCTGGCCTCGACGCTCGGCATCAACCTTTAGACAACAAACAATCTCCTCCAAACAGCCAGCGGATAGTGTGATCCTATCCGCTGGCTGTTTTTGCGTCCTTGCGGGCAGCGGGCAAACCAGTGGTAGCATAGATCATAAAGCTCACCGCGTTTATAAGGAGGCCGTATGGCTCGTCTTTGGTTATTGCTCCTGCTGCCGGTGCTTGTCGCGTGCAGCAGCGCCGCCGACAACACTGCATCGCCTGCGCCGCAAGCGTCGAGCCAGTCGCCGGCGGTCACGGAAGATGCAGCCTCAGCTGCGCCGGCAGCCGAGCCGCTCGATCCCGGCGACGCCACATCCGAGCCGCTGCCTGAGGGCGCGCGTATCCAGACAATCGCAGGCGAGCAGCAGGGCGTCTCGTTTCCGGTCGCGATCGCGTTTCTGCCGGATGGTCGCTGGCTGGTCACGGAGAAAGGCGGCTACGGCGGCCCGACTGAAGCGGCGATTCATCTGTTTGATGCGAGCAGGCAGAAACAATCAGCGCCATTCGCAACGCTTCAGGTCGACAGCACGTTCGAGCGCGGACTGCTAGGAGTCACCGTCGATCCACAGTTCGCCGACAATCATTATGTCTATGTCTACTACTCAAAGCCAGGACAGCCGGTCGTCAATACGACGCTGCGCTACACCGAGCGTAACGGCCGAGGCGAAGAGCCGACCGTGATCTTTGAGGCACGGGTACTGACGGGCGCGGGCAATCACAACGGCGGCAACCTGCACTTCGGGCCTGACGATAAGCTATATGTCAGCATCGGCGAGAACGCACGACCTGTCTTTGCGCAAGACACGCTGGCGGCCTACGGTAAAATACTGCGGCTCAATCGCGACGGCTCGGTGCCTGACGACAATCCATTCGCGCCGGCGCCGGGCTGGGCCTACGGACTGCGCAATCCCTTCGATTTCACCTTCGATCCGCAGACCGGCAACCTGTGGGCGACCGACAACGGGCCATCCTGCGACGACGAGCTGAATCTGGTTCGGCGCGAGCAAAACTACGGCTGGGGTCCGAACTACCAGTGCGGCAGCGTTGCTCAGGGCTCGATCGCGCCCGTGCTGCGCTGGAGCAATACCGAGGCGGTGACCGGCGTGATCGTTTATACCGGCGCTGCGATTCCGGCCTGGCAGAACAGCCTGCTGATCTGTGCCTATGGCAACCGCGCGCTTTACCGCGCATCGCTCACCGCCGATCGCACAGGCGTGACCGAAGTCAAGCAGATCGAGCTGCCCGAAGGTCTCGGCTGCGGCACCGACATTGAGCAAGCGCCGGACGGCTCGCTTTATCTCAACGATCCACCGAATATTCACCGGATAACAGGCGGAGAATGAGGGAACAAAAGAACCAAAGAACAAGGGAACAAAAACAAACCTCACTATTTGTTCGCCGGGGTACCATGCCCAAAGGGCACCCGGTCTGGCACCCGGTTTGCTTGTTCCTTTGTTTGCCCGCAGGGCAGAAGGAGCACGAATGACCATCTTTGAATCACGTCTATACCGTGGCCAGGCGGATCTACCGGCGATTGTCGCGCTCATCGATGCGTGCGAGGCCGTCGATCAGCTGGATCGCAGCACATCGGTCGAGGAGTTGCGCGGTGAGGTTGAGTCACCCTCGGTCGATCCTCAGCGCGATCTACGACTGTGGCACGACCACACAGGGCGCCTCGTCGGCTGGGGCCAGCTCGCGATCCCAGAGCACGGCGCGACGATCGATGGCCGCTTCTGGATGCGAATTCATCCCCAGGCACGCAACGGCACCCTTGAGCCGGAGATTCTGGCCTGGGCTGAGGCACGAGTCCAGGAGGTAGGCCAGGAGCGGCGGCAGTCGGCTCAGCTGCTCACGGGCGCGCGCAGCGATCAAACGGAGCGGCTGGCGCTGCTAAGCGAGCACGGCTTTGCGCCTGTGCGCTACTTCTTCACGATGCGCCGCTCGCTCCAAACGCCGATCGAGCCGCCACAGCTGCCGCCCGGCTTCACCATCCGTCCATTCCAGCCCGGCCCCGACGACGAGCAGTGGATCGAGCTGGGGAATCTGGCCTTTCGCGATCACTGGAATCACCACGACGCCACAAGCGAGGATCTTCAGCATGAGCTGGCAGCGCCACACTTCCGGCCAGATCTCTACCAGCTGGTGATCGCGCCGGACGGGAGCTTTGCGGCCTACTGCCAGTGCGAAATCATGCAGGAGCAGAACGAGCGCTTCAGACGCGCCGAGGGCTTTGTGCTGGGCCTGGGCACACATCCCGGCTTTCGCAAGCTCGGTCTCGGGCGGGCGCTGCTGCTGAATGGCCTGCATCAGCTCAAAGCGACGGGCATGAATACCGCCCTGATCAGCGTCGACGCTGAGAACGCCTCGGGAGCGCTCAGGCTCTACGAGTCGGTCGGCTTTCAAACCTTTGAAACCTGGATCATGCTCCACAAGCTCTTGCAGCCGTCGTAGCCGAGAGCACAGCGCCTTTGATACCATAAAGCTTTCAAAAACTGTTCGCATGACTACACAATACAGATTATTGTGTAGTTTTTTGATTCTTTGAAACAGATTTTACGGCTCCAGGTCGCGATTAATACTTATACGAGCATAAGTATAAAGAATTTTATCAATTCTAGTACTAGTTTTTGGTGCAAAAGTCGGTTTCTGACGCGGTTTAGATAGCGAAACAGTTGACACTGCTGGTAGCGCTGGCCCTCGCTTTGCAGCATCGACGCGCAGGAGGTGAGTTATGCTGCGCGAGCGCTACGACCC
>DASWTW010000001.1:0-5612 GCA_036401895.1 Herpetosiphonaceae bacterium | reverse complement strand
GCGTCGACCAGCGGCCGCAAGGTTGAGGTGCTGATCGACGGCAGCTCGCGCGGCCTGTACGATCTGTACAGCGCCACGACGACCACGCGCACGTTCGCCTTTGGCGAGCTGAGCGCGGGGCCGCATATCCTGGAGCTGCGGCCGTTCGACGGCCCGGCCACGCTCGATGCGTTCGTCACGCCGGGATCGCCGCCCTATGCCACGCCGGTGCCGGCCGCGAGCATCATCCGCCACGAGGAGGACGACGCGGCCTTCCGCTTCAACGGGAATGCATTTCAGAGCGGCACCTCCTGGAGCATGGGCTCCCACTCCGCCTTCAGCAGGGGCTACGGTGTCTGGTCGCGCACGGCGAACGATGCCCTGAGCTACACCTTCAACGGGAGCTGGGTCAGCGTCGGCTTCTTGACCAAGACCAACGCCGGCACGGCCGAGATCCTGGTCGACGGCGTCAGCCGGGGCATCGTCGATACCTACAGCCGCACCGACGACACCACCAGCGTCGCGGTCGCCGGTCTCAGCGCCGGACAGCACACGCTGGTCGTCAAGATCCTGGGCCAGCGCAACGCCTTCTCCAGCGACAACTATGTTCACCTGGACTATGTCGATGTGTGGGACGGCACGACGATGGCGGATGGCCGCTTCGAGGAGGGCGATCCGCGCGTCGCGCGCACCACGAACTGGAGCAGCGCGCCGGCGACGGTGGCCAGCGCTGGATCGTACCTGCACAGCGGCAGTCTGCTCTGGTTCCCGTTCACCGGCGACTCGATCACCTACCAGGCGTTCACCTCCACCAGCGCCGGGCTAGTCGAAGTGCTGATCGACGGCGTTTCCAAAGGCCGCTTCGATCTCGCCAGCGACACGGCGGGCGTGCGCTCCTTCTCGTTTGACGGGCTGGGCGCAGGGCCGCATGTGCTGCTGGTCAAGCCGGTGCGCGGCGTAGCGACAGTCGATGCGTTCATCACGCCGGGCACGGCGCCCTTCGTCACGCCGCCGCAGCGGACCGGCATTGTGCGCTACGAGGCCGACGATCCGGCGCTCCGCTTCAACAGCGCACCCTACGCGGTCACGGCTCCGTCGTGGTCGGCGATGGACTATGTGTCGCATCTGCACGGCAGCGACGGATCGGCCGTGTGGTCGCGCACCGCCGGCGATACCGCCAGCCTGACGTTTAGCGGCTCCTGGGTCAGCCTTGGCCTGCTGCCGCAGTCCAACGCGGGCCAGGCCGAGATCCTGATCGACGGCGTCAGCCGGGGCATCGTCGATACCTACAGCCCGGCCGAGACGACCTCCACGGTGACGTATGCCGATCTCGGGCCAGGCCAGCACACGATCACGGTCAACGTGCTGGGCCAGCGCCACGTCAGCGCCGCCGACGACTACATCTTGCTCGACTATATCGACGTATGGGACGGCACGACGCTGCCCGACGGCAGCTTCGAGGAGCTGGATGGGCGCGTGATCCGCAGCCGCAACTGGACCCGCGCGAGCAACGCCACAGCCAGCGGCGGCGCGTATCTGCGCAGCGGCAGCAACGTCTGGTTCCCGTTCACCGGCACCTCGGTGACGTATCAGGCGCTGGCAGCTGCGGGCGCCGGCAAAGCGCATCTTTCCATCGACGGCAACTACTACGATTATCTGGATCTCGGCAGCACCGCAACCGCCGCACGATCCTTCTCGGCAACCGGACTCCCGCCGGGTCCGCATATGCTCCAGGTGCAGGCGGAAGGCACGATCTACGTCGATGCCTTTGTGACGCCCGCCAATGGGCCGCAGACGCCCCGACATGTCAGCCTGAAGACCTCGACGGTGAGCGCGACCTCGCCGCATCGAGCGGACGGCAGCGACGCCGCGACGATCACGGTCACCGTGCGCGATGCCTCGGGTCATCCGCTGGCCGGCAAGCCGGTCTGGGTGGCGCTGGCAGCCGCAGGCGTGGAACTGAGCCAGGCGCCGGTCACCAGCGGCGCGGACGGCACTGCCACCTTTACCATGACCAGCACCGAGGCGGGAGCGTTCGCGCCGACCGTGCTGATCGTCGATGGGCCGGTGACGCTGACCGTGCCGCAGCCGGTGGTCCAGTTCACGGCCGGCACGATCACGGGCCGCGTCTTCGAGGATACGGATCGCGACGGGACGCAGGACGCGGGCGAGCCGGGTGTCGGCGGGGTGCCGGTGGCGCTCAACGACGACCAGGGCGCGCCGCTCTCCTCTACCGCGACCGGCGGCGACGGCAGCTTCACCTTCTCCAGCCTCCAAGCGGGCAGCTACGGGCTCGTCGCGTCGTCGCTGGCGGATTGGGCTTTCAGCACACCCACGCAGCTCAGCATCACGCTCGATGAGTTTGGCACCAGCGGCGGTCACCTGTTCGGCGCGTATGCCGTGGCGCAGGTCGACGGCGTGGTCTGGAACGATGCCAACCAGAACGGCGCGCGTGATACCGGCGAGACTGGGATCGCGGGCGTGACGGTCGCGGCCAACGGCAGTGCGGGTGCTGTCGCCAGCGCCACGACCGACGCGCAGGGCCGCTACACGCTGGCGGTGCCGGCGCCCAAACCAGCGGCTCCGGCGAACTTCACCTTCAACGCGCAGACGTCGAAGGTCACCGAGCCGGCGACCACGCGCGTCGACAACGCTCAGTTCGCGCACGGCGGCTACGCTGTCGATCCGTTCGCGGCGGCCGACAACGTCAGCTTCGATCGCCCGGCTTTCAATCTCGATCCGGCGACCTATCCGCAGAACTACAACTTCGAGACCGGCGATCTAACGGGCTGGAGTGCCAGCAGTGGCATCACGAACGCAGCAGGCAGCATGGACGGTAGCCGGTACGCGGCCACGCCCAACCTGCCCAACGGGAGCCTGACCTCCTCGGTCTTCCAGATCGGGATGGAGGCGCAGACGCTCACCTGGCAGTGGCGCACACGCTGGGGTACGGAAAGCTACGTGCAGATTCTTGACGAGAGCGGACAGCACGTGCTGCGGACGGTGGTCAACAACGGCGGCACCAACGGCAGCTGGTACAAGGCCTTCGCCGATGTTAGCGCGTATCGTGGCCAGAAGGTGCGGCTGCGCTTCCTGAGCAGCGGCTACGGTGGCTCGGGCGGGAACTGGTTCCACGTCGACAACATCGGCCTGGAAGTCTCGGTACCCGGCTGGCAGATGGCCGGCAACACCTGGGGCTCCAATGGCGCGCTCTACGGCATCAGCACCAGCACCGGTGTCGACGGCGCGTATGCCTTCATGAGCAGCCCCAGCCTCGGCATGACCTCGGCGGCGTTCGAGGTGGGCGCAGAAGTGCAAACGCTCAGCTGGCAGTGGCGCACACGTTGGGGCACGGAAAGCTACGTGCAGCTGCTGGACGAGAGCGGACAGCTGCTGCGGACGGTGGTCAACAACGGCGGCACCAACGGCAGTTGGTACAAGGCATTCGCCGATGTTAGCGCGTATCGCGGCCAGAACGTGCGGCTGCGCTTCGTGAGCAGCGGCTACGGCGCTAGCGGTGGGAACTGGTTCCACGTCGACAACATCGGCCTGGAAGTGTCGATCCCGGGCTGGCAGACGAGCGGCAACACGTGGGGCTCCAATGGCGCGCTCTACGGCATCAGCACCGCCAGCGACGGCGTCGACGGCGCGTACGCCTTCATGAGCAGCCCGAACCTGGCTATGACTTCGGCCGCCTTTGAAGTCGGATCGGAAGCACAGACGCTCAGCTGGCAGTGGCGCACACGCTGGGGCACGGAAAGCTATGTGCAGCTGCTCGATGAGAGTGGACAGCTGCTGCGGACGGTGGTCAACAACGGCGGCACCAACGGCAGCTGGTACAAGGCGGTTACGGATGTCGGCGCATATCGTGGGCAGAAAGTGCGGCTGCGCTTCGTGAGCAGCGGCTACGGTGGCTCGGGCGGGAACTGGTTCCATGTGGACAACGTGGGGCTGGAAGTGTCGATCCCCGGCTGGCAGGTGAGCGGCAACACGTGGGGCTCCAACGGCGCGCTCTACGGCATCAGCAGCGGCAGCGACGGGATCGACGGTGCGTACGCTTTCATGAGCAGCCCGAATCTCGGCATGACCTCGACGGCGTTCGAGATCGGGGCGGATGCGCAAACGCTCAGCTGGCAGTGGCGGACGCGCTGGGGCACCGAGACCTACATGCAGCTGCTCGACGAGAGCGGCCAGCAGGTTCTGCGCACGCTGGTCAATAACGGCGGCACGAACGGCAGCTGGCACGACGCGACCAACGACATTC
The DNA here is from genome assembly GCA_036401895.1 of Herpetosiphonaceae bacterium. Classification (GTDB taxonomy): domain Bacteria; phylum Chloroflexota; class Chloroflexia; order Chloroflexales; family Kallotenuaceae; genus LB3-1. The sequence goes on along the minus strand of DASWTW010000001.1, from coordinate 1,369 downwards.
GGACGCTGCGCGGCCAGAAGGTGCGGCTGCGGATCTTCAGCAGCAGCTACGGCGGCTCAGGCGGCAACTGGTTCCATCTCGATAACGTGCGACTGGAGCCGGCGCCGAGGGAAACTTACACGATCACGCAGACCAATCTGGCCGGCTGGACCTCCTCCACGCCCGACACGGTGAGCGTCTCGGTGCGCGGCGGCTCGCGTGTGGCGGTCAACTTCGGCGATTACGGCGGCTCGGCCGCGGCTCCGGCCACGGGCAAGCTGGCGGCGGCTCCTGCGACGGCGGCTCAGGTCGAGGCGACAATCAGCCGGGCGGATCACAGCCTGTGGTCGTGGTCTGGCTCGACGGCTCAAGCGGATCGATCGGGAGCGGGCGCGGCGCTGGATGTGCTCGGCACGACCAATCCGGTAACGCCGACGGCCAGCCTGACCGACACGACCACGCTGGTCAAGATGTCCAACTATCTCCTGCAACAGCAGCAGGCGGATGGCGGCTGGTACTCCGAGCATAACGGCCCCGAATACTGGTGGGCCAACACCTCGGGAACCAATCGCAGCCCGGCGCTGACGGCCTACACGATCGTCGCGCTCGGCAAGGTCTACGATCTGACCGGCGACGCCAGGTACAAGACGGCGATCGTCAAGGCCAGCAACGCGATGCTGCCCTGGCCCTACACCGGCCGCAACACCGATGCGCTCCATGCGATCATCGGACTGCACGCGGCGCTGCCCTATATCGACGACGATGCGCTGGCAACCAGCATGGAAGAGCGCATGCTGGTGCTGTCGACGTATCTGCGCGGCCAGCAGCACGCGGACGGCGGCTGGGACATCTACCCCAACACGACGATCTCGGACCCGCTGCCGACCGCCGGCGTGCTCTACGCGCTCTCGCGGCTCCAGCCGGTGAGCACGGATACCGCCCTGATGCGCGCGACGGAATATCTGCTCAAGAATCAGCGCGCCGACGGCCAGTGGACCTCGCGCTACCACAGCAACCCGATCATGCCGACCACCTGGGTCGATATGAGTCTGCCCTGGATCTACGAGGTGCTGAGCAGCTACTCGTTGAACGTCGCGCATGTGGTGCCGCAGGCCGGCGTCGAGGTGCTGGCGGAGAGCGTGAGCCCAGCGCCGACGACCACGCCCGGCGACGCGGCTACGACCTACGGCTGGCAGTACAACCAGACGGAGCGTGAGCGCGTGCGCGAGCTGTCGTTCAGGAGCCGGCTGGTCAACCTGCGGCCCGGCGAGGTGCGGCAGGTCTCGAACGGCACGACGGTGACCTACAGCATCGAGAGTGGCAGCAACACGATCACGCTTCCGCCGCTCTTCGTGCAGGCGCCGCATATCATCACGATCGATCCCACGAC